>DASWZY010000453.1:0-30724 GCA_036407055.1 Binatia bacterium
GGCGCTCTTGTTCATCGGTTTTTACGTCTGGATTTTTCGCCGCGCAGCGCAGCAGGGCGGCGGCGCGGGCGGCATCATGGGTTTCGGACGGAGCCGCGCCCGCCGCTACGACGAAGGGCAGGGCGCAAAGGTGACGTTCAACGACGTCGCCGGCATCGACGAAGCCAAGAACGAGCTGGTCGAGATCGTCGATTTTCTCAAAGATCCGCCCAAATACACGCGCCTCGGCGGCGCGGCTCCGAAAGGCGTATTGCTGATCGGCCCGCCCGGTACCGGGAAGACGCTGCTCGCGCGGGCGGTCGCGGGAGAGGCCGGCGTGCCATTTTTCTCGATGAGCGGCTCGGAGTTCGTCGAGATGATCGTCGGCGTCGGCGCGGCGCGCGTGCGCGATCTGTTCAAGCAGGCGCGCGAGAACGCGCCGGCGATCATCTTTATCGACGAGCTCGACGCGATCGGCCGCGCGCGCGGACAGATGGTGATCGGCGGCTCGAGCGAGCAGGAGCAGACGTTGAATCAAATCCTGACGGAGATGGACGGCTTTTCCAGCCGCGAGGGCATCATCGTGCTCGCGGCAACGAACCAGCCCGACGTGCTCGACAAGGCGCTGCTCCGTCCGGGCCGCTTCGACCGGCGCGTCATCGTCAACCTGCCCGATAAGAACGGACGCGAGGCGATTCTGCGAGTTCACACGCGCACCGTGCCGCTCGCCAAGGATATGAGCCTCACCGAGATCGCCGCGGCGACGCCGGGCTTTTCCGGCGCTGATATAAAAAACCTCGTGAATGAATCCGCGCTGCTGGCGGCGCGGCGAAATCAGAACGAAGTGCGCCAGAAGGATTTCCTCGATTCGCTCGAGAAGATCATCCTCGGCCCCGAGCGCCCGCTGCTCCTGACCCGCGCCGACAAGGAGCGCATCGCCTATCACGAGGGCGGTCACGCGATTCTGGGCCTCGTCGTCCCGGGCGCCGATCCGGTGAATCGCGTGACGATCGTGCCGCGCGGGCAGGCGCTCGGCATGACCTACCAGCGGCCCGACACCGAGCGCTACAACTATCCTGAGGATTATCTCCGCGGAAGAATCGTCGGCGCGCTCGGCGGGCGCGCGGCAGAGGAGATGGTCTACGAGACCAAGACGACCGGCGCAGAGAGCGACATCCAGCAGGCGACCGCGCTCGCGCGGCGCATGGTCACGCGCTGGGGCATGAGCGACCGCGTCGGTCTCGTGGAGCTTGCACCCAAAGAGAATCCTTATCTCGCCGGCCCCGACGGCTACACCGGGCAGAAGCCGTACAGCGAGGCCACCGCCGAAGCGATCGACGCCGAGGTGCGCCGCATCATCGTCGAGAGCTATGAAGAGGCGCGGCGGCTCCTCATCGTGCATCGAAAGCAGCTCGACGCGCTCGCGGCGGCGCTGGTCGCGCGCGAAACCCTCAACGCCGAAGAGATTCGCGAAGTCACGGGCCTCAAGCCGGCGTCTTCGCCGCAAGATGGAATCGTACCAGGCGACGGCCGCAGCGGAGCCGCGCGCAACGCCTCGTGAGATCCCGCCGGCGTTATCGAGCGACCATTCGATTTAAAATTCTTTTGTGAGCGAGACTGTTTTCGCGTAGGCTACATTGCGGCATGAAGGCGATGGTGCTGGAAAAAATCGGCGCGCTCGGAAGCGCCGAAGCGCGCCTCAAGCTCGAAGATCTTCCCGCGCCGAAGCCCGCCGAGGGCGAAGTCCTCGTCAAAGTCTCCGCGTGCGGCGTCTGCCACACCGAGCTCGACGAGATCGAAGGGCGCACGCCGCCGCGGCTGCCCGTCATCCTGGGCCATCAGATCGTCGGCCGCGTCGCGCAAGCGAATGGTTCGCGGAATTTTCGCGCGGGCGACCGCGTCGGCGTCGGCTGGATTTATTCGAGCTGCGGGCAGTGCCGCTACTGCCGCCGCGGCGAGGAGAACTTGTGCGCCGATTTCCGCGCGACCGGCCGAGACGCGAACGGCGGCTATGCGGAGTACATGACCGTGCCGGAGATCTCCGCCTATCCGATCCCGGACGTGTTCTCCGATGCGCAGGCGGCGCCGCTGCTGTGCGCCGGCGCGATCGGCTACCGCTCGCTGCGATTGGCGCAGCTCGAGGACGGCCAGATTCTCGGCCTCATGGGCTTCGGCGCCTCGGCGCACCTCGTGCTGCAGCTCGCGCGCCGGCGCTTCCCGCGCTCGCCGGTTTTCGTCTTCGCGCGCCGCGAGGCGGAGCGGGAGTTTGCGCGCTCGCTCGGCGCCGCCTGGGCCGGCGAAACCGCCGCGCCGCCGCCTGAGAAATTGGATCGCATCATCGATACCACGCCGGTATGGAACACCGTCGTCGAAGCGCTCGCGCAGCTCGCACCCGGCGGCAGGCTCGTCGTCAACGCCATCCGTAAGGAAGACGGCGATAAGAATTCGCTCCTACGGCTCGACTACGCGAAGCATCTCTGGATGGAAAAAGAGATCAAGAGCGTCGCTAACGTCGTCCGCGCCGACATCCGCGAGTTCTTGACGCTCGCGGCGGATATTCCCATCGTTCCCGAGGTCCAGGAATTCCGCCTCGAAGACGCCAACCGCGCGCTCGCCGAGCTCAAGGAAGGAAAAATCCGCGGCGCGAAAGTTCTGATAAACGGATTATGAACCCGCCGTTCGCCCTAGCGCCACTCGTCGACGGACGCGGTCTTGTGATAGGTCGCGCCCATGATGCGATAGTAGGGATTAGTCTCGCCGCCGACGATCACGACGTGGATGTCCTTGGTTAAAAACATTTGGATCGGTTCGTCGGGCGCTGCCTTGAGCCGTGTCGCCCACGGCTCCTCGCCGAAGGTCGCGCGCGGATAGACGTAGTTCTGCGCCAGCTGATAGTCCCAGAATACTTCCGCCGGCATGCGCGCGTTATCGTCGATCCACGCGATCATCTCCTGCTTCGATTTGAAGCCGCCGCGGTCGATGAACATGCGCGCGGCGAGCGGGTCGAGAAGAAAAACCGGCGGCGTGCGCGGGTCGAGCCCGCGCAAGAGATTCTGCACATGATCGCGCCAGTGTTTCTCGCGCAGCCCGAGCGAGAATGCCGTCGCGCGGCAGCCGGTGAACAGGCTCACCGCGCTGTCGGTCGGCTTGAAGTCGTGCGTTACGTGAAAAGGCTCCCACGGGCTGCGCTCCTCGTTCTCGGCGAAGGTCACGCTGCCGTACGCGTACGCATTGCCCATCGATCCCATATATGTGTGGCCGGGCTCGGAGCCCCCCTGCAGGTTCTGCGACAATAGATTATAGGCGCGGCCGATCGTCGCGTTTGCGTGGTTGTACGGCGCGAGCGCGCCGAGACCGCAGTTCATGCCGATCTCGTTTCGAATCGGTCCGTTGACGACCGCCATCGTCGCCATCGAGCTGGTCGAGCTGCCGCGCGCGCTGACGCCGCTCGCCGCGGCGGCGAGGATTACTGGGAGATATTCCGGCCTGGCGCCCGCCATGACGGCGTTGACCGCGACCTTCTCGACGGTGTACTGCCAGTATTCGCGGAAATCGGTCGGCCGCATGTGGCCGACGATCTCGTCGGGCTTGCGGTGAGTGCCCTTGAGCATCGCCGCGACGCGCTCCTCGGTCGGGAGCACGATCGGGAGCTGATCGGTCCAGCGCTTCTCGCGAAACAAAATCTGCAGATCGTCTTCGCTGCCCGAATCGGCGACGCGCGGCGTCGTCCGCTCGAACTCGGCGCCGGCTACCTCGTCTTCGCCGAACGGCCGCGTAAGTCCCTCGACGATCTCCTGCATCACCGGCCGGTCGTTCACCGGATCTCTGCCTTCGACGTAGGCGCGCAGCTCGCCCGGGGTTTTCCCGATCACCGGCTGCGGCACGAAGACTTGCCGCATGTGCGGCATGCCGTTCGCGCCGGCGACCGAGCGCACCACCCATTTGAATACGGACGTATGCACGGCGACCGTCGGGACGCCGTAGTCGTGATCGATTCGCATTCCGTGCGCGGCGACCGCCGGCGCGCACGTGCTTCAATGGCCGACGCCGATGATCGCGGCGTCGCCGTTCGCCTTGATCTCCTCCCACGTCTCCGGCGAGTCCTTCGTGTAGACGCTGGAGATGCGGGTGAGAATCGTTTTCACGCCCGGCATGCGATCGCGGAACCAATTCTGGATTTCTTTGAGCAGAAGCTCGGAATCGTCGAAGCGGCAGTCGACGAGATAAACGGTCTTGCCGTCCAGCGTGTCGAGGCGCGGCGCGAGCGCGCGGCGCTCCACCTTCGGCGGATAGCCCATCGGGCTTAGCGCGGTGATCTTCTCCGGCATGATCGCACCTCCGTGGCCTAGATATTCCGCGAGGCCGGACTTGTCAATCAGACGCTCGCGCATCGAGGCTATTGCACGAGCGACCTTATATAGGCGATCACGGCCTGCTGGTCGGCCGGGCTGAGGGATTTGCCCGCCGCCGGCATTTTACCTCTGCCGTCGGCGATGATTTTCATCAGCTCCTCGTCTCTCTTGCCGGCCACCTGTTGATTCGCGATGTCGAGGTTTGCGCCGCCGAACGCCTCCGCCATGGCCGGATTGCCTTTGCCGTCCGCGCCGTGGCAGGAGACGCAGAGCCTGTCGTAGGCGGCTTTCCCGGCATCGTCGGCGGCGGCCGCCCGAGCGCTGAGCGCCGCCGCCAGCGCCGCAGCGGCCAATTGCAGGTGGATACGCATATTCCCTCCTTACGATAGCCTGGGATAATTGTAGCAGAGGAGGCGTCTCGCGGAATGGAGGATGCGCGATCGAATTGGTTGACAGCGCCGCGGCATCGCTCTAGTTTCAGGACGTTGATGGCCAATATCCTCATCGTCGACGATGAGCCGTTCAATCTCGACGTGCTCGAGCAGGAGCTCGCCGACCGGGGCTATGCGATCGAGCGGGCGGCGGACGGCGCCGCGGCGCTGGCGGCTTTCGATTCCTTCCGGCCCGACTTGATCCTGCTCGATTACCAGATGCCGGATATGAACGGCATCGAGGTGATGAAGGAGCTCAAAAGCCGCGGCAACGACGCGCCGGTGATCGTCCTCACCGCGTACGGCACGATCGAGCGCGCGGTGCTCGCGATGAAGGAAGGCGCGTACGATTTTATTCCCAAGCCGTTCGAGCCCGACCACCTCGCGCTCGCCGTCGAAAAGGCGCTCGAGCGCGAGAAGCTAAGACGCGAGGTCGAAATCCTCTCCGAAGAGCTCGGCGACCGCCACCGGCTCGTCATCGGCCCGAGCGCGAAGATGAACCGGGCCGTCGACGCCGCGAAAAAGGCGGCGGCGAGCAAGGCGACAATCCTGCTATTGGGCGAGAGCGGCACCGGCAAAGAGATCGTCGCGCGCGCGATTCATCAATGGAGCGACCGGCGCGACAGGCCGTTCGTCGCGATCAACTGCGTCGGGCTCTCCAAGGAGCTGCTCGAAAGCGAATTGTTCGGCCACGAGAAGGGCGCGTTCACAGGCGCGCACCAGCTGAAGAAAGGGAAGATGGAGCGCGCCGACGGCGGCACGATCTTTCTCGACGAGGTCGGCGATATCGGCCAGGAGGTGCAGACCAAGCTCTTGCGCTTTCTCCAAGAGCGCGAGTTCGAGCGCGTCGGCGGCGGCCGCCCGATCCGCGTCGACGTGCGCATCATCGCCGCGACGAACCGCGACCTCGAAGCGGACGTGAAGCAGGGCCGCTTTCGCGAGGACCTATTCTACCGGCTCAACGTCGTTCCGATTGTGCTGCCGCCGCTGCGCGAGCGTGGCGAAGACATCGCGCCGCTGGCGGAGTTTTTCGTCCAGCGCTACGCGCGGGAGACGAAAAAAAGATTCGACCCGCTCCCGCCGGATATTCTATCGCGGCTCTCGGCCTACGACTGGCCGGGCAACGTGCGCGAGCTCGGCAACATTATCGAGCGCGCCGTCGTCCTCGGTCCGGGGCCCGAGCTCGATCTCGGCGAGTTTCCGCTCGGCGGCGCCGCCGAAGCCGCCGCGCCGGGCGCGATCTCCTACCACCAGGCGGTCGACGCCGCGCGCCGCCAGCTCGTCCGCGACGCGCTCGCCCGCGCCCAGGGCAACCGCACGGAGGCGGCGAAGCTGCTGGGACTGCACAAGACCCATCTTTTCCGGCTCCTCAAATCGCTCAAGATCGACTGAAGCGCTTTGGCTATCGAGCTATAGCAAAAGCGCTACCCCCGACGCTTTCTCAAGACCTTGCGCCCTCTCGCGCGATCTTTAAAAACACCTGATATTTCCGCTAGCTTGACAGCCGGGAACCGCGTGCGCAAAAGTGGCACGGACGTTGCGCTGGGTTTTGAGCGGAGAATGTTTATGAAATACTTGGCCGTTGCGTTTATCATCGCTTTCTGGACCGGCTGCGCCGCGGCCCAGCCGGCGAAGCTTTACCGCATCGCTTTTATCGCAGCCGCTTCGGGACCGTCTCCATTCTACGAAGCGTTGCGGCAGGGGCTCGCGGATCTCGGATACGTCGAAGGACGAAACATCGTCGTCGAATACCGCAGCTCCGAGGACCGCGACAAGCTTCCGGCGCTTGCCAACGAAGTCGTTCAGCTGAAGGTCGACGCGATCATCACGCAAGGACCGACGGCGCGCTCGATCGGCTTGGCGACCGGCAGCATTCCCGTCGTCTTCGGCTTCAGCGGCGATCCGGTCGAGGCCGGCTTCGTCGCAAGCCTCGCGCGCCCGGGCCGCAACATGACCGGCATGACCTTTCTCGCGCTGGAGCTGGCCGGGAAGCGTCTCGAATTGCTGAAAGAGTTGTCGCCCAAACTCTCACGCGTAGCGGTTCTCGCCAACCGCTCGCATCCCGGCGAGCAAAATGAATTCAAAGAGACCCAAGCCGCGGCGCAGGCGATGAAAACTTCGCTGCAGTATCTGTCGCTTACGACCGGAGCCGATTTCGACAAGGCCTTCGATGCAATGCGAAAAGAGCGTCCGGGCGGCATGCTGACCTTTCCCGACGCCTTCACGCTGTCGCACGTCGAACAGCTATCGGATTTCGCCGTGAAAGCGCGCATGCCGTCGATGTTCGGCTGGAAGGAGTACGTCGAAGACGGCGGGCTCGTTTCCTACGGCCCGAATCTCAACGACTGCTTCCGCCGGCTCGCGCAGTACGTCGACAAGATTCTAAAAGGTGCCAAGCCCGCCGATCTCCCGGTCGAGCAGCCGACGAAATTTGAATTGGTGATTAATTTAAAAACGGCTCAGCGGATTGGGCTGACGATTCCGCCCAACGTACTGGCAAGGGCGGATAGGGTGATCAAGTGAGCGGGGCTGTAGCCGGCGGGCGAGAGTGAAAACATGAGCAAAAAGATCACCGGATTTGTCCTTGCCGCCGTGCTCACTGCCATGGGCTTCCCGGCCGCCGCGCAGCAGCGGAAAAACATTCCCCGCATAGGCTGGCTAGCGGTCAGCTTCAAGTCCGTGCTCCCGGAACGATATGCGGCATTTCAACAAGGCCTGTGCGAGCTCGGATACGTAGAGGGTCGAAACATCGTTATCGTGCGCAGTGATGCCGGCGGGAAATTAGATAAGCTTGCCGATGCAGCGACCGAATTGGTCCGCCTCAAGGTGGAAGTGATTGTGACTTCGGGAGCGACCGGGCTCTCGCCGCCAAGCAGGCCACTAGAACGGTCCCCATCGTCGTGACTACCGGTGGCGATCCGGTTAAGGAGGGACTCATCGCCAGCCTCGCGCGTCCAGGAGGGAATATCACAGGACTGACAAATATCTCTTCGGGCTTAGCCGGGAAACGATTTGAGTTGCTGAGCGAGACAGTTGGGAAGCTCACCCGCATCGGTGTGCTTTTGAACCCTGGCGATCCAAGCAGCGCCGACAATTTGAAGCAGACGGAGGCCGCCGCGCGCGCGTTGGAGGTTCAGGTTCAATCCCTGGAGGTCAGAAGTCCCGATGATATCGAGACTGCCTTCGAAGGGGCAATTGTGAAACGGCTCCAGGCGCTTATTATCTTGCAGAATTTCCTTATCAATGCTCAGCGAAGGCGCATCTCGGAAGCCGCGCAGAGGAATCGTCTGCCGACCATATTCGGAGATAGAACGCAGGTGGAGGTCGGCGGCCTCATGTCCTATGCGCCAAATCCCGCCGATTTGTACCGCCGCGCGGCGTGGTACGTCGACAAAATCCTCAAGGGCGCGAAGCCCGCCGATCTTCCCGTCGAGCAGCCGACGAAGTTCGAGCTGATGATCAATTTGAAAGCGGCGAAGCAGATCGGGCTGACGATCCCGCCGAACGTACTGGCGCGGGCGGACCGGGTGATCAAGTGACGTTGAATGTTGATTGTCAAATGTTGAATTTAAAACTCATTAATCGAAAATCGATATTCTTTTTTCTCGCGGCGATGTTGCTCGTTGCGCTTTGTTCGCCCTCCGAAGCCCAACACCCGGCGAAAGTCGCGCGCATCGGATATCTCGCCATCTCCCCGTTTTCCGTCAACTCGGCCCGTTACGCCGCGTTCCGGCAAGGACTCAGCCAACTTGGTTACACGGAGGAGAAAAACCTCGTCATCGAATGGCGGTCCGGCGACGGGAAGGAAAGCCGCGTCCCCGCGCTCGCCGCCGAGCTTGTGCGTCTTAAGGTCGATGTCATCGTTACCGGCGGTCCGGGAGCAACTCGTCTCGCGAAGGAGGCGACAAAAACGATCCCGATTGTTATGTCGCAGGATAACGATCCGGTCGGCAACGGTTTCGTCGCCAGCCTCGCGCGGCCCGGCGGGAACATTACGGGGCTGTCGATCGTTTCCCCGGAAATAAACGGGAAACGGCTGGAGCTTCTGAAGGAGATCGTTCCAAAACTCTCACGGGCGACTGTCTTTGGAAGTTCAAGCAATCCGGGCAACACGCAGGCTTTAAAAGAAATTGAAATCGCCGGACAAGCTTTAAAGGTGCAAATTCAATATTTGGACCTGCTAAGTTCCGAAGACTTCGAGACCGCATTCCGAACGGCGAAAAAGCAGCGAGCCGACGCACTCCTTGTGATGGTCTCGAATCCCATTGCGGGGATTCGCAGAAAAGAGATTGCAGAATTCGCAATAAAGAGCCGCCTCCCGGCAATTTATAACAGGATAGAACAAGTCGAAGCCGGCGGGCTGATGACCTACGGCGTGAGCTTGTTCGACTTGGACCGCCGCACCGCCAGCTATGTCGACAAAATTTTAAAAGGCGCAAAGCCCGGTGATCTCCCCGTCGAGCAGCCGACGAAATTCGAGCTGGTGATCAATTTGAAAGCGGCGAAGCAGATCGGGCTGACGATCCCGCCGAACGTACTGGCGCGGGCGGACCGGGTGATCAAGTGAGACTTCTGAAATCAATTCTATTTGCCGCCTGCGTTGTGCTTTTGACAAATTTGTCCGTCGCAGCGCAGCAGCCGAAGAAAGTCGCGCGCATCGGCTATCTCTCGGCGCTCGACCCGGCTCTGGAGTCGGCCCGCTCGGAGGCGATTCGGCGGGCGCTACGCGACTTGGGTTATGTCGAGGGACAAAATCTCGCCATCGAGTATCGCTATACCGAGAGAAAAGCCGAGCGCGCCCCCGAAGCTGTCGCCGATCTCGTACGTCTGAAAGTCGATCTCATCGTGGTGACGGCAGGAGATCAGTGGATTCAGGCTGCCAAAGACGCGACCCGGACAATTCCCATCGTCATGGTCGGTCAGGGGATCGATCCGGTCCATGCCGGCTTGGTCGAAAGCCTCGCCCGACCGGGGGGCAACATCACCGGAGTTACCAACCTGTACGCCGAATTGGGCGGTAAGCGGCTGGAGGTATTCAAAGACATAGTTGTCAAGATGGGCCGCGTCGCGGTTATTTACGATCCGGCCATTCGGAGCAACATTTTTGAAACCAAGGAAGTTCTCCCGGCGGCGGCGCGGGCATTGGGGTTGACGATCCGTTCCTGGGAGGTGCGGGATAGCGATGGTTTTGACCAGACATTTGCCGCGCTTATGAAAGAGCGGCCAGATGGTCTCTATGTGCCTCCGGGCCCGCTCATGAATGCCAATCAAAGAAAGATCGCGAATTTTGCGTTGAGCAATCGGCTGCCGTCCACGTACGTCAGGCGAGAATTCGTCGAGGTCGGCGGAATGATGTCATACGGCGCGGACATTCTAGACAGCTATCGACACGTGGCCGTCTACGTCGATAAAATTCTCAAGGGCGCCAGACCCGGCGATCTGCCCGTCGAGCAGCCGACAAAGTTCGAGCTCGTCATCAATTTAAAAACCGCGAAGCAGATCGGCTTGACCATTCCGCCCAACGTGCTGGCGCGGGCGGATAGGGTGATCAAGTGAAATTGATCGGCAAAAGTTTTGCGGTGTGCGCGCTGCTTTTCGCGCTTTGTTGGTCCTCCGAAGCGCAGCAGCCGGGCAAGCTGACGCGTGTGGGATTTCTCGGCACCGGCCCTGCCCCCACGCCCGCCACGCCCTATGGCCCCTTGCAGTCATTCCGGCAGGGCCTTGACGAACTCGGTTATGTCGACGGCCGGGACGTCGTCATCGAAACGCGCTGGGCGGAAGGGCGGCTCGACCGGCTCCCTGCCTTGGCTGCCGAAATGGTTGGTCTCAAGGTGGACATCATCGTCGGAATCGGCGCGGTGGTGGCTTGGGCGGCCAAGCGTGCGACGGCGACCATTCCCATCGTTATGGCGATCGTGATCGATCCCGTTGAAGACGGCTTAGTCGCGAATCTGGAGCGGCCCGGCGGCAACCTGACGGGGCTCACCACCTTTGACCCGCAGGAGGCCAGGAAGAAGCTCGAACTCCTGAAGGAGGTGGTGCCCGGGCTGGCGCGCGTGACGCTCCTCGGGGATCAAGCGCTTCGGGACACGAAGGGTCATGAAGCGCAGGCACGCGCGTTGGGTCTGCAGCCGCAGAGTCTCGACATCGCCGAGGCCGGCCCGGATCTGCAGGGAGTCTTCCAGGCCATCGAGAGATCGCGCGCGGACGCGCTGCTGATCCTGGAGCTGCCCGCGACCGTTGCCCATCGAAGACGCATCGCCGACCTGGCGGCGCAGCAGCGGCTGCCCACCTTGTTTGCGGGCGGCTTGTCGGACGCGGGGGGGCTGCTCGCCTACGGTACGAGGGTCGCCAAGGCGGCGCGGCGCTTGGCGGCCTATGTTGACCGGATTGTCAAGGGCGCGCAGCCCGCCGACCTGCCGTTCGAGGTCGTCGATCGCCCCGAGCTGATCGTCAACCTCAAGACGGCGCGGGAGATTGGCGTCACGATCCCGCCAGAGGTGCTCAAGCGGGCGGACCGGGTGATCAAATAATTCTTCGCCGGGAGCAGGACGGAGGTATCTTGAGAGATATCAAGAAAATCATCTACAGGGTTGCGTTGACCGCGGTTTTTCTCATGGTCAGCAACGCTGCGGAGGCGCAACAGCCGAAGAAAACCGCGCGCATAGGATACCTATCCGCCACCGATCCATCCACCGAGGCCCCTCGCGCCGACGCGATTCGATCGGCGCTGCGCGAGCTGGGCTACGTCGAAGGACAAAACATCGCTACCGACTATCGATACGCGGAGGGCAAGACCGACCGGCTTTTCGGGCTTGCCGCCGAGCTGGTGCGGCTCAAGGTCGATGTCATCGTGGTCGCCGGAGGGGACCTGCCGGTCCAGGCCGCCAAGGATGCGACCAAGACGATTCCCATCGTGATGTCGGGCGCCGGGATAGATCCCGTCAAAGCCGGCTTCGTCCAAAGCCTCGCGCGGCCCGGCGGTAATATCACCGGCATCACCAGCGTCCCCGATGAGCTGGGGGGAAAGGTTTTAGAGCTGCTCAAAGAAGTCCTTCCAAACGCCGCGCATGTCGCGGTCCTCTACGATCCCACGCGTCCGGACAGCGCGCTCGACGTAAAAGAGGTTCTTCCGGGCACGGCGCGCGCGCTGCGGCTGATGATTCAGCCTTCGGAGGTTCGAACGGGAGAGGATTTCGACAAGATATTCGCCGCCATCGGCAAGTCGCACCCGGATGCGCTCTACGTGCCGCGCAGGAATCCTGTAATCGCCGCGAACGAAAAACGGATTATCTCCTTTGCTCTCAAGAGCCGACTCCCATCGATTTACTACGACAGACGCGGCGTGGAAGCCGGCGGGCTCATGTCCTATGGCGCGGATCTCGCGGGGCGTTACGGCCGCGTCGCCTATTACATCGATAAAATTCTTAAAGGCGCCAAGCCCGCCGACCTTCCCGTCGAGCAGCCGACGAAGTTCGAGCTTGTGATCAATTTGAAGACCGCGAAGCAGATCGGATTAACGATTCCGCAGTCGGTACTGTACAAGGCGGACAGGGTGATCAAGTGAAAGCGTTTATCGCCGCCGCCCTTTCTCTAACGCTCCTTGTCCTTTGTGCATCCGCCGAGGCGCAGCAGGGTAAGAGACTCCCCCGGATCGGTTTTCTCGCCTCCGGTTCCCGCTCATACCATAAGGAAGTCGTCGAAGCGTTCCGCCAGGGCCTGCGCGACCTCGGCTACATCGAAGGAAAGAACATCGTCATTGAATACCGCTATGCGGAAGGAGAGACCGATCGATTTCCAAAGCTCGTCGCCGAGCTGTTGCAATTGCAGGTGAATGTCCTCGTGGTAACCGGCACTGCGGCGACGCAGGCTGCCAAGAACGCAACGAATACGATTCCAATTGTCGGCACCGGCACCGACCTCGTCGGAACCGGTCTGATCGACAGCCTCGCGCATCCCGGCGGCAACGTGACAGGCTTATCGAATCTCAACGACGCCGTCGGCGGGAAACAACTCGAGCTCATCAAGGAGGCGTTTCCCAGGGTCTTTCGCGTGGCGGCTCTTTGGGCTCCAAGTTATCCCGGCAACACGATCTGGATCGGAAAAATGAAGACTGCGGCTCAGGAGCTTCAGATAACGCTCCAACTTTTGGAAGTCCAAAGCGCCGGCGATTTCGACGCCGCCTTTTCGGCCATCAAGAGAGAGCATGCCGGCGCACTTGGCGTCCTGCAGAACGGGGTCAACGGGATGAATGTAGCGCGGATTTTTCACTTTACGACCAAAAGCAAGCTGCCGGCAATCTATCCGGACAGCTCGTTCGTCGACGCGGGAGGACTTATGTCTTATGGTTCGAGCCGCATCGACTTGGACCGCCGAGCCGCTTACTACGTCGATAAAATTTTAAAAGGCGCCAAGCCGGCGGATCTCCCCGTCGAACAGCCGACGAAGTTCGAGCTGGTGATCAATTTAAAAACCGCGAAGCAGATCGGCCTGACGATTCCGCCGAACGTGCTGGCAAGGGCGGATAGGGTGATCAAGTGAAAATATTGAAGTTGATTCCTGAGCGATGAATTCAAAATTTAAAAGTCACAATTTAAAAGTTGCATTGACAGGCGCTCTAACTTTGGCGCTTGCCGTTTCCGCCGGTGCCCAGGAGACACGCAAGATTCCGCGGATAGGTTACCTGAGCTCCTCGTCCGCCGCCTCGGCCTCCTTCCGCACGGAGCCGTTTCGCCGCGGCTTGCGTGAACTCGGATATATCGAGGGGAAAAATATCTCGATTGAATATCGCTACGCCGACGGCAATAACGACCGACTTCCCGCGCTCGCGGCTGAGCTCGTGCGCCTGAGCGTCGACATGATCGTGTCGGCGGGTCCCCTCAACACGCATGCGGCGCGTCAGGCGACCAACAAAATTCCGATTGTCATGACGCAGGATCCCGACCCTGTCGGCCGGGGCCTGGTCGCGACTCTGGCGCGACCCGGCGGAAACGTTACCGGATTATCGTCTCTGACATCCGAAATTAACGGGAAACGGCTCGAACTATTGAAAGACAGCGTCCCTGGTCTCACCCGCGTCGCTGTTTTCGGCGACTTCTACTTCAAGGCCAGCTCGAGAGTGCCGTCTAAGGAGATGGAAAGCGCGGCTCTAGGTCTGGGCTTGACGCTGCAGCAGTTCACCGTCAAAAGCCTCTCAGATGTCGAGCCAGCAGTGCGAGAATCGAAGAAAAGTCGCGCTGAAGCGATCTTTGTTGGAAATTTTCCGCCGCATATCGACCGCCGCATAGCCGAGCTTGCTATCAAGGCTCGGCTGCCGGCGATCTATAAGGACCCGGCGATAGTCGTCAAAGGCGGTCTGATGAGCTACGGCGTGGATCTAGCCGATCTCGACCGCCGCGCCGCCGTCTACGTCGATAAAATCTTAAAGGGCGCCAAGCCAGCCGATCTGCCCGTCGAACAGCCGACGAAGTTCGAACTGGTGATCAATCTGAAGACTGCGAAGCAGATCGGCTTGACGATTCCGCCCAACGTGCTGGCAAGAGCGGATAAGGTGATCAAGTGAGAATAGGTATGACGGACGCGGCGGCAGGTAACAGTAAGAAGGATAAACTCCTTGGCTTCATGCTATCCGCGTTGCTTGTGCTCCTTTCTGTTTCCGCCGAGGCTCAGCAGTCTAGTAAAATGCCGCGCATCGGTTATCTGATTGCGGTCTCCCCTACCGCCAGCGCAAACCGGGTCACGGCATTCCTAGAGGGACTGCACGAGCTCGGCTATGCGGATGGAAACAACATTGCCGTTGAGTATCGATATGCCGAGGAAAAACTCGATCGCCTCCCGGCGCTCGCGGCCGAGCTGGTGCGTCTCAAGCCGGACCTCATCCTCACGGCCGGTAGTCAGGCGACCCGCGCCGCCAAGCAAGCTACTTCTACGATTCCCATTGTCATGACCAACGATCCCGATCCCGTCGGCTCGGGTTTCGTTGCCAGTCTCGCGAGACCTGGTGGAAATATCACCGGCTTGTCCACGCTTGCTCCTGAGTTAACCGGAAAACGACTCGAGCTTCTCGGCGAGATTGTCCCAAAGTTCTCGCGAGCTGCCGTCTTCGGGACTTCAACGCAACCCGGCCACACGCAAGCTATGAAAGAGCTGGAACTAACGGCAAAGGCGTTCAACGTGCAGATCCAGTACTTTGATGTTTTAGGCTCCAAGGATATCGAAACGGCTTTTCATGCCGCGGCGAAGGGGCGGGCGGACGGCGTCCTTACGCTGACGAGCCCGCTCCTGCGTTCTCAGCGCGTACCGCTAGCAGATCTTGCGATAAAAAGCCGCATGCCCGCGATATACAATGACATCCAATTTGTCGAAGCCGGCGGACTAATCTTTTACGGCGTGAGCTTTAGCACGCTGGACCGCCGCGCCGCTTACTACGTCGACAAAATATTGAAAGGCGCCCAGCCTGCGAATTTGCCGGTGGAGCGGCCGACGAAGTTCGAGCTGGTCATAAATATGAAAGCCGCCAAGCAGATCGGCTTGACGATTCCGCCGAACGTGCTGGCAAGGGCGGACCGGGTGATCAAATAGTAGTTTTTGAATGTTGAGCGTTAAGGATGAATTCAAAACTCAAAATTAAATTCGCGGCTGCCGTCGGCATGTCGCTCTTCTCGATCTGCGCAGCCGCCGAGCCGCAACCCGCCAAGAAAATTCCGCGGATCGGAATGGTGTCGCCGGACGGCAACGCCAAAAATCCCGGCCCGCAGGTCGAGGCGTTTCGGCAAGAGCTGAAAAATCTTGGTTACGTAGAGGGGAAATCCGTTTTTGTCGAATACCGCTTCGTGGAGGGAAAGAGCGATCACATACCGGCCCTGGTGGCTGAGTTGGTGCGGCTCAAAGTCGATGTGCTCGTTCTTCGAGCTCAGCCGTCGATCCGCGCCGCGAAGCAGGCGACCAGAACAATCCCAATTGTCATGATGACGACGCAGGATCCCGTCGCGGCCAAGTTCATCGACAGCTTGGCGCGTCCCGGCGGAAATATCACGGGGATCACGACCATGTCGCGGGAGTTAAGCGGAAAAAGGCTTGAGCTCGTCAAGGAAGTCATCCCCGAGATTGCGCGCGTCGGGGTCCTTCTGAACGCGACACAGCTCGAGAGCGATTATAAGTGGTATGAGGCTCCGGCCCGCGCCCTCGGTATCCAGCTGCACCCGCTGCCGGTGCGCACTCCCGCCGACATCGACAGTGCATTGAAAGTCGCGGTCAAGGCGCGCGTCGGCGCGCTCATAGCGCTGACCGGCAGCCTACTGAATAATCAGCAAAGCCACATTGCCGAACTCGCCATAAAAAGTCGGCTGCCTTCGTTCCATGAGCGAAACGATTTTGTCGAAGCGGGGGGTCTTATGTCCTATTCGGCCAGCGATGTGGAAAGCTTCCGCCTCGCCGCGGGATATGTCGATAAGATTCTCAAAGGCGCCAGGCCCGGCGATTTACCCGTGGAGCAGCCGACGGATTTCGATCTCGTGATCAATCTCAAGACTGCCAAGCAGATCGGCCTCACGATTCCGCCGAATGTGCTGGCGCGGGCGGACCGGGTGATCAAGTAAACGTCACTTCAAGATGGCGATGCGAGGGAGATGATGAAGATGAAAAACGGAAAACTCGGCAGCTTCGTTCTCTGCGCCTTGTTCCTTGCAATCGCTTTTCCTGCACAAGCGCAGCCGACGAAAAAAGTCCCCCGGATAGGATTTTTAGATCCGACCTCCTTGAAGGTTTCCGGCGCGAGAATCGAGGCCTTTCGCCAAGGTCTGAGTAAATTGGGCTATGTGGAAAGTAAAACTATCGCGATCGAATACCGATTTGCCGACGGGAATTCCGAGCGACTGGGCGAAAATGCGGTCGAGTTGGTCCGTCTCAAGGTGGATGTCATTGTTACGCGCGCCATTCCCGGCGCCGTCGCCGCCAAGCGAACGACCACGACTATCCCGATAGTATTTGTCGGGGTCGCCGATGCCGTTGCCGCCGGACTTGTCGGCAGCCTATCAAGACCGGGAGGAAACGTGACGGGTCTTACCAGTCTTGCGCCGGAGTTGAGCGGCAAACGGCTGGAGTTGCTCAAGGAAACCTTTCCCAAAGGTTCACGCATAGGGGTCTTCCGCAATCCGTCCAATCGCGGCGATCCGATCATATGGAACGAGACTCAGGCCGCAGCCCAGACTCTAGGCCTGCAACTTCAATCGCTGGAAGCGCGAAACCAAACGGAGCTGGAAAATGCCTTTGATTCCACAACCAGGCTGGGTATTCACGCTCTATTGGCGGTTCCCGATCCTTTTCTGCAAAGCCATCGAAAGCAGATAGTGGACTTCGCGGCAAAGACCCGCTTGCCGGCAATCTATACCGATCCCGAGTATGTCGAGGACGGCGGACTCATGTCCTATGCGGCCAATCCGCTTGAATTCTACACCCGTGCGGCCACTTTCGTGGATCGAATTCTCAAGGGCGAAAAGCCCGGTGATATCCCCATTGAGCAGCCGACCAAGTTCGAGCTCGTGATCAATTTGAAAACGGCGAAGCTGATAGGATTGACGATCCCGCCCAACGTGCTTGCGCGGGCGGATAAGGTGATCAAATAATAATTTTGAATGTTGAGTCTTGAATGTTGAATTCAAAATTCAAAGCCTGTCCTGAGCTACGTCGAAGGGCTCAAAATTTAAAATTCGGGGTCGCCGCCGGCGCGTTGTTTTTCATGTTCGCGGCGAGCGCGCAGGCCCAGCAGGCAGCGAAGATTCCGCAGATCGGATACCTTACCGCCCCGCCGATTTCGTTAAACCTTCTGCGTAGCCGAGCGTTCCTGCAAGGTTTGCGCGAGCTGGGCTATGTCGAGGGCAAAAACATCATTATCGAATGGCAGTCTGCCGAAGGCCAAGTCGATCGTCTTCCAGCATTGGCCGCCGAGCTCGTGCTTCGCAGGGTGCAGGTGATCGTCGCGGATGCTCCGACGCCGACGCGCGCCGCCAAGCAGGCGACCTCCAAGATCCCGATTGTGATGGCGTACGATCTCGACCCCGTCGGTAACGGATTCGTTGCCAGCCTCGCGCATCCGGGGGGAAATATCACCGGGCTTTCCAGTCTCGCCCCGGAAATAAGCGGAAAGCAGCTTGAGTTCTTAACGGAAATAGTTCCACGGCTTTCGCGCGTGGCTGTTTTCGGAGAGTCGGCCAATCCGGGGAACGCCAAGCGCTTGAAGGAAGTGGAACACGCAGCGGCGGGATTGGGCGCCCAGATGCAATACCTGAATATAAGAGATCCGAAAGACATCGAGAGCGCCTTCCAGGCCGCTCGAAAAGCAAGCGCCGATGCCGTGTTGGTTTTGGGCGGGCCCATTTTGGCCGCTCATCGCGAAGCGCTTGCAGACCTCGCAATCAAAAGCCGGCTGCCGGCGACCTACAGCAGAGAGGAATACGTGGAGAAGGGCGGGTTGATGACGTACGGCCCGAGCATTACAGATCTATATCGCCGCGCCGCCGTTTACGTCGACAAAATCCTGAAAGGCGCCAAGCCAGGAGATCTGCCCGTCGAGCAGCCGACGAAATTCGAGCTTATGATCAATCTTAAAGCGGCGAAGCAGATAGGCTTGACGATTCCGCCCAACGTGCTGGCTCGGGCCGACCGGGTGATCAAGTGAGAATGCGAATAGGTCATCATATAAGAAATAATTTCGGGTCAGGAGCGGTACGGCAATGAAGCTTTCGTCGGTTGTTTTTGTTTTGTTCGCCACGGTTGTCACGAGTGCCTTCGCGCAGCCGCAGACGCCGCCGAAAAAGATGTCGCGCATCGGCTATCTTTCGGCGGTCTCGGCGACAGCCGACACGCCGCGCATCGAAGCGTTCCGTCGGGGGCTCCGCGAGCTCGGCTACATCGAAGGGCAGAACGTCAGCATCGAATATCGCTACGAGCCTGCTGATTTCGACCGCCTGACGCAAATGGCCGCCGAGCTCATCGCGCTGAAGATCGACGTGCTCGTCACGGTCACGACCAACGCGGCGCAGGCCGCGCAAAAAGTGACGCGCAGTATTCCCATCGTCTTCATGGGCATCACCGACCCCGTGAGCGCCGGGCTTGCCGACAGCCTCGCGCACCCGGGGAGAAACGCGACCGGCGTGACAAACATGGCGGCGATCATCACCGGCAAGCGGCTCGAGCTCCTGAAAGAAACCGTCGCGAAGATCTCCCGCGTTGCGGTCCTGTGGGATCCTAAGGGGCCCGGCTCGATCCCGCAATGGAGCGAAAGCCAGCAGCCCGCCCGCGATCTGGGTTTGCAGCTCTATTCAATGGAGGTGAGCAGCGCCGACCGTTATGAGCCGGCGTTCCAAGACGCCGTCAAGGCGCGCAATCAGGCGGTATGGATCACGCTGAATCCGCTCGCCAACTCGAACCAAAAGCGCATCGCCGATCTGGCGGTGAGTCACCGGCTGCCGTCGATTTGCGCGCGCGAGGATTACGCCGACAACGGCTGCCTGATGGCCTACGGTCCCGGTTACGCGGAGGAGGGAAGGAACGGCGCGCGCTATGTCGACAAGGTTCTCAGAGGCGCGAAGCCAGCCGAGATTCCCGTCGAGCAGCCGATGAAGTTCGACCTGATCATCAATTTAAAAACCGCGAAGCAGATCGGCCTGACGATTCCGCCGAACGTGCTGGCAAGGGCGGATAAGGTGATCAAGTGAAGCAAACATGACGACGATCAAGAAATTCAACATCGTCTGGAGTTTCGCCGCGCTACTTCTCGCCGGCGTCGCCGGCGTGCATGCGCAGCCGAAAAAAGTCGTCCGCATCCTCGCCGGTGGCTCGCAGACGGCGAACGCAGGCCGGATCGCGGCCTTTCGCGACGGCCTGCGCACGCTCGGCTACGTCGAAGGCAGGAACATCGTCGTCGAAGGATTGTGGGCGAACGGCAAAATCGAGCGGCTGCACGCGTATGCCGAGGAATCGGCGCGATGGAAAGTCGATGTCATCCTCTCCGCCGGGCCGACGGTGACGCGCGCCCTGAAGGATGCCAAAGTCGCCACTCCGATCGTCATGGGCTTCGACGACGATCCCATATCTTCCGGTTTTGCGGTCAGCCTGGCGCGGCCCGGTGGAAATATAACCGGCTTATCCACGCTTTCGCCGGGTGTGACTGGGAAGCAGCTCGAATTGCTCAACGATATCGTTCCGCGCCTCGCACGAGTAGCCGTGCTTGGAAGCTTGATCCATCCAGGA
This sequence comes from Binatia bacterium, assembly GCA_036407055.1. Taxonomy (GTDB): domain Bacteria; phylum Desulfobacterota; class Binatia; order UBA9968; family UBA9968; genus JAJPJQ01. Next base: position 20,012 of record DASWZY010000453.1, read on the forward strand.
ACTGCGCAGTCGCTTAAGGAGATGGAGGCCACCGCCCGGGCGATGAAGTTGCAGCTTCAATTTCTCAATATCGCTGACCCGAAAGAGATCGACGGCGCCTTCGGCTCGGCGCGTAACGCGCGCGCGGACGCCCTCGTCGTTCTGACGAGCGTCGTCACCAACACCAACCGCAAATCGATCGCCGATACCGCTGCCAAGAGTCGGCTGCCTGCGGTTTACTATACCGCCGAATGGGTGGAAGGCGGCGGTCTAGTGAGCTACGGCGCCAACTACAACGATTTGTTCCGCCGCGCCGCTTACTACGTCGATCGCATTCTCAAGGGCGCAAAGCCCGGCGACCTGCCGATCGAGCAGCCGACTAAGTTCGAATTGATGATCAATTTGAAGACCGCGGGGCAGCTCGGCTTAACGATTCCACCGAACGTGCTGGCAAGGGCGGACCGGGTGATCAAGTGAGAGTGCGTATGGAGAGAAAACCGGCGTTCGTGTTTTTCGCGCTGTCGCTGGCGCTATTGTCGCACGGCACAAGCGTCCAGGCGCAACAGGCGAAGAAATTCTATCGCATCGGCTATCTATCCGCGCGCGGCGTAGCCGGGGAATCGACGCGGGCCGAAGCGATACGTTCGGCGCTGCGCGAGGCCGGATACGTAGAAGGAAAGAATCTCGCGATCGAATATCGCTACGCCGAAGGAAAACGCGAACGCTTCGCGGCATTGTCCGCCGAGCTGGTCCGTCTGAAAGTCGATGTCATCCTGGTCGCGGGCGGGGACGCGGTTGCCCGGGCGGCTGCGGGTGCGACAAAGACAATTCCTATCGTGATGACCGGGGGCGGCGCCGATCCGGTCGACAGCGGCCTCGTCAAAAGCCTCGCCCGTCCGGGCGGCAACGTCACCGGCCTGACGAATCGTACCGCCGACTTGAGCGGTAAGCGTCTGGAGCTGCTCAAAGAAGTCGTTCCCAAGCTTAGCCGCGTCGTCGTACTCTACGAGCCGGCGAATCCGCAAAGTGTTACCGAATTGAAAGAGTCCATACCGCCGGTGGCGCGCGCGCTCGGCTTGACGATTCGCCCGTGGGAGATCAGCGGTGTGGACGATTTCGACAAGGCATTCGCAGGACTGAAAAGCGAGCACGCCGACGGCTTCTATCTTTCGTCCGGCGCTCTCACCAACACGTATATAAAACGGATCGTCGATTTTGCGTCAAGCAACCGTTTGCCTTCGGTTTATGCGAGGAAGGAATATGTCGAAGAAGGCGGGTTGTTGTGTTACGGAGCGGATACCGCCGAGCAGTTCCAACGCGTCGTGTGGTACGTGGACAAAATTCTCAAAGGAACAAAGCCCGGCGACCTGCCGATCGAGCAGCCGACCAAGTTCGAGCTGGTGATCAACCTCAAGACGGCGAAGCAGATCGGCGTATCGATCCCGCAATCCGTTCTCTACAAGGCAGACCGAGTGATCAAGTGAGACAGCGAACTGTGGTGCAATGAAGCTTCATTTGCCGAATATCTTCCGCGCGCGCCGGCCCGGCGGCCGGCTCGTGCGCGAGTACTTCCTGATCTCCGTGCTGCTGGTCGGCGGCGGGCTCATCGCGAGCGGCGTCGTGGAGATTTATTTCCGCTACCAGGAAAGCCGTGAGCAGCTGGCGCTGTATCAGCACGAGGTCGCCGCCGGCGCGGCCTTCAAGATCGAGCGCTTCGTCCAGGAGATCCACAACACGCTGAAAGGCGCGACGCGGAGCCGCGAGATCGCGCCGAAGGGACTAACGCCGGAATTCCGCTTCGAGCTGGAGAAGCTTTTGCTCATTGCGCCCGCCGTCACCGAGGCCGTGGCGCTCGACGAGAAGGGCGCGGTGCGCGTGCAGGTGTCGCGGCTCCGGACCGCGCTGCCGGAGGCCGCGAAGAATCTTTCGAATACGCCGCCGTTCCGCCAGGCGCAGCAGGGAAAATCCTATTTCGGTCCGGTGTATTTCGTCCGTGGCTCGGAGCCGTACATGACGATCGCGGTGCCGATCGAGCGCTACGCCGGCGACGTCATCGGCGTGCTGCAGGCCGAAGTCAATCTCAAATACATCGGCGACGTGGTTTCGAGCATCACCATCGGACAGGCCGGCTATGCCTACGCGGTGACCCGCGGCGGCGAGCTGATCGCGCATCCGGACATCAGCCTCGTGCTCCAGCGGAGAAACGTCGCGCAACTGCCGCAAGTGCGCGCCGCCTTTCAGCCTTCGGTTCCCGGCGGCGCGCCTGCGGCGATCGTTGCCAACAATCTCGAAGGCACGCGCGTTCTGACGGCGTCGGCGCTGATCCCGAGCCTCGACTGGGCCGTCATCCTCGAGCGGCCGATCAAGGAAGCGTACGAAACGCTCTACGCCTCGATGATCCGCACCGCGACGCTGCTGCTCATCGGCCTCGGCATGGCGCTCTTCGCGAGCTATTTCATCGCGCGGCGCGTGATCCGGCCGCTCGCGACCCTGCGCGAAGGAGCCGAGCGCATCGGCAGCGGCGATCTGTCGCATCGTCTCGAGGTTAAGACCGGCGACGAGATCGAGACATTGGCGGATGAGTTCAACAAGATGACCGAGCGGCTGCGCGAGTCTTACGCGGGTTTGGAGCAAAAGGTCGAGGAGCGCACCAAAGAGCTCAGCGAATCGCTGGAGCAGCAGACTGCGACCAGCAAGATCCTCGGTGTCATCGCCGCATCTCCGACCGATATTCAACCCGTTCTAGACGCAGTAGCGGAAAGCGCTGCGCGGCTGTGCGACGCCAGCGATGCCCAGATTCTTCGCGTCGAAGGAGCCCTCCTTCGCCAAGTAGCGTCCTACGGCTCGCTGCCCACCTCCGAGACGCGGCCCCTCACCCGCGAAGTCGTAAGCGGTCGGGCCGTGATCGACCGGCAAACGGTTCACGTCGAGGACCTCAACGAATGCGGAGACGACTTTAAGTTTACCAAGGAGCAAGGAGGAAAACGCGGCGTTCGCACATTACTGTCCACACCGCTATCGCGCGAGGGAACACCGATCGGGGCGATTCTTATTCGTCGCACGGAGGTGCGACCTTTCACCGACAAACAGATCGCGTTGTTGAAAACCTTCGCCGACCAGGCGGTGATCGCGATCGAGAACGTGCGCCTGTTTCAGGAAATTCAGGAAAAGAATCGCGTCCTCACCGAAACGCTGGAGCAGCAGACGGCGACCGGCGAGATTCTCCGCGTCATCGCAGGCTCGCCGACCGATATTCAACCCGTGCTTGATGCCGTCGCCGAAAGCGCCGCGCGGCTATGCGCCGCCAACGATGCGATTATCAGACTCGTTCAAGGCGACTCTCTTGAGTTAGCCGCTCATTACGGAACCGTCGTGCTGGGCCGCGAGACATGGCCGCTCGGCCGCACCTCCGTTGTGGGCGCGGCCGTTTTGGATCGTCGCGTCATCCACGTCGAAGATTTGGCCGCCGTTCCGGCCGATCAGTTTCCCGAAACGCGCAACGCCAGAGCGCACAGCCCGCTGAGAACCGTACTCGCGGCCCCGCTCGTGCGCGAGGGCCAGGCGATCGGCGCGATTCTCATCCGCCGCTTCGAGGTCCGGCCGTTCACCGACAAACAGATCGCGCTGCTGAAGACTTTCGCCGATCAGGCTGTGATCGCGATCGAGAACGTGCGCCTCTTCAAAGAGATCCAGGATAAAAATCAGCAGCTCGAAGCCGCGAGCCGCCACAAGTCGCAGTTCCTCGCCAATATGAGCCACGAGCTGCGCACGCCGCTGAACGCGATCATCGGCTTTACGCGTCTCGTGCTCAGAAAGACCGAAGGACAGATTGCGCCGCTGCAAACCGACAATCTTCAAAAGGTGCTGGTGAGCTCCGAGCACCTGCTGAAGCTCATCAACGGCGTGCTCGACCTCTCGAAGGTCGAGGCCGGTCGCATGGAGGTCTACGCGGAGAATTTTCGCGTGGAAGACATCATCCGCGTCGCTACCTCGACGGTCGAGCCGCTGCTTAAGGACGGCCGCGTGCGTCTGGTCACCGAGATCGCGCCCGAGATGCCGACGCTTTTCACCGACAAAGAGAAGCTCAAGCAGTCCATGCTGAATCTACTCAGCAACGCAGCGAAGTTTACGGAGAAAGGCGAGATCAAAGTGTCCGCATGGTCGGAAAACGGCTCGCTCAAAGTCGTGGTCGCGGACACCGGCATCGGCATGACGCCGGAGGCGCTGAAAGTCATTTTCGACGAGTTCCGCCAGGCGGACATGTCGACGACGCGCAAGTACGGCGGCACCGGCCTCGGCCTCGCGCTCGTGAAAAAATTCGCGCAGCTCATGGGCGGCGACATCGCAGCGGAAAGCGAAGCCGGCAAGGGGTCGAAATTCATCATGACACTGCCGATTGCGTACAAACCGCAGGAAACCGCAAGGCGCGAGGGGTAAGGCGCAAGGGCCCAAAGGAACAAGGCGATGCAAAGAAAAAAGATTTTAATCGTGGACGACACCGATTGGAACCGCGACCTCCTCGTGCAGCTCCTGGAAGACGACTATGAGATCGCGCAGGCGGTCGACGGCGAAGAGGGCGTCAAGCAGGCCGCCGCCGAACGGCCCGACCTGATCCTCATGGATCTCGGCATGCCCGTGATGGACGGCTGGGAGGCGACTCGCCGCATCAAGGCCGACGCGGCGCTGAAGCACATTCCGGTCATCGCCGTCACCTCGCACGCAATGGTCGGCGACGAGGTCTCGGCGCGCGAGGCCGGCTGCGACGACTACATTGCGAAGCCGGTGGATGATGTTGTGCTCATGGAAAAGATCCGGCGGCTGCTGGCGTAGCCTTAATCGCGTGGAGAGAACGCGGAAGATGAAACACCGAAAGCTCATCGGGTTTGTTTTCGCTGCTGCGCTGTCGGCCGGTGGCTTTTGCGTTCAGGCGCAGCAAGCGAAAAAGGTCGCGCGCATCGGGCTGCTCTCGCCGTTTACGGCTGTGGGGGCCGCTCAATGGCACGAGGCGTTCCGGCAGGGACTTCGCCAGCACGGCTGGGTCGAAGGGAAAAACATTAGTATCGAATACCGGTATGCAGAGGGTAAAAACGATCGCCTTCCCGAGCTGGTGGCCGATCTCATCCACCTCAAGGTCGACCTCATCGTTACCTCCATTGTAACGGACACGCTAGCAGCCAAAAAAGCAACGAAGACCATTCCTATCGTTATGGCGTCCGCGGCCGACCCGGTCGCAACCGGGCTGGTCGACAGTCTGGCCCGGCCCGGCGGCAACATTACCGGGCTATCGCAAATCGCGCCGGAGCTTACGGGCAAACGGCTCGAGCTGCTGAAGGAAGTCGTTCCGAAACTTTTGCGCGTCGCCGTCCTGTGGCGTCCGAAGGGGATAGGGTCCGGTCTCGCTTGGAAAGACAGCCAGGAACCGGCGCGGGAATTGGGCCTGCAGCTTCATTCCCTAGAGATAACAAACCGCAGCGAATTCGAGAAGGTCTTCGAGGAGGCGATGAGAGTTCATGCGGGCGCTCTTGCCGGCACGCCCGACCCGTTGTTCGCTGGGAATCTAAGTCGCATCGCGGGGTTGGCGGCAAAAAACCGTTTGCCGTCGATATTTTATCTCGGGGAATTTGTCGACTTCGGCGGTCTTATGGCCTACGGACCCGACCGCTCCGATCAGTTTCGCCGTGCCGCCGCTTACGTCGATAAGATTCTCAAGGGCGCCAAGCCGGGCGACCTACCCGTCGAGCAGCCGACGAAGTTCGAGCTGGCGATCAATTTGAAAGCCGCGAAGCAGATCGGTCTAACAATTCCGCCGAACGTGCTGGCGCGGGCGGACAGGGTCGTCAAGTGACGGGCGAGTATGTGAGGCTGAGGGAAAAATGACTAGAACAACTTGGGTTGCCGCATGCGCAGTATTCCTCGTCGCGAATTGTTTTCCCGCCCACGCGCAGCAGCAGGGCGGGAAAGTGCCGCGGATCGGATTTCAGCTCGACACCACTCCATCCGCGCTCGCCGGCCGGCTCGATGGATTCCGTCAAGGTCTGCGGGAACTCGGCTATGTCGAGGGCAAAAACATTCTCATCGAATGGCGCTCCGGCGATAGCAATCCCGAGCGCCGCCGCGAGATCGCCGCCGAGCTCGTGCGTCAGAAGCTCGATGTCCTCGTCTCCCCCGGGCCGAGCGTAACGCGCTCGCTCAGAGAGGCGACATCGACGGTGCCGATCGTCATGGCGCAGGACACCGATCCGGTGGGCAGCGGCTTCGTCGCCAGTCTGGCGAAGCCCGGCGGAAACATCACGGGGTTGGCGGCGCTGTCGCCGGAAACGAGCGGCAAGCAGCTCGCGTTGATGAAGGAAACTCGCCCCAAACTCTCGCGTGTGGCGATCATCGGTAATTCGAACAACCCGGGCGACGCGCAAACCTTGCGAGAAGCAGTCCTCGCTGCCGGAGCGTTGCAAGTGTACCTGCTCTATCTAGACGTCCTAGATCCTAAAGACGTGGACGGCGTGTTTCAGGCCGCCGCCAAAGGGCGCGCCGACGCTTTGATGGTGCTCGGCAATCCGGTGCTCAACGCCAACCGAAAACGGGTTGTCGACCTGGCGGCGAAGCACCGCCTGCTCGCGTCGTACGGCCGGCCGGAATACGTCGAGGCGGGAGGTCTCATGTACTACGGCACGAATTACAACGATTTGTATCGCCGCGCCGCCTACTATGTCGATAAAATTCTCAAGGGCGCCAAGCCCGGCGATCTTCCCGTTGAGCAGCCGACGAAGTTCGAATTTATCGTTAACCTAAACGCCGCCAAGCAGATCGGCGTGACGATTCCGCCGAGCGTGCTCGCGAAGGCGGACCGGATACTCAAATGACGATTTTGAGCGTTGAATGATGAGTTCAAAATTCAAGACACAAAATTTAAAATTCGTCCTTGTCGCAAACGCGCTGCTCTTCGCGTTCGCGCTGAACGCCGAAGCGCAACCATCGAAAAAAATTCCTCGCATCGGCTACTTAACAGTCCCTTCCCTTTCCGCCAACACGGATCGCATCGAGGCCTTTAGAAGCGGACTACGAGGTCTCGGATATGTCGAAGGCAAAAATATCGTGATCGATTGGCGCTCGGCTGAGGGCAAGCCCCAACGTCAGCCGGAACTCGCCGCGGAACTCGTGCGTCGCGGAGTAGATGTCATTGTGACGAGCGGTCCGACGATGACCCGCGCTGCCAAGGAAGCCACCGGCACGATTCCGATCGTCATGGCCCAGGACAACGACCCCGTCAGCGCCGGGTTCGTCGTCAGCCTCGCCCGACCCGGAGGGAACATCACTGGAGTGTCGAGCCTGGCGCCGGAAATAAGCGGCAAACGGCTGGAGCTTCTGAAGGAGGTTGTTCCCAGGCTCTTCCGCGTTGCGGTTTTCGGAGATTCGAACGAACCGGGCAACTCAACAAGCTTAAGGGAAACGGAGGCGGCGGCGGGAGTGTTTGGAGCGCAACTTCAAGTACTCGACGTATTAAGTGCAAAGGAAATCGAAACTGCATTCCGAAATGCGACCCAGGGGCATGCCGATGCGCTTCTTGTACTACCTTCAGCTATCCATGCCGATTACCGTGGGCAGATTGCAAATCTGGCGCTAAAGAACCGCCTACCCTCGATATATTACAGCCGGCAATTTGTGGAACTTGGGGGCCTCATCAGCTATTCCGCGAGCTTTACCGATTTGTCCCGCCGCGCCGCCTACTACGTCGATAAAATTCTCAAAGGCGTCAAGCCCGCCGATTTGCCGGTCGAGCAGCCGACGAAGTTCGAGCTGGCGATCAATTTGAAAGCCGCGAAGCAGATCGGTCTAACGATTCCGCCGAACGTGCTGGCGCGTGCGGACAGGGTCGTCAAGTGACGAAGACCATGCGTGCTTGCGCGAAAGTATTCGTCGTCCTCACGATTGTACTTTTATCGGCAGTCGCCGACGCACAGCAGGGCAAAGTGCCGCGGATCGGTTATGTATCGACCAACTATGCTTCTGCGCCCGGGCCGCTGGTCGAGTCTTTCCGCCAGGGCTTGCGCGAATTCGGATACATCGAAGGGAAAAATATCACCGTCGAATTCCGCTACGCCGAAGGCAATGACGAACGGATGCGCGCACTCGTCAAGGAGCTTGTGCAGCTCAACGTCGATGCTCTGGTGATTCCTACTTTAGACGCCGTGCGCACCGCCAAGCAGGCGACGACATCGATCCCCATTGTGATGGTGGTCAATGCCGACCCTGTGGCGACGGGTCTCATCGGCAGCCTGGCACGGCCGGGCGGAAATCTGACCGGCGTATCGCGGCTCCAGTTGCAGCTGAGCGGCAAGCGGCTGGAGCTGCTGAAAGAGACGGTGCCGCGGGCGGCGCGCGTCGCCGTGCTTCGCGACGCGGAAAGTCAAGCGGCCCAGATCGGTCTGAAAGAATACGAGTCCGCGGCGCCGGGGCTCAAGGTACAAGTGCAGCCTCTCGACGTGCACGGCCCCGCGCCGGAGCTCGAGCAAGCATTCCGCGCCGCCGCGTCCAAGCATACCGAGGCGCTCGTCACTATTACGACGACGCTGCTTTTCCGCCGGCAGAAGGAGATTGTCGAGCTGGCGAAGAAACAGAGGTTGCCTTCGATGTTCGAGGGAAGCTCGTGGGTCGATCTCGGCGGGCTGATTTCCTATTCGACCAACGACGCCGAGGTATTCCGCCGCGCCGCCTACTACGTCGATAAAATCATTAAAGGCGCGAAGCCCGCCGATTTGCCGGTCGAGCAGCCAACGAAATTCGAGATGGTGATCAATTTAAAAACCGCCAAGCAGATCGGCGTGACCATTCCACCCAACGTGCTGGCGCGGGCGGATAGGGTGATCAAATAAAATCATAAGCCGGGGACGGATATGAATTTTAAGGCGATCATTTATTTACTCACGGTCGGAATGCTGGCGCAGTCGGTCACGGCCGAAGCGCAGCCGGCGACTAAAGTCTGGCGCATCGGCCTATCGCACGTCGGTCTTGATCATGTTCCGCCGTCGCTGCCGACGCTGCGCGACGAGCTCAAGAATCTAGGTTACATCGAGGGAAAAAACATCCGGCTCGACTGGCGCAACCTGCCGGACGAAGAGACGGCGAACAAGACCGCCAAAGAATTCGTGCAGAATCGTGTCGACCTGATCGTCGCGTTCGAGAGTCAGACGGCGCGCGCGGCGCGCGCCGCCACGTCCGAGATTCCGGTCGTCGTCGTGCACATCATGGATCCGGTGGCGGAAGGCTTCGGCAAAGCCATGTCGCGCCCAGGCGGCAATATGACCGGTTTCTACGGCGTCGGCGACATCCCCGCCAAGCGTCTGGAGCTCTTCAAGGAAGTCGTCCCGAAGCTCCGGCGTGTAGCGATTCTGATCGATCCGAAGGACCCTGCGACGGCGCGCTATGTGGCCGATCTGCGCAAGGCGGCGAAAAGTCTCAAACTACAGCTCACCGAGCGCGAGGTCGAAATCGAAACGGATGTCACGAATTTTTACCTCCGCCTCACCGATGTCGACGGCGTTATGGCGGCCTCCCAGACGCTCAACACCAAGTTTCCTTCTTTGATGATTCGTCTCGCGGCCGAGAAACGTTTGTTCTTCGCTGGATACCGCCGCGAATGGGTGGAGCAGGGCGCTTTATTTTCTTATGCGCACGACTTGGCGTCGGTCGGGCCGCTGGCGGCGCGCTACGTCGACCGGATTTTCAAAGGCGCTAAGCCCGGCGAGTTGCCGTTTCAAGAGCCGTCCCATTTCGAGTTCGCAGTCAATCTCAAGACCGCCAAAACTCTCGGCCTCACGATCCCCCCCAACGTGCTGGCGCGGGCGGATAGAGTCATCAAATGAAACCGATGCGACTTACATCGAGCGGCCTGGCGGCGGCAAGTATCGCGATTTTCGGCTTGGCGGCGCTTTTTTGTTCCACTGCCGGCGCGCAAACCAAGACCCCGATTCGAGTCGGGATTTTAAGCGGCGCGGTGCCGCGCTCTGCGCCGTTTTATCAGGCCTTCGACCGGGCGCTGACGGAGCTTGGTTATGTCGAGGGGCGAAATCTCGTCGTCGAGTTCCGGAACGCGGACGGGCAAGCCGAGCGGCTTCCAGGGCTGGCCGCTGAGTTGGTCCGACTAAAGCTCGACGTCCTCATCGCGCCCGGGTCCGAACCGACACTGCGAGCGGCCAAGCAGGCGACCGGGACAACGCCGATCGTTGTGGTGGCCATCGACTATGACCCAATCGCTTTGGGCTACATTGCCGGTCTGGCGCGACCAGGCGGCAATGTCACCGGCCTGTTCCTGCGACAACTCGAGCTGACCACCAAACGCATTGAATTACTGAAAGATGCCATACCGAAGATAGGACGCATCGCCGCTCTCTGGGATACGTTCAGCGCCGATCAGCTGAAGGAGGCCGAGGGCGCCGCGCGGGCATTCGATGTGCAAGTCCAAGCGCTGAGAGTGCAAAACCCGCAACCCGATTTCGAGGACGCGTTCAGACTCGCGCGGAAAGGGCGCGCGGATGCGATGCTGGTCCTCATGTCGCCGATTTTTTTTCGCGATCGCAAACATATTATCGATCTGGCGAACAAGAACCGCCTCGCCACGATATCGGGCGGGAGCGATTTTGCCGAGGCCGGGGCGTTGATAACATACGGGGCGAACTTGATCGACATGTTTCGCCGCGCTGCAATGTACGTAGACAAGATTCTCAAAGGCGCCAAGCC
>DASWZY010000454.1:0-10116 GCA_036407055.1 Binatia bacterium
AAAAGCAGCAGACGGAAGAGCCTCGTCGCTTGCACGGCGATCCTGAAAAGCGATACGGCGCTCGGCAGCGAAGTTCCGATAACATCGAGTGCCGGCACCGGCCGGGGCGGCAGCAAGTGGCTGTGAATCCGGGGATGCCGCGCGATACTTTCCGGCAGAGCGCTGCCGGCGTAGCCGACGAGATCCACCTCGGCGCCGAGGTCGGCAAGCGAGCGCGCATGGTATTGCATGCGCGGACTGCGCCCGAGATCGCCGAGCACGACCACCGTCGCGTTGATTTTGCCGTTGCCGCTCATGGCTCGAACACGGAGTATATGCTAAAGTCGACCGCCGCTTCCAGCTTTCGTCCCGTAGAATCGTATGCAAAGACGCGTCGCGATCGCCTGCGGAGGAACGGCGGGCCACATCCATCCCGCGCTCGCCGTGGCGGACGCCTACCGCGAAGCGCATCCGGAAACGGATATTCTTTTCATCGGCACGCCCGCCGGCCTCGAATCGGCATTGGTCCCCGCGCGCGGTTATCCTCTCGAGTTGATCCCCGGCGAGCCGTTGGCGGGCGAGCCGTTCAGCGGCAAGCTCCGTGCCGTCGGCGGTCTGGGCGCGGGCGTCGTCGCCGCGCGCCGGCTGCTCAAAACATACAATATCGGAGTCGTGATCGGTTTCGGCGGCTATGCCACCGCCGGCACGATCCTCGCCGCGCGCAGCCTCGGCCGTAAGATCGCCGTGCACGAAGCCAATGTCGAATTCGGCATGACGAACCGCTGGCTCGCCCGCTTGGCCGACCGCGTTTATTTTGCCTTCGGCCGCACCGCCGCCGGATTTTCCGAGCAGCGCGCGCTCGTTACCGGGAACCCCGTGCGCCGCGAGATCGTCCGGCTCGCCGAAAGAATCCGAGAGCGCCCTGCCCGCTCGCATGCCACCACGCGATTTTTCGTGACCGGCGGCTCCGGCGGATCGAATTTCCTCAATCGCGAGACGCCGGCGTTGTTGAGCGCAGTCGCCGCCTGCGGCGTTAAACTGGAAGCGTTGCACCAGGCCGGCGGCTTCCCGCTGGCGCCGATCCGCGCCGCGTACGATCGCTGCGGCGTATCCGCTTCCGTCACCGACTATATAAAGGATATCGAGAGCGCCTACGATTGGGCCGACTTCGCGGTGACTTCTGCCGGCTCGCAGACCTTGTCGGAGATCGCAATCTGCGGCCTGCCATTTCTCGCCGTCCCGCTGTCGAGCGCCGCCGCAGGCCATCAAGTCGCTAACGCGGCGGCCTTCGCCGAAACGTGCGATGCTTTATGGGCTCCGGAGAACGCTTGGAATACCTCTGAGCTGGCGCGGAAGATCATTGCCGTGCTTCAAACCACGCATCCACGGCCGACGCCGGCGGCAATCGACGCCGCCGGTAAGATCGTCGCCGATTGCGAGCGGATGCTGCGCGACGGCTGATGGCCCATCATTCCTGCCAATCGATCTTGAAAGAGGCGACTTCTTCGCCGGCAAGCGTGGTCTTGCGCGCGAACGGGCTAAAGATCCCGCTGTAACGGCCGTCGAGATAAAAGAGCCGCACCAACGTCGATCGGATCATCAGCGGGCTGCCGACCAGGATGCGCCGCCCGGACAAATCGAGCAGCACGCCGATATCGCCGAAAACCGCATCGGCATCGAGGCGTTCATCGAGCGTCCGGGTGCCGGCGACGATAAGCGCAGCCGCCGCCCCGCTGCGTTCGCCCTGCATCAGCCGCGCGTTTGCCGGCGCGGCGGGATCGTAGCGAAATTCGATACGATTGACGCCTCCGCTGTTCGTAATCGTTATGATGCATGCCATCGCTCCGTCCGATTCGCGGCATGGAATCCATTCCGCCGGAATCAGCCGCGGGGGCGGCGCGATAAAATTGTCGATCTGTTTTTCATCCTTCAGCCGACCGATGTAATCGTAAACCGCCTTCGCATCGTTGGGCCGATAATCCAACCGCGCCAGGTCTTCGAGCGCCTGAGGCTCCGGCAGAAGCCGCGTCCGCTGCGCCAGGTAAGCACGCCGGACATCCCACGAGCCGAGCCACGTCCACCCTTCCGCTTTCGCGATCATTTCCCGGCTGACTACGAGAAACGAGTCTGGAGGCCGGCAATGCGTCGATGCGAGAATCGCTTCCCGACGGTCGGCCGAGAAGCCCCGATCCGCGAGATACCGGGCCGCCGCGGCGCGGTCGAATTTGACGAGTGCGGTGAGGATCTCGTACGCGCGGTATTCGCTGAGGCCCATCGCGGTAAGCTTACCGAACGCACTGAAGCGTCCCTCCGGCAGCGGCGTCGCATCTGAGGCGCAGTTGAGCATGCGCAAAATTCCGCGGCTCTCGACATCGCTCGGGGCGATCAGCGCTTTGGCGAGCCAGTGCGGGATGTGCGTCCAAAGCGTGCCGCCGTCGGTGCTCACTCTCCGCTGAGCCGCGTATTTAACCCAGTAACCGTAATCCCACCAGGTATTCACGATCGCGTCGGGCGACGACTTGCTTTTGATTTCGGCTAGCGTGTCCCACCAGGCGTCGTTCATCGCCGGGTAATAGTTTTTCATCGACGCATAGCCGCGATGAACCGGGTAAAGGACAAGGGAAAGCGCAATCAGGGAGCTCGCGGCGCCCGTCCATGCCGCGCGCCGCGAAAGCGTCCGGGCAAAGAGCGTTTGCAAGAGCGCGCGCACGCGCCCGGCGAAGCTCCCTAAGGCGAAGCCGAAAGGGATGGCCAAGAACATTATGAAGCGGGCGCCCTCGAAGAGCTCATAAAGCGACGCAAAACACCAAAGCAGGATCAGCACCACGGCTGCTTCGTCCGCTTCGACCGGTTCGTTTTTCCAGGCGCGGATCGACAGCTCCGCCGCAAAGGGCGCGCTGAAGAGAAAAAGAAAAATCTTTTTGGGCAAATCCGTCTCAGCGAACAGATAATAATGCACGATGAAGACGGCGAGAACCCACACCGAGAGGACAATGTGGCGGGTCTGCAGACGGCGCACCGGCAGCACGAGCGAGATCAATCCGAGCCAAGCGGCGAAGAAGACACCGAGTCCTCCCATCGATTGGACTACCTCGACCGGCAGCATTTGTCCCATCTCCGACACGGCTTTCATGACGAGGGGCCAGATTTCGGGAGCGGCCGGCGGACCGCTCCAAAGCAACGCAGAGATGGAGATGAACGGCGTGGAGAACGCCGACGCTCCCGTGAACGAAGTAAAGACGCCGGCGGCGATGTAATAAACAGCTACGGCACAGGCGATGGCGCGGACTTCGGCCGCTCGCCACGCGCTGCGCCAGCCCGCGACCGCGCTTTGGCGCAGCAGCGCAAGCGCCAAGCAGCCTACCGCAGCGCTAAAAACAACGGAAAAAGTGAAAATCCAGCCGCGCCATACCGCGGCATAAACTCCCGTCAGAAACCCCGCTATGAGGGCGAACGCCCCTGCGCGCGACGCTTTTCCGGCGGTCAATGCAACGAGCAGCGGCCACGCGATGTATAGAGGCATAACGATATTCCATACGTCGTTGTCGCTGCCGGCGCTGCGGATCAAGTAGTTCGGGTCCAGCGAGATCGCAAGCGCCGCGACGATCGCGGCGACGTTTCCGCCGAGACGGCGCGCGATAAAAAACGCCGGCAGCACACCGAGCGCTCCGAGAATGATCGGCACGAGAAACGCGCTCGCGAGCAAAGGGTAGCCGGGCCTAAAAAAAGTGATGAGGCGGTGCACCGCGACGATCGCGGCGATGTGAAGAGAGCGGTTGTAGACCATCCGGTAGCCGACCGGCGCGTTGCCGTAAGTGTCGCGGCATTCGCCGCCGACGATGGCATCGCACGTCGTGCCTTTACTCAGATACGTGCGCGCATTGCGCAGCCAGACGTAGCTATCGTAATCGCCCAAGTGGGTGTAGCTCCGCCCGTCGGCGGCGGTAAAGGTCATCTCCGACCTGATCTCGGCCAATGCTTTCTGTTCGGCGGCGGCGACTTGCGCCGGGTTGCGCTCCATCCATTCCTTCGCGGCCGCATCGACCGTCTCCATCCACCGTTCCGGTGGAAACTGACGCATGACGTCGGGGCTGAGCTGCTCGCGCACGCGGCGATCGACGATTTTTTGCGCGAGTTCATCCGCCCCCGGCAGGAAAGCGGGCAGCGAGCGAATCCAAATTACGAGCGTGACGCAGGCAAGCGCGAGGATGAGCGAGACCGCGTTGCCGGAGGCGAGTCGAGTCACGAGAGCGCGCATTTCTGTTTCAAATGCACAGCGACAGGGCGGCTAAAGCGCAGATAATACGGCTTTCAAATGTAATGAGCCATTTTTCTTCGCGTCCCCGCAAAACTTTCTGCCTGGGCATCTTCCCGTCTCTCAATCGAGATTTGCGGAAGCATATGCAAAGGGCGGAGTTAGTCCCCCCAATCGATCTTGTACGTCGCGACTTCTTCCCCGGTAAGCGTGGTCCTGCGCCGAGCCGGCTGGAATATTCGGCTGTAACGCCCCCCTAAATAGAAGAGACGCACCAACGTCGATCGCACCAACAAAGGGGTGCCAACCAAGATTCGCTGACCGCCGACGTCGAGCAACACACCAATGTCGCGAAAAGCCGCGCCGCTGTCGAGCCGCTCGCCGAGAGCTCGATTTCCCGCTACGACTAGGGCTCCCAGCGTTCCCACGCGCGCGCCTTGCCTCAGCCGGCCATCTTCCGGCGCAGCTGGATCGTAGAAAAATTCCAGACGGGCGACACCGTCGGGGTTGGTGACGGTGATGTTGCATTTCATTCCGCCCGCCGCCTCGCTGCATGGAATCCACTCCGTCGGAATCAGCCGCTGCGGCGGCGCGATAAAGCCGTCAATCTCCGCTTGCGTCCGAAGCGGCGCGACGATGTCGTAGAGCGCCTTCGCTTCCATGCCCTTATAGCCCTGGCGCGCCAAATCTTGCAGCGCTGCGGGCTCCGGGAGAAGCCGGGTTCGCCGCGCGAGATAAGCGCGCCTGACATCCCACGATCCGAGCGGCGTCCACCACTCGGCCTTCGCAATCATTTCCTTGCTGAGCACGAGAAAGGATTCCGGCGGCGCGCAGTGGGTCGACGCGATAAGGCTCGCGCGCTGCTCGGCGTTGAAGCCGCGGGCGGCGAGGTAGCGGTCGGCGGCGGCCCGATCGAGCTTTACAAGGTCGACCAAAAATCCATACGCCCGATACTCGCTGACGCCCATCGCGGTGAGCTTGCCGAAAGCGCCGTAGCCGGCTTCCGGCAGCGGCGTCGCATCGGAACCGCAATTGAGCATGCGCAAAATACCGCGGCTTTCGACATCGCTGGGCGCGAGCAGGGCCTTGGCGAGCCAGTGAGGCACGTGAGTGTCGAGCATGCCGCCGTCGCTGCTGACTTTCCGCTCCGCGACATATTTTATCCAGTAGCCGTAATCCCACCAGGCGTTCACGATGGCGTCGGATTTCGATCGGTTTTTGATTTCCACGAGAGTGTTCCACCACGCATCGTTCATCGCGGGGTAATACGTCGTCATTGCCCCGTAACCGCGCTGCAGGGGAAAAAAAAGAACGGCCAGGGCGACGGCGCAGCTTACAGCAGAGGCGAATCCAGCAGCCTGCGAAGACAGCGCCGTCAAAAGCGCGTTGGCTACGGCGCGCAGACGGTCGGCGAAAGCGCCCACCGCAAAGCCGAACGGGATCGCGAAGAGCATAATGTAGCGGATGCCGATATAGACTTGAGATAGCGATGCGAAAAACCAGACGATCACGATGACGATGACCGTCTCGCCCATCGGCGCAGCTTCCTTCTTCCAGGCACGAATCAAAAGCTCCGCGGCGAACGGCGCGATGAACAGAACCAGAAACATTATCCTCGGTAGTCGTACCGCGGCAAATGAATAATAATGAGCGATAAACAACGCGAGCACGCAGGCGGCAATCACGATCTGGCGCTTTTTTACATGCTGCTGCGGCAGCACCAGCGCGAGGAGCCCGAGCAAGGCCAACGAGAAAAAGATCCACCCGCCCATGAATTGCACTACATCCATGGGCAGCGGCTTTCCCAGCTCGGCGACGGCTGAAAAGGTCGCGGGCCATATCGTCGAGCCGCGCGAAGCCACCGCACTTTTGAGGGCGACCTGCCGAAGAACGGATAACGCAGAGGCTCCTGTGAACGACGTAAACACGGCTGGCGCGAGAGCATAGATTACGGTCGCTGCCCCGGCGGCTCGGACTTCCGCGGTCCGCCAGGCCCGGCGCCAACCGCCTGCCGACGCCTGCCGGAGCGCGGCCAGCGCAAAGCAGCCGAGGGCCCCGCAAACAAGAACCACATAGGCAAAGACCCACCCGCGCCAAACGGCGGCGTGGAGTCCCGTCAAAAGCGCGGCCAGAGCCGCAAATACCGCGGCGCGCGAAGCCTTTCGCGCCGACAAAGCGGCGATCAGGGCCCACGCGATATAAAGCGGCATTACGACATTCCAAACGTCGTTGTCGCTGCCCGCGCTGCGCGCGAGATAAATGGGATCGAGCGAAATCGTCAGCGCGGCGACGATCGCCGCAATATTTCCGCCTACGCGCCGCGCAAGAAAAAACGCGGGCAGCGCGCCGAGCGCTCCCAGGATGATCGGAACCAGAAAAGCGCTCGCCGGTAAAGGGTAGCCGGCGTGAAAGAGGTTGGCGATGCGATGGACCGCTACGATCGCGGCGGTATGCAGAGAACGATTATACAGCATCCGATATCCGAGCGGCGCATTGCCAAGATTGTCGCGGCACTCGCTGCGGACGACCGCGTCGCAGACGGTGCCGTGCTCTAAGTACGACCGCGCATTGCGCAGCCAAAGGTAGCTGTCGTAATCGTCGAGGTAAACATACCGCCGGCCGTCGTCGCCGGTGTAGGTCAGTTGGGATGTGATCTCGGTCAGAGCTTTCTGTTTTTCGGCGGCCAGCTGCGCCGGGTTCTGTGCCAGCCTTTCCCGGAGCTCGGTTTCCAGCTTATCGTGCCATTGTTCGGGCGGAAACCTGCGCATGACTTCCGGCGCGATCTGTTCGCGGACGTGCTTCTCGGCAATCTTTTCTGCCAACCCGTCCGCCGCAGGGAGCGTCGAGGGAAGCGCTCGGATCCATGCGACGATGGCGATGCACGCGAGCGCGAGAGCGACCGAAACGAGATCCTGCGAAAGGACGCGAGTCAAAAGGAAGCGCATTGCTGGTAAATCTTGGCCTGCCTATTAAGGACGAACTATAATCGTAACCAACGTCGGCTTCAAATCGGAAATGGCGCATTTTTTTTCCTTGCCATCGCCGCCGAACTCTTCTACGCTGGCAGCGCTTCAGTAACCCAGCATCGAGAGCTTGCGAACGCGCCAGGAGTCGCCACCCGTTGAGAGATTATTATACGTTTCTCTTTTTCGCCGCGGCCGCGTTATGCTTCGCGACGACGCCGGCGGTTCGTGCGCTTGCCCGCCGTCGCGGCGTTGTAGAGCTCAGCGCGCAGCGGCCGCACGCCGGCCCTATTCCGACGCTTGGCGGGCTCTCGCTGCTCGCGGCCGTCGCCGGAGCGATTGCCGTGAGCCTTGGCTTTTACCCCGGATTGTCTGTTCTTCTCGTAACGCTTGGCGCGTGGCGCTGGTCGGCCGCGGGCGCGGTACTAATCGCAGCTCTTGGCGTCGTCGACGACGTCTACCGAGTGCGGCCGGCCACGAAAATCGTCTTTCAGCTCATGGCCGCGCTGCTCGTGGTGGCCGACGGCCACGGCATCGGACGCGTCATCGACCCGTTTACCGGCACGACCTTGTATCTCGGATGGCTTGCTGCGCCGATCACGCTACTGTGGATCATCGGGATGACGAACGCGTTCAACTGGATCGACGGGCTGGACGGGCTCGCCGCCGGCGTCGGCCTCATCGCCGCGCTGACGCTCGCCGCGCTCGCCGCAACCGCCGGCCGTCAGGAAATCGCGCTAATCGCGCTTGCGCTCGGAGGCGCGCTGCTCGGGTTTCTTTTTTACAACTTCTTCCCTGCCTCGATCTTCATGGGCGATTCCGGGAGCATGTTCGTGGGATACGTCCTAGCGGCACTGTATGTGCGCGGCGCCCAGCAGCCGGAAGGGGTGCCGGTGCTCACGCCCGTGTTGGCGCTCGCCTTTCCGGTCACGGATGCGATGCTTGCCATCATCCGCCGCAGCTTCGGATCGAACGGCAAGGAAGGACGGCGCGACCTCTCGAGTCGTTTCTTGTCTATTTTCCGCCGCGACCATGAGCATATCCATCACCGGCTGATGTCCGCCGGATTAACGGAGAAACACGCCGTGCTTGTGCTTTATGCGGCATCGCTCGTTTCGGCGCTTGCCGCCGTGGTGACTTTTCATGCCCAAGGCGTACGTCTGGCCGCGACTATTGCCGTGATTTCGGGCGCGATTTATTTCGGGTTCCGCAGTTCGCGCTGAATTGAAGCGGTTCAGCAGATTGATACGGGGTTTCTTCAACACTTAGACTTCAGCTTCGACTTGGCTGTCATTTCATCGACCGAGGAAGCGGCGACATTGCGGACGGGGTTAGGGCTCTGAGTCGTCGCCAGCAGTGTCGTCGATGAATTGCTCCAACCGTTCAGTGTCGGCGTCGGTCCAGCCGTCCGGAGGTATGACGCTGGCCCAACCCTTGACGTACTCGGTTGAATAGTCGTGGCCGAAACCCGGCGGCGGGCCGAGCATGTCGAGCAGATCGCCTACCGCCTGCACGGCCGAGACGATGGGAAACCAACGTATGGCGTCAGGCACGTCGAAGCCGCGGGGCGGAGCCATCCATTCCGGTGGCCACCAAATTGCCTTGGCACGCCATAAGACGGCCGGATCGGCCGGATGCTGAAGGTAGACGATCCGCGGCCGCGGCCAGTCGGTATCCAATGCCGCTCGATGCGGATCCCGGTTCAAGAACCGGACGGATCGTCCCCCGTCGAAAATCGGCTGCCAGAACGGCGACCCGCGATCGCGCTCGCGAGTGAGCTGCGAATGGATAGGGTTGCGTCCTTCGCCGCCGGCGATGAGCGCGCCATCCGTCCGCGCCACCATGTTCGCCACCGAGGAAGATGCGTCAGCCCCCACGAAAGGCGCTTCCACTCCCGCGGCGCCGAGGCTCTTGCCGAACAGGAGAAGCTTCGGCCGCCGATCCGGCGGGAGCTGTGACCACCGCGCACGAACGGCGTTGAAGAGCGTGATTCCCGTCTCGTTGGCGAGCCCGGCGTCCATGAAGGCGGCGAGTGCGCTCGGCAGGAAAGAGTATTGGATCGCAACGATCGCCGTGTCGCCGCGATGCAGCTGCTCGAGCGACGCCGCCGCTTTGGGGATCATCCAGCCCGTGCCGGTGGGCACCCACACGACCAGCACTTTCCGATCAAACCCGCCCGCGCGCTCGAGCTCGCGGACCGCGAGCTGCGCGCGCTGCTCGGCGGAGTCCGCAGAACGCACCCCTACGTAAACTCTCACCGGGGCAGCGAGCTTAGAATCGGCTGCGTGAAAACTCGCAAGCTCCTTTGCGCTCGTGGCTGTTGCAACGAAATCGCGACCCGTGCGTCCCAGGGTGTCCCAAGGGACGAACGACGCGCGGCTGCCGGACACCGCCGACGACTCGGGCGCGACGATTCCCGCGGTCGTTTCCTCGTTCCTCGGCGCATTGATGGAGTTGACGACCGCGGTGAGGACGGGAAGCGCCACTCCGCGACCGAGCGCGATGCCGATCGCGACGACGAGCAGTGCTGTTGCCGGGATTGATACGATCGACGACACGTGGCCGTGGATGAACCGCGTTCCTGCGGCAACACCGCGGCCAATGATCCGTCCAACGACCACCAGGAACACTCCGGCGAACGGCGACAGCGCGCTGACCAGCACTCCGTCCAGCCACATGATGGAAGCCATTCCCATGAAGCTGCGTTGCTCGTTTTGCCAGCCGAGCCATCGGGTCGCGCCGAGGAAGATCGCAACGAGCCAGGCCGCGGACAGTACGACCCAGCCACTCCGGGCGGATCACATTGCCGGGCGAGCGCGTCCGTTCAAGCAGCCGATGCGCGCCGCGTCCCGCCAACGTGCCGATCCCATAGCCAATGGCCAGACAGATCGCACTGATCCCAGTCTGCATTTCCCACGA
>DASWZY010000455.1:0-25754 GCA_036407055.1 Binatia bacterium
AAATCCCCGATCGCGGCACGATCAGCATCGGCGGCCGCGTCGTCTCCTCCGACGCTCCGCCCGCGTGGATTCCCTCGCAGCAGCGCAAGCTCGGCATGGTTTTTCAGTCCTATGCCGTCTGGCCGCATCTGACCGTTTATCAAAACGTCGCGCTGCCGCTCACCGACGGAACGCACCGCGTGCGCCGCGGCGAAGTGGAAAAGCGCGCCCGCGAGGCGCTCCGCCTGGTCCAGCTCGAGCGGGTCGCCGAGCGCTCGGCGACGCTCCTTTCCGGCGGGCAGCAGCAGCGCGTCGCCCTGGCGCGGGCGATCGCGGTCAATCCGGGGATTCTTCTGATGGACGAGCCGCTGTCGAATCTCGACGCGCGGCTGCGCGAAGAGGTGCGCGGCAAGATTCGCGAGCTGGCGAAGCAGCTGGGCTCGACGGTTTTGTACGTGACCCACGATCAGGTCGAGGCGATGGCGATGGCCGACCGCATCGCGCTGATGCAGGCGGGCGAGCTGCTCCAGGTGGGTGCGCCTGCCGAATTGTATCATCGTCCCGCGACCACCGATGTCGCGGATTTTTTCGGAACGATGAACTGGCTCGAGGGGAGAGTTGCAGCGCCCGGCGTCGTCGAGACGGCCATCGGGCCGCTGCGATTTGCCGCCGACGCCGGCATTTCCGCGGACGTTCTCATCGGCTTCCGGCCGGAATGCGTCGCGCTGGTTACAGCGGCCGCGCCGGAAAAACTGAATGTCTTTTCCGCGGCGCTCAAGGCGAGCGTCTTTTTGGGCGACCAGACGCTGCTGACGCTGTCGCTTGGCGACCGCGTCATCTCGGCCAAGTGCCGCGGCGTCGAAGTGGACAGCGGCGGTCCGCTGCGCGTGCGCATCGATCCCGCCGATGTCATGGTTTTTTCCGCGGGAAGACGGCTCGCCGGCGGCGCCGCCGATGATCTTTCCGGCGCGCGCGCTGCCGTATAGGCTCGCTTTGCAATCGCCGGCGCCGTCGCATAAGTTCCAACCGCATCTCGGCATCGAAAGGAGGCGTGTATGTCCGCACAACTGAAGCGTGCACGATTCTTATCGCTCGGCGTCGTCCTGCTTTGCTGCTCGTCGACCGCCGCATTTGGGGCGAGCGCGACGCTCACGCAGATGATCGAGGGCGCGAAGAAAGAAGGAATCCTGCGCGCGCAGTGGTCCCAGAACACCTTCGGCGGCGGCGAGGGCTTCAACGATTTTCTCGCCGGCATGAATAAAAAATACGGCCTGAATCTGAAGGGCCAGTTCACGCCCGGCCCCGACATGCAGGCTTTGATGGTGCGCATCGCGCAGGAGAACGCCGCGGGGCAGCCGGCGAGCACGGACTTATACATGGGCAACGCGCAGGCGCTGTTCGACGGGCTCAAGCAGCAGGCGCTGAAGTCCGTCGAATGGGGCGCCATCGTCGACCGCCGCCCGCCCAAGGACGGGAGTTTCGACGCGATCGCGGCCGACGGCACGCACATGGCGATCGCGACGGCGGTCGTCGGCATCGAATACAACACCAACCTCGTCAAAGGCGCGGACATCCCGAAGCGCCTGACCGACGTGCTCAATCCGAAGTGGAAGGGGAAGATCGCGTCGACGCCGTACGCGGCGGGCCTCCGCGAGCTCGCGATGCCGGGTTTTCTCGGACGCGAGTACGTGATCGACTTCACCAAGAAATTATCCGGCCAGATCGCGGGTCTCGTCCGCTGCGGCGAGGCGGAGCGGCTCACGAGCGGCGAGTTCGCGATGCTGGTGCTCACTTGCGGCGGCAACGACGCGACGGTGCTCCAGCGGAGCGGCGCGCCGCTCGCGCAGGCGATCGTGCAGGAGGGGACAGTGCTGCACATGCGCTACGCCGCGATTCCGAAGAATTCGCGCGCGCCGAACGCCGCCGCGCTCATGGCCGCGTACTGGCTCACGCCGGAAGCGCAGGCGCTGCTCTGGAAACACGATGGCCTCGACCTCCATCTTTTTCCCGAATCGCACATGAAGAAGGACGTCGATCAGGTGCGCGCGGCGGGCGGCAAGATCGTCATCAACACCCCGGAGTGGCTCGCTTCGCTGAAAGGCTACGCCGAGACACAGAAGGAGCTGGAGAAGATTTTGCGCGAAGGCGGGAAATAGCTCCGGGTCTCGCGATGAAAGCGAGATCGATCGAATCGCCGTTTTTTTTCCTCCGGCGCTCCACGACATCGCCCGGCCTTCTCGTTTTGGCGTCGCTGCCGATCGCGGTGATCGCCGTGTTCGTCGCGGTGATGATCTGGGTGAGCTTTCAGCGCGGCATGCTCGGCACGTCCGGCGCGGCTTACACGCTGGACAATTTTTTCACGATCTTCGGCGACACGTTTCTCTATCGCGTCCTGTGGAACACAGCGATCTTCACGGCTACTACGACGGTGGTCGCGCTCGCGATCGGACTGCCGATCGCGTGGCTCGCGGAGCGCACAACGATTCCCGGCAAGACGGCGATCTACGCGATCATGACGCTGGGACTTCTCATTCCCGGGATCTACACGGCGATGGGCTGGACGTTCATCGCCCACCCGCGCATCGGTTTTCTCAACCGCTGGCTCATGGACCTTTTGAGCTTGCAGGACGCGCCGCTCAACATCGCGACGCCGGTCGGCATGGGGTTCGTCCAGGGCCTCAGCCTCGCCGCCGTCGTTTTCATTCTGACGGCGCAGATGTTCCGCGCGATGAACCCCTCGCTCGAAGAGGCCGCGAAAGTCCACGGGCTGAGCTTCTTGAGGACGATCCACCGCGTGACGCTGCCGCTCGCGCTGCCGGGCATTCTCGCCGCGGTGATTTACGTCGTGACGATCGGCATCGCGACCTTCGACATCCCCGCGATCATCGGCCTCGGCAACCGCGTGTACATGCTGAGCACGTTCATCTATCTCAAAGTCCACCCGCAGGGCAGCGGGCTTCCGGAGTACGGCATCACCGGCGCGGTCGGAACCTGTATGATCGTCGTCGCCGCGCTGTTGACGCTCCTCTACGGCCAGGTGCTGCGGAGCGGCCATCGCTTCGAGGTCGTTACCGGGAAAGGCTATCGCCCCGCGTTGATCGAGCTCGGCGGCTGGGCTGCCGCCGGCTGGTGTTTCATCGGACTCTACGCCTTTGTCTCCAAAGTCTTGCCGCTGCTGCTGATAATCTACGCGGCGCTCACGCCGTACTTCGCGCCGCCGTCGATGGAGATGATGCGCCATCTTTCGCTGGTGCATTTCACCAGCATGGAATGGGGGCTCGTGCTGCGCGGCGCGCGCAACACCGCGCTGCTCGTCGCGGTGGTGCCGCTGCTCGTGCTGCTGTTCGCGTTCGCGATCTCGTGGCTCGTCGTGCGCTCGCGCAATCGCGCGCGCTACGCGATCGAGTTCGCCGCTTTTCTGCCGCAGGCGCTGCCGGAAGTGATTCTCGCCATCGGCGCGCTGCTGCTCGCGCTCTTCGTCCTCGGCGAGACCGTGCCGCTCTACGGCTCGGTGTGGCTGATCGCGATCGTCTACGTCGTCGCGCGCATCGCCTTCGCCACGCGCGCGCTGAACGGCTCGCTGCTGCAGATCCACCGCGAGATGGAGGAGGCGGCTTTCGTCTCGGGGCTGTCGACGCTGCGCACAGCGCGTCGCGTGCTGCTGCCGCTGCTGCGGCCGACGCTGCTGTCGGTCTGGATCTGGACCGCCTTGCTGGTTTACCGCGAGCTGACGGTTGCGGTTTTTCTCGGCGTGCACGATAACATCACTTTTCCCGCGGTGATCTGGAGCTACTGGTACGGCGGCGGCATGAACAAGGCTTCTGCCGTGACGCTGCTGATGACCGTGCTGCTCGCGCCGCTTATCGCGGCGTTCTGGTGGTTCGGACGAAAAAATCTCCCGGCGACGCAGTAGCCGGAGCCGCGTTCATTTCATTGCAACATTGAACGACAACAAGAAGGAATGAAGCCGCAGATCAACCGCCTCCTCCTCGCGACCGCTCTCATCGGGACTTTCTTCGTCGGCACCGCCGGGAGGATCTTCAACATCTCGATGCCGACGGTGGCGCGCGATCTCGACACCGACCTGCTCGGCATCTCGTGGGCGCTGCTCGCGTTCCAGCTCAGCAGCGTCGGCCTCTCGATCATCTTCGGCCGCGTCGGAGATTTCTGGGGGCGCGAGAAGATCTTCGCCCTCGGCTTCGCGGTTTTCTCCGTTACCTCGCTGCTTTGCGGCCTCGCGCACAGCCTGCATCAGCTCGTCGCGTTTCGGCTCCTCGAAGGCGTCGGCGCGGCGATGATCCAATCCTCGGGGCGGGCGCTCGCCGCCGAAGCGGTGCCCGAGGCGATGGCGGGCAGGGCGCAGGGCTTTATGACCACCGCGCACCATACCGGCTTTCTCCTCGGGCCCGTGTTCGGCGGCTTCATGATCGATTTCTTGAGCTGGCGGTGGGCGTTTTTCTCGCTCGTGCCGCTGAGTCTCGCCGGTGCGGCTTTGACGCTGCCGAGCCTCAAGCGGCAGCGCCCGACCGGCCCGCGGCTCGCGGTGGACTACGTGGGCGCGCTGCTCGTCTTCGTCGTGATGGCGACGCTCCTGCTAGCGCTCGACCGGCGCACGCTCGCGCTTTTCGGCGCCGGGACGAAAATCCTCCTCGGCGGCGGATTCGCGGCCGCGCTCGCGGGGCTGATCGCGCACGAGCGGCGCACGCCGCATCCGTTCATCGACCTCGCGCTCTTCCGGCGGCGGAAGTTCAGCACTGCGGCCGTGAGCTTGCTCATCGTCGCGACCTGTTACGTCCTCACCAGCTTTGTGATGCCGTTTTATCTGCAGGACATCCTCGGCCTCGCGCCGTCGATGATCGGCGTTCTGTTCATCGTGCCGGCGGCGCTCACGGTCGTGCTCGCGCCGCTCTCCGGCTGGCTTGCCGACCGGTTCGGCGCGCGCGTCCCGACGACGATCGGGATCGGCTTTCTCGCAACCGGCTGCCTGATCGGCGCGTTTCTCCGGCCCGACTCCCACTGGATATTGCCGACGCTGCTGATTGCCTGCCACGGCGTCACCAACGGCATCTTCAACCCGGCGAACTCCGCCGACATGATAGGCGCGCTGCCCAAGGAGCACCGCGGCTTCGCGTCGAGCGTCAATTACGTGGCGTTCGGCCTGGGGAACGTGCTCGGCATCGGCCTGGCCGGCCTGGCAATGAGCGTCGCCTTCGCCCGCTATACCGGCATAGCCGGCGCAGCGCCGACGGCGGCGAATCCGGCGGCGTTCGCCGCCGCGATCAACGCGACGCTGCTGGCGGGCTTGGCGGTCAGCGGCGTCGGGATACTTACTTCAGTCACGCGAGGCGCGAAACGAAAAACGACTCCGCCGGTCTATGATTGATCGGTCTTCTTCCCGAGAGCGTTCAACGCGTCGCCCGTGACGCGATAGACCGTCCATTCGTCCATCGCGCGCGCGCCGAGCTTTTTGTAAAACGCGATCGCCGGCTCGTTCCAGTCGAGGACCGACCATTCCAATCGCCCGCAGCCGCGCTCGACGGCTGTCTGAGCGATGCGCCGGAGCAGCTGACTTCCCAATCCGCGTCGCCGCCATTCCGGCAGCACGAACAGGTCTTCGAGATAAATTCCCGGCCGGCCGAGAAATGTCGAATAGTTGTGAAAGAATACGGCGAAGCCGGCCGCCTCCGCGCCGGCGTAGCCAATGAGAACTTCGGCCACGCGCCGCGCGCCGAAGAGCGATTCCCGAAGGCCTTCTTCCGTCGCGACGACTTCGTGCGCGAGCTTCTCGTATTCGGCGAGGCCTTTGATCAATTTGAGGATGATCGGAACATCCCGCTCGGTTGCGGTCTCGATGCGGAACTCGGTCGTGCTCATCGCGATAACTCCAGCTCGTAATATTGCGCGCCGGCGAGCGGATTATAGCGGTACGGCGCGATCGGCTGGAAGCCGAGCGCTGCGTACAACCCATTAGCGGCTTTCATCGTGGCTACGGTGTCTAAGCGCATGCGCCGGTAGCCGATTTTCTTGGCGCGCTCAATAACCGTCTTAGCCAGTTTCCGGCCGGTGCCGCGCCCCCGCGCTTCCGGGCGGACGTAAAGCCGCTTCATCTCGCACGTCTCGCTGTTAAGTTTTCGCAGCGCGACACAGCCGACGGCGCGCGTGTCTTCGCGCGCCAGGAGAATGCAGCCGTCCGGGGGCCCATAATCGCCCGGCAGCGTTTTCAGCTCCGCGGCGAAATCCTGGAAATCGAGGTCGAAGTCGAGCGAGCGCGCGTAATCTTCGAAAAGTCCGCGCGCCGCATCGCTGTCGTCTGGAGTCTCGGCTTCGATGATGCGCGAGTTTCCTCCCGCAACGATCTCCGCGATCTCGCGCCAGCTTTTCAGCCTCGTAATTAACGGATGTTGTTCGATCTGATTCCACGGCCGGTCGAGGAGGGCGACCGGAACTTTCATTTCGTGCGCTAAAAACTTCGCCATCGTCGGCGAGTCTTCGACGGCGAAGGAAAACCGCCGCGCGGCCAGCTCCAACAAAGTGATCGCGATCGTGTTCTCGGTGGAGAACCGCCCGTATTTGTCGACCATGACAAAATCGTGGTGCGGCACGTCGTGGCGCGCGAGCCACGCGCGCGACACGTCGTGGGTAGACGGCGGGCGGCCGGTGACGATCGCGATTTCGCGGCCGGCCTTCGCCCACTGCCTGAGAATCTCGACGGCGTCTGTAATCGGTGCCATCGCGAGCAGCTCTTCGTCGTGGTGCGCGAGGCGGAACAGCTCGTGAATTTCATGGCTATCGAGGCCGCAGGCCTCGCCGACCTCGAAGGTGTTCAGCTGATCGAACGGAATCGTCTTGCCGAACTCGCGCTCCGCGATCGCAAGCAGGGCTCGCGCCGTCTCGCAGAGCACGTCGTCCATATCGACGTAAATGGGTTTGATTCCCGACATGCGAATCACGTCGTATAATACGCGTTCTTTAATATAACCTTCAGTCAAATCGCGGCATCATCTCGAGATGCAGGGAGTAGTCGGTAAAACCAAGCGCGTGCCAAAAGGAAATCGCTGAGTGGTTGTGTGCAAGCACCGCAACGGTCAACCGCTTCCGCTTGTCGAACAGCTCGGAGATCAGCATCTCGATGGCGCGCCGTCCGATTCCCTGACGGCGGCGATGGCGAACAACGAAGAGCTGGCGCAAGTATATTTCATCGGAGCTTGAACGAAACAACGCATAAGCACCCGGTTCGTCGTCGTGTTCGAAGATTACGGCGGTGTATTCGCGTGAAGCCAGCCAGTTGCTCATGCGCTCTTCGAGCTGGGCGATGTTCATGGGATTCCGATCCCCTTCATCGCGGATGAGTTGGTGATTCCACTCTGCCAACTTTTTGCAGTCGTCGAGGGAGGCGATCCGATAGTTCATCGCGTGTACCCTCACGTCGTATAATACGCGTTCTCTTTAATATACTCCTCCGTCAGATCGCAGCCCCAGACGCGCGCCTTCGCCTTGCCGATCCCGAGATGAACGCCGATCGTAGGCTCGGACTGCGACAAGTAGCTCCGCAGCGCTTCGAGGTCGCAATCGACGGGCGCGCCGCGCTCGAAGACTTTGCCGTCGCCGAAGCGGATCGTCACGCGCTTGGGGTCGATTGCCGGATCGAAAGTTTTCCCCACCGCCGCGATGACGCGCCCCCAATTGGGATCCGATCCGTAAACGGCGGTCTTCACCAGCGGCGAGTTGACGACCGATTTGCCGACGCGCTTCGCCTGCGCCTCGTTTTTCGCGCCGGAGATCTCCACCGTGATCAACTTGGTCGCGCCCTCGGCGTTGCGGCAAATCTCGCGCGCTAGATATTCGCCGACCTCGAGCAATGCGGCTTCGAATGGAGCGGGTTTCACCGGGCCCGCGAAACCGTTCGCCATCAGCACGACCGTGTCGCTCGTGCTAGTGTCCGTGTCGATGCTGATCGAATTGAACGTCCGGTCGACGACGCGCTTGAGCATCGGCTTTAGCGACCCCGTCGGCAGCTCGGCGTCCGTCATTAAATACACCAGCATCGTCGCCATGTTCGGCTCGATCATGCCGGCGCCCTTGGCGATGCCCGCGACGACGGCGTTGCCGACGCGCCGGGAAATAAATTTCGGCCAGCGGTCGGTCGTCATGATCGCGCGCGCGGCGAGCTCGAGGCCATTCGACTTGAGCTCGCCGCGGATGCCTTTCAATCCCGCGCGAATCTTTTCCATCGGCAGCGGCCGGCCGATGACGCCGGTCGAGAAGGGGAGCACGTCGCGCTCCGCGATTCCGAGCTCGCCGGCGACGAGACGGCACATCTCGCGCGCGTTGTCGATTCCCTGCCGGCCCATCGCCACGTTGGCGTTCTTGCTGTTGACGACGACGGCCTGCGCGAAGCCGCCGGCGACGTGCTCGCGCCCGACGATCACCGGCGCGCCGGGAAAGCGGCTGCGCGTGAACATCGCCGCGGCCTTCGCGCGTTTCTCGGAATAGATCACCGTCAAATCGAGCGTCTCGTCTTTGATGCCGACGTTTTTAGCGACCGATAGGTAACCTTTGGGATGAATGAATTCTTGCTTTTCCGACTGTGACATCGTCCTCCTCCTAACATATTCGATTATACTTCAGATCGCCGCGCCGAGCGCATAAAAAAAGCCCGGCCGGCGTGAGCCGGTCGGGCTTTTTGCAAATCGACCGATGCTCTATGCCGATTCCTGGTATTTTACGGGCAAAAGACGGCTTATATCCAGATGCTTGGATGCGTCGAGGATCTCGATCCCGACGATCCTGTCGTTTTCCCCGATGTCCAACACAACGTCTTCGGAGGGACGCCTATTTACCACGGCTTGATTTTTCTCGTCCAAGCGAATGTAAAGCAAATCGGACTTTGTATTATAATGGATCTCCATTCGGCTCCTCCCATCGGCCATAAAAGACGTACACCGTAACCGTGATCATAACATTTCCTTCGGCGGCGTAAAACACTTCAACTTTCTTCTGCTCGTAATAACGGCCGTTTCGAGTTTGTTTGAAGTCATACACTTTTGATTTTCCGAGGCGTCCGGATTTTGCCGATACATTGACGCCAGTGCTGATCACATCCTTGATCTCTTCCTCGTTGGTGCCGCGTTCCTCAGCACGTTCGAGAGTGTGTGGATCGATGCGAATGTCCATGCCGGACCCTCCGACCGCGCATCGTATGCAAAGCAACGCTCCGCTTCAACGAATAAAAAAAGCCCGGCCGGCGTGAGCCGGTCGGGCTTTTCACTCGAACGACTCTGCCAATTATACGTTTACGACCACCACGCCTTTGGGCTCGAGGTAGTAATCGAGCGCCTCGGGGCCGTGCTCGCGTCCGATGCCGCTCTGCTTCACGCCGCCGAACGGCAGCTCGTCGTAGCCGTAGTGAAGCGAGTTGACCCAGACGTTGCCGGCCTGGAGCCTGTCGATCGCCCGGTTGGCGCTGGCGAGGCTCCTGGTCCAGATCGAAGAGCCGAGGCCGAAGATCGAGCGGTTCGCTTTCTCGAGCGCCTCGTCCAGCGTCTTGAACGTGAAGACCGGCAGCACCGGCCCGAAAGTCTCCTCGGTGCTGACCTTGGAATCCTCCGGCACGTTGGTGAGCAGCGTCGGCAGATAGAAATGGCCCTTGTCGAAGTCGCCGCCCTTCGGCCGCTCGCCGCCGAAGACGACTTTGGCGCCGCGCGACTTCGCGTCCTCGACCTGCTCCTCGATCTCCTTGCGCTGCGAGTCGATGTGGATCGGCCCCATGCGCGTCTCTTTGCTGGCGCCGTTGCCGACCGTCTTCGTCTTCAAAATCTCCGTCAGCTTGCCGACGAACGATTCCGCGATCGACTCCTGGAGGAACAGGCGCTTGACGCCGAGGCACATCTGGCCGCAATTGAAGAAGCGGCCGATATCCGCCATTTTGATCGCGAGATCGAGATTGGCGTCGTCCATCACGATCATCGGATCGCTGCCGCCGAGCTCCAGCGTGACGCGCTTGATCTCGCGGCCGGCGACTTCCATGACGTGCCTGCCGACCGGCGTCGAGCCGGTGAAGGCGATGCGGCGGATGCGCGGGTTCTTCAAAATTTCTTCGCCGACGGTGCCGCCGGGACCGGTGACGACGTTGACCGCACCTTTCGGCAGCGTCTTTTGCGCCTTGCCCTCGCCGTAGGTCGCTTTCTGAATCTGCTCGATCGCGAGCAGCGTCGCGAGCGGCGTGGTGCTCGCGGGCTTGACGATGATCGTGTTGCCCGCCGCAAGCGCCGGACCCAGTTTCGTCCCCATCAGCGTGAGCGGGAAATTCCACGGCACGATGCCGGCGCAAACGCCGATCGGCTGGCGCACGACCATGCCGTAGGCGTTTTTCTGCGGCAGCGGCACGTGCGCACCGCGGACCTTCGACGCGAGCCCGGCGTAAAACTCGAGGCCGTGCAGCAGGTGGTGAATCTCCAGGCCGGCTTCGAAGAGCGTCTTTCCCTGTTCCTTCGTCAGTGCCTGCGCGATGTCGCCCTGCTTTTGCTTGATCAGCTCGCAGGCGTTCTCGAGCATTTTGCCGCGGTCTTCGGCGGTGACGTCGGACCATTCTTTGAAGGCGGTCTCGGCCGCGCCGATCGCCTGTTCGACGTCCTTCTCGTTGCCCTTGGGCACCTTGTCGACGACCTCGCCGGTCGCGGGGTTACGCACTTCATACGTCTGGCCGCTCACGGAATCGACCGATTCGCCGCCGATCAACATCTTCGCCATTACAAATCCTCCGAAGTAAAAGTGAATGAAAGTTTCAAGTTTCAGGTTTCAAGTCCGAGGACTCGTACCCAACTTGAAACTTGGAACCAGAAACCTGAAACGGCTTTTATTTTCCCTTGAACTGCGCGGTTCTTTTTTCGATGTACGCTTTGACGCCTTCGTTGCCGTCTTCGCTGCCGAAGGTCTGCGCGAGCACCTCGCGCTCGAACGCGAGGCCGTCGGGAAGCGAAAGCTCCCAGCCGGTCTGCACCGCGCGCTTGACCTTGCCGACGGCGAGGCTTGCCTTGTTCGGCGTAACGAACTGGCGCGCATAGTCCATGACTTGGCCGAGGAAGTTTTCGCGCTCGTAGATATAGTGAATGAGTCCGATCTCGAGCGCCTCCTCGAAGGCGATCGTCCGCCCGGTCGCGCAGAGCTCGAGCGCGCGGCCCTTGCCGACGAGCCGCGGCAGGCGCTGCGTCCCGCCCATGCCCGGCATGACGCCCAAATTGATCTCGGCCAGCCCCATGCGCCCGCCTTCCTTGCGGGCGATGCGGATGTCGCACGCCATCGCGATCTCCAGGCCGCCGCCGACGGCGTGGCCGTTGATCGCCGCGATGACGAGCTTGGGCGTATTTTCGAGGCGCATGAGCACTTCGTGGCCATGGAGAGCGAAATTATTCTTAAACGAAAGCGGCTTGTTCGCCAGCATGTTGATGTCGGCGCCGGCGGAAAAAAACTTTTCGACTTTTCCTGTCAGCACCAGCACATGGACGTTGTCGTCGAAGCGGGCCTGGAGGATCGTATCGTCGAGCTCGCGCAGGAGCTCGTGCGTGTAACTGTTGACCGGCGGGCGGTTGAGCTCGATCAGCGCAACGCCGTTCTCCACGCGATACTCCACCGCCTTTTCGTTCGCCATTTGGCCCGACCTCCGCTGGCAAGTTTCAATAAACTCTGTATCCGTCAACTCCCGTGAAGTCAAGGCCGCGCGTGCGTAAGCAGGCGAAATTGTGCCTATTTATTAGCGCTTTATTACGCCATCGGCTGTGCTAAGATGGGGCCGTAAAACCATGAGCCGAAGTGTCAAACTCGTGCTTTTGCTGTTCGTTTGCGCGCTGCCGGCCTGCGTGAACAACGTTCCGCGGATCAGCTCCGAAGAGGAAAAGAAAATCAAAGAGCAGCTCGAGGCCGAATCCAAAGAATGGCAGCAGAAGCAGCAGGCGCACGTGGAAGAAGTCGCCAGCCGGCTTATCGAGGCGACTGGAACGCAATCGGTGATCCATTTCGTCTTCGCGGCGCGAACGGATCAGGTGAAGGCGTCGCAAATCAATCTCGACGCGGTCAACGCCTGGACCGACGGCAAGACCGTCTGGATCACCCGCGGGATGCTGCGCTTTCTCAAGAACGACGACGAGCTCGCCGCCGTTCTGGGCCACGAGATCGGACATGCGCTGCGCGGCCACATCCGGCAAGGTGCCGCGCAGGACCTTTTATCTCTTTTGTTGACCATTCCGGCCGGAGTCCTAGGCGGCAACATCGCGCAGCAGGTCGCCGCACGAATGGTCGCACTCGCGACCGCCAAGTTCGACCGCGACCGTGAGCGCGAGGCGGACATGTACGGTCTCTTGTGGGCGCACCGCGCCGGCTACAACGTCAGCGAAGGAAAAGAAGTCTTCAAGCGGATCGCGATCGAGATGCCCGGCAGCACCGAGCGCGGCTTTCTTTCGACGCACCCGACCGCGCCGGAAAGATTTTGGGCTCTCGACAGGATTGCCTCGACCCTCAAAGCGGGACAGGATCCACTGATCGCTTTCGGCCCCAAGGCGGAGAATCTCAAGAGCGAGGAAAAGGCGAAAGCCGAGCAGAATACCGAGCAAGTGAAAGGCGAGCAGAGTCAATCCGAACACGCGAAGGCGGAGCATAAGGAGGCGGATGCGGCGCGCGGGCACGATGGGGAGTATTGATCGCATTCGCTTAGCGATCGTCGCGATCGCGGTCCTCGCTCTAATCGCCGGATTCTTGCCGGCCTCTGTCGGCGCCGCCATCCCCGCGAAGCAGCTGCACGTCGCCACGCGCGAAATTCCGCCATTCGTCTATAAAGAAAACAATCAGCTCACCGGCTTCAGCATCGATCTCTGGGACGCGATTGCGCAGGAGTTGCGCATTGCCAGCACGTATGCGGAGCATGCGACGGTGCCGGAGCTGCTCGCCTCGGTAAAAACGGGCAAGGCCGATCTCGGCATCGCCGCGATCTCCGTAACGGCCGAGCGCAGCAACGACTTCGACTTTTCCCAGCCGATGTTCGACGCCGGGCTGCAGATCATGGTGCGCGACCAGCCGGGCGGCGGCTCCGTCGGCGAGACGCTGAGGCTCATGTGGTCTTCCGCCGTCCTGCCGTTCGTGGGATTGACGCTGCTCTTTATCCTCGTGCCGGCGCATTTCATCTGGTGGTCCGAGAAGCGCCACCCGCACGGCATGATCGAACACCAAACGTATTTTCCGGGGATTTTCGAGGCGTGCTGGTGGGCGGCGTCGACGCTCGCGACCCAGGCGGACCAGATGCCGCGGAGCGCATTCGGGCGCGCCATCGCGGTGCTGTGGATGTTTATGAGCGTTCTCTTCGTCGCGTATTTTACCGCGAGCGTCACGAGCTCGCTGACCGTCCAGCAGCTGCAAGGCGACATCAA
This sequence comes from Binatia bacterium, assembly GCA_036407055.1. GTDB lineage: Bacteria > Desulfobacterota > Binatia > UBA9968 > UBA9968 > JAJPJQ01. Next base: position 13,395 of record DASWZY010000455.1, read on the forward strand.
AGGGCCGGAGGATCTTCCCGGCAAACAGGTCGCGACGACGACCGGCAGCACCTCCGCTCTCTATTTACGCCAGCGAAATATTTCGGTGACGGAATTTCCCAGGATCGAGCAGGCGTACGCGGCGCTGCTGAACGGGCAGGCCGACGCCGTCGTCTTCGACTCGCCGGTCTTGCTGTATTATTCGGCGCACCAGGGAAAAGGGAAAGTCGCGCTCGTCGGCGAGATCTTCAGGAAGGAAAGCTACGGGATCGTTTTTCCGGAGAACAGTCCGTATCGACTGCACGTCAACAATGCTTTGCTGAAGCTCAAAGAGAACGGCGGCTATCAGCGAATTTACGATAAATATTTTTCGACCCGCCCGTAATCAAACGGGCGAATCTAATTCACACCCCGAAATCTAATTCCTGACGATATCCTCGAACGTGGGCGTCGGCATGCCGGTTTTCCAGCTCGCGTCGCGGAGCTCCAGCATGTTGCCGCTCGGATCGAGAAAGTAAAGTTCCCGGCCGGTGAAGTGGCCTTTCGCGCGGTAGACAATCGCCTCGGCGATTTTGACGCCGATGCGCTCGAAGAGCTTGCACGCCTGCACGAACATTTGGGGAGAGACGTCGAACGCGTGGTGCAGGCGATTGTCCTGCTCAGGCGTGCGACTGAGGGTTTCCTTGCGCTGGCACAGGAGAATCGAGTTGCCGCCGACGGCGAAGCAGGACATCTTCGAGCTGCCGAGTCGTCCCTTGTGCTCAAGCCCGAGGACTTCGCCGTAAAATCGCTCCGCCTCGTCGAGATCGTTGACGGGAATCGACCAGTGCGTCACGCCGTCGATTTTTAACATGCCCATGGCAGCCTCCCTTTCAAGTCTGCACTATCGCACGCCACGTGCAATGTCCAGCCGCGCTTGGCAAGGCGGCGCAAGTGTGACACAAGTGGCCAGTAGGCGGGGACGATTGGACATCGCGGAGGGACGAGATGAAGCAAAGAAGAGCGCCGATCAGATGGCCCGATGGGGCGCGCATCGCGATCACGCCTTGCGTCGCGTTCGAGACCTGGCCGGAGGATTTGGGAACCGCCTTCTCGAAGCAGCAGGAAAATCGCCGCGGCTATCCCAAAGACGCGGTCACGAAAAAAAGCCTCGCGACGATTACCGACCGCGAATTCGGCGAGCGCGTCGGCGTCTTTCGCTTTCTGGAAGTCTTTCGCAAGGAAGGTATTCAGACGAGCTGGTTCCCGACCGGCGTCACGATCGAGAATTATCCCGACGTCATCAAGGAAGCGGTCGCCGACGGCCACGAGATCGGCACCGAGACGTGGATCCACGATTACAGCTACATGAAAAAACCGGCGCAGGAAAAAAAGGATCTCCAGCGCACCGTGGCGGTCGTGAAGAAGGTCGTCGGGAAGTCGCCGCTCGGCTATCTTTCGACGGGCGTCGCGCCGAGCGCCGACACCGTCGAGATCATCGCCGATCTCGGATACACTTACTGGATGGACCCGCAGCACAACGAAACGCCTTACACCTTGAAGGTGAAAAATAAGGAACTGACGGTGCTGTCCTATTTTCAGGATTTGAACGACTACTCGAGCTACCAGCGCGCGGGACGCACGCCGCGCGACCTGCTGCAAATGTGGAAGGACACTTTCGACTGTCTTTACGAAGAAGGGGAGAGCGATCCCAAATTCATGATCTGGGGCAATCATCCGTTCGTGGGCGGCCGGCCCTTCCGCGCGATCCTCTTGCGCGAGTTCATCCGCTACGCGAAGGGCCACTCGAAAGTCTGGTTCGCGCGCGCCGGCGACATCGTCAAGTGGGTGCGCGAGAATTACCGCAACGCCAACGTCGAGGAGTGGCCGAACTTCACGATCGCCGGACGCCCGGGCAAGAAGGCGGACCTGCTGAAGCTCCGTTAGCGATTCTCGGCCTCGAAGTAATCGCGCATCGCCGTTGGCGTTCAAGCCGCGGTTCGCGATCGATCCCATGGCGAAAAAAGACACGCGCGAAGCCGCGCTGAGGCGCGGGTTGGAAGAGCTTGGTAAATCGGGCTTTGATGCGGCGACGGTGTCGCCATCGGCGGTTGAGTCGCTTGCCCGTAGACTCGGCGCCGATCCCGCCGTCGATCTCGCCGTCGCGTTTCTCCTCGGCCGCATAGCCGATCCCGCCGCCGCTGAGGCGCTGATTAAAATCGAAGCAGCCGCGCCGGCGAAAGATCTCAAGCGCGAGGCGCGCCGGTCGCTGTTCAAGCTGGAGCAGCGTGGTTTGACGGTCACGCGCGCGGAAGACGCTTCGGCCGGCAAACGTTCCGCGGCCGCGCCGATTTCCGAAATCGAAGGCTATCTCTCGATCATCGACGGCGCCGGCGACCGCCTCGTGTGGCTCGTCAGGCCGCACGCCGGCGGGGGGCTCCAGCTGCTCCAGGGTGTGGTGAGCGACCGCAGCGGCCTGCTTCAAGCCGACGGCGGCGTCGTCAAACGAAAAGACCTCCGCGCGCAGGCGGCGGAAATTCAAAAAAACGCCAGCCTTCCGATGGCGCCGGTGCCGTGGGAGTATGCCGACGGAATTCTTTATAACGCCTACGACAAGGCGAAGGGCGCGGGCCAGAAGACCGGACAGTTCGCCTCGCTGCGCGCTGCGTTCAATGCGACGAAGCCGCGCGAGGTCGAGCATCCGGTCTACGGCCGGTTGCCGAAAGATTCGGCGCAGACCGAAGATTGGCGCAGCCGCTCGCGCCGGCTCCTCGAGGAGCCGGCGTTTCACTTCTGGCTCGTCGACGAAGACTGGATGAAGCCCTACCTCGATCGCATCGAGCAGGCGCAGGAGAGCCGCCTCGTGCTGAACGATGCGCAGAAGGAAGAGCGTCTCGCGGCGATTGTTCGCGACGCGGCGCGGGAAATATTTGCCGGCGAGAGCGGCGCAGTTTTCCGCCGCCGGCTGGAAGACGTGTCGTGGTGCCTGGAGGAAGCCGGCCGGCGCGAGCCGGCGCTGCTCGCCCTCGCGGTCGCGCTGCAGCTCGCCGAAGGCGACATCGGCATGCTCGACATCGCGTTTCTCACCGGCCTCGTGCAGAAAAGCATCGCGTACTATCTCGCGCAGGCGAAGCAAAAGGCGAAAGAAGAGCCGTCGCTGATCGTCAAGCCTTGACCTCGCCGATGCCGTTTCAACGATCCTATCGCGAGTTCGCAACCGAGCTGGGCGGGCGAGCGTGGCAAAACTACCGCTTGGCGAAAGCCCTGCCGGAGTTTTTGCGCGAGCGCATCGCACCGGCCGAGGCGGAAGATCGGATTCGCCGCCTCCTCGCTGATCGCGAGCAAAGATTTCTCGATCTTGCCCGAACGCGAATTTATAGCGCTCCGGCGAGTCCCTACCTGAAGCTCCTGCGCATTGCCGGATGCGAGTTCGCCGACCTCGACAGAGAAGTCCGCCGCGACGGCCTCGATGCGACGCTCGCCGCATTGGCGCGCCAGGGGGTGTATCTCACCGTCGAGGAATACAAGGGAAAAACCGATGTTCAACGCGGCGGCGGGTCATTCCGCATCGCTTCAGGCGATTTTGCCAACCCCGATCCGTCTCCGGGATTCGCGACCCAGAGCAGCGGAACGAATAACGCGCCGATGACTTCGATCATCTTGCTCGACCGCGTAGCCGTTCAGGCGCTCGAGCTGGCCGTCCTTTTTTCCGCGCACGGCTTGTGGCAGAAAGCCCATGCCCTGTATGACGCGATTTTGCCGTCGGGGAGCGGATTGCGCAATCTGATGATGAACGCAAAGCTCGGCGTCCAGACCGAGCGCTGGTTCGCACGCAGAGTGCCGGATAAAAGCGGCGCCGGGGGTTGGTATAACTACCTCGCTACGCATTTCATCGTCGCTATGGCGAGACGCAACGGCGCGCGCTTTCCCCGCCCGGAGTTCATCGACATCAACGATCTCACGTCCATCGTGCGCTGGGTTTCGGCGAAGCGCGCCGAGGGACGGGGATGCAGCATCAAAACCATCGGAAGCAACGCCGCTCGCATCGCCCAGACGGCGGAGGCCATGCATGCATCGCTGGAGGGCGTGACGTTCATCTGCGGCAGCGAGCCGTTTACGGAAGCCAAGCGCGACGCGATTCTGCGCAGCGGCGCGACGGCGACGCCGCATTACGGCTTCGTCACCGGCGGATCGGTCGGATACGGCTGCGGCCGGCCGATATACACCGATGAAATCCACGTTAACCGGCATACGATGGCGTTGATCCTGGCGCCCGACGGTTATCCCTTGCGCGGCGGTTCGGTCCGGCCGTTTCTCTTTACCAGTCTGCTGCCGTCGGACCCGCGCCTGCTTCTCAACGTCGAGAACGGCGATTACGGCATCCTGGAAGAGCGGCGTTGCGGATGCGCCATGGAGCGCGCCGGTCTCACGCTGCATCTGCATGACATCCGAAGCTACGAGAAGTTCACCAGCGAGGGCATGAATTATTTTTACGGCGATCTTTTCGACATTTTAGAGAAGCGCCTGCCGGCCGAGTTCGGCGGCGGGCCCGGCGACTACCAGCTCGCCGAAGAAGAGGACGGCGACGGGCAAACCCGGCTGACGCTGCGCGTCGATCCGAAAATCGCCGATCTCGACGAGACGAAAGTTATCGCGCGTCTAAAGGAGCACCTCGCCGGTGGGTCGTGGCAGCACGAGTTTCAGGTGCGGGTGTGGGACAACGCGGGTGTTTTCCGGGTCCGGCGCGAGGCGCCGCACGCCAGCGCCCGCGGAAAGATCCTGCCGCTTCATTTGTCGCGCTCTTCCGGGTCTTGATCCCGCCTTTCATTGACATTTCTTTTTTAATTGCTTGACTCGCCTCGGCGCGTTGCTTACCCTCGACATTTCATGCGTCTCACCGTAATTCTTGCGCGCTGCGCGCTCCTTCTCGCCGTTGCCGGTTCCTGCATCTTCACTTCCGCGTACGCTCAAGAGAAAAAGCCCGAGCGATTCCTCATATCCAACTCCACCATCAGCGAAAGCCGGATGCCATTGTACATGGCGAAGACCCTCGGGCTCTTCGCCAAATACGGTCTCGCCGCGGATATCGTGCATATCCGCGGCGCCGGCGTGAATATCGCGGCTTTGATGGCGGGGGAAATCGGCATGGCCGTGGCTTCCGGAAGCTTCGCGATCGTCGCCGCCGCGCGCGGCGCGCCAATCGTGATCGTCGCGACGACGGGCCCGATCAAATACGACCTTGTCAGCGCTTCGATCGCTTCGCCGTCGCAGCTCAAAGGAAAGATTGTCGGAATCAGCGGGTACACCAGCGGCGATTTTTTCGTCTTGCAGCGGCTGCTGCCGCGGCTTGGCTTGACGCCCGATCGGGACGTGACGCTGCTTCCGGTCGGCTCGACCTCGTCTTACGAACGAATGCAAGTCATGGCGGCGGGAAAGGTCGACGCTGTGATGGCTATCAAAGCGAATGTCGAGCGCGTCCGCGCGCAGGGCATGAGACTCAATGTCGTCGCATCGAGCGCGGACCACGGTCTCGACGGCTCCAGCGGCGACTTTTTCGTCACGCGCGATTTTCTAAAAAGCCACCGCAGCCAGATCAAAGCGGCGCTGAAGGCGGTGAGCGAGGCGATCCGCCTCGGCCGCGATAGCCCGGAGCTGTTCCACAGCGCAGTCCGCAGCGTGATGAAAGAGACGAATCCGAAGGTCATCGACGCGTTTTACCGCAACAATTATTTTTTTGGGACGGAATATCACGGCGCGCGCCCGCTCACAGCCGCGCTCGATTCCGATATCAGGGATTTCAGCGCCACGGTGCCCGAGCTGCGCGGCCGCAAGGCCTCCGAATTCATCGACACGACCGTGGTCGCCGAGCTGGAGGAGGAGGGCTTCTTCCGCTCGCGCAAGCGCTGATCGTGGCAGAGGCTGAAGGAAGCAGCGCTGATCGCCAATGCGCGGCCTCAGGTGATTGTTTGACCGACGCTTTAGCACATCGCTTCAAGCAGAATTACAGCCTGATCCGGGCATTGCCCGCTTTTTTCAGGGAGCGCGTGACTCTTCAACAAGCGGAGGCTACCGTGCGTCACGCTCTCGAAACGCGCGGAGAGCGATTCCTGCGGCTGGCCCAGCGGCACATCTTCGAACGGCCGAGAAGCCCGTATCTCAAATTATTCGACATGGCGGGCTGCGAGCTAGGCGATTTGAGAGACGCGGTCATGCGCAACGGCGTGGAAGAGACTCTGGAGAGTCTTGCGAGGCAGGGCGTCTACTTTACGGCCGATGAGTTCAAGGGAAAGCGAGACGTGATCCGCGGAAGCGTGTCCTTCCGGGTTGCGCCGAACGATTTCGAGCCGCCGTCGCCGTCTGCGGGTGTGACCACGCGCAGCAGCGGGACCAGCAATGCGCCGATCGCGTCCGTCGGCTCGCTCGAGCGCTGGGGAGAACGGACTTCTTCGCATTGTTTGTTTTATTCCGCGCACGACCTTTTCTCCCGCGCTCACGGAATCTTCGAGGGGATTCTGCCTTCGGGCGGCGGCATCCGCGCGATCGTGCAACACGCGCGTCTCGGTATCCCGACGGAGCGCTGGTTCGCTCGTCGTATGCCGACGAACAATCGCTCCTCGCGATCCTACAATACTTTCATGACGCATCTCTTTGTCGCCATGGCCAATATCTATGGTCCGGGCGCCGCGAGGCCGGAGTTTACCTCGCTGGATGAGATCGACCGAATCGTCGAGTGGATAGCCGAAGTCAAACGGAAAGGGAGAAACTGCTGCATCAAGACCAGCGCCAGCAATGCGACGAGAATCGCGCAAGCGGCGGGCCAAAAGGGCGCCTCTATCCACGGCACGAAATTCCATCTTGGCGGTGAGCCGTTTACCGAAGCGAAGCGCGACGCCATCGCACGTGCCGGCGCCGAAGCCGTCACAGATTATGCCTTCGAAGGCGGCGGGTCGGTGGCTATGGCCTGCGCGAACCCGCTTTATATAGATGACATGCACGTGCAGCAGCATCGATTGGCGGTCATTGCGCTTCCTCTTTCGATCGACGGCCGGTCATCGACGATGCCGCGACTTTTTTGCACGACGCTTCACGATGGATACGCCAAGATGCTCCTGAACGTCGCCAACGGCGACTATGCGACTTTCGAGAACCGAACCTGCGGTTGCGCGTTCGAGCGCGTGGGCCTAAATCTGCACTTGCATCACATTCGCAGCTACGAGAAATTCACCAGCGAAGGCATGAATTATTTTTACGGCGACCTGCACGATTTCTTCGAGAGCGATCTCCCACGGGAGTTCGGCGGCAGACCCGGCGATTATCAGCTCGTCGAGGAAGAAGACGCCGGCGGGCAGACTCGGCTCACGCTGCGCGTCCATCCCGATATTTCGATTATCGACCAGCAGCGGCTCCTAGGGCGATTGCGTGGGCGACTCGCGGGCGGACCGCGCGGCAATGCATTCCAGACGAAAATATGGGGCGAAGCCGGTACTTTCAGAATCAGCCGGGAGGCGCCCTATGCGAGCCCTAGGGGAAAAATCCTGCCGCTTCATTTTGTGCGTTCTCGGCCTGATCCGAGTTAACCCTTAATCTCTCATCCGCAGGGTTTCTCCACTCATTCGAGAAGCGAACCCTACACTCTGTGCCGCCGGTTAACGTCTTTTGTGCCTCGCTCTCATAATTTTGCGCGAAAAATATGGTGTAAGAATGTAGTTTCCAGCCGACTTTCACCACCGGCTTTCCCGGCATAAATCCTGCTTTTATCTGCCGGCAATACCATTTTCGGGAGGTGCGGATTATGTTGAGCAAGAAAATAATCAGGGTTTTAAGCGCGCTGTTGCTGGCGCTATTTATGGGCTATCGGCCGGTACCGGTCCGGGCACAGGTTACGACGTGCGACCCGTTGGATCCGACCGCCGACTGCGACAACGACGGGATTCCCAACGGCACCGACACCTGCAACAACCTCGACCCGGCGGCCGACTGCGACAACGACGGCATCCCCAACGGCACCGATACATGCAATAACCTCGATGCGACCGCCGACTGCGACGGCGACGGCGTCGCCAACGGAGTCGATCAGTGCCCGGCTACGATCGAGGGCGGCGATCTCATGATCGGCGATATTCCGCTATCGGGCTTCGGCGATACGATTCTTCCGACCGGCTGCAGCCTCGCCGAGTCGCTCGCGACGACGATTCAGGCTTGCGCCGGCGTCACGCCAGGCACGCCGGCAGTCTTGAAAAAGCCCAAGGGCGGCCCCAACGGCAAACCGGGCAAACCCGGTCCCGGCGACCCCGGCACCCCCGGCACGCCGAAAAATCACGGCCAGTTCGTGAGCTGCGTCGCGCACGCGACCAACGCGTTGAAAAAGGCGAAGGTGATCACAGGCCAGCAGAAAGGCGAGATCATGAGCGCCGCCGCGCAAGCGGATATTCCGTAAGACGTCCGCAAGTCGATGCGAAAAGGGCCGGCCCGCCACCGCGGACCGGCCCTTTTTTTGGCGTTATCAATCGAGCTTGAAGGCGGCGAGGCTTTGCTCGATGACGCCGTCCTCGCGATAAAATTTCGACTTGACGAACCACTTGACGGCGGGCGCATACCATTGGTCGGAGATCAGCTCGCCGCCGGGCGACGTGTAGGTTTCGATGCGGAAGGCCGGAAACGATCCGGCCGGGACGCGAACGATTTCGAAGTCGCCGACGACGACCTCGGTGTTGATTTTCGCGCTTTGCTTTTCCTCGACGTCCTGTATCGTGTACTGGTTTTGCCAGCGTTTGCCGACTTCGAGCGGCCAAGCGAGCGTCAGCGACGGCGGCTCGTTTTTGATGATGACCTTGCCGTTGGAGAGCGTAGCGAGAACGGCGAGCGTGGCCTTTGCATGCGGATATTCCTTGTTCCCGGCCGATAGAACGTAGGCGGGAACGCCCTCGAATATCTCGTCGCGCACGACTTCGTTCGGCACGAGCGCGGCGCCCTTCAGGCCGGGCGCCTGGAGCGCATAGCGCCATTGATAGCCGACCTTCCATTCCGGCTTCTGCGCTTGGAAGCGTTTCCCGACGACGGCCGTCGCGTTGTACGCCGTCTCCAGGTCGGCCGTGACGGCGCGCTGGAAATCGTCCCGCGAGACGCCGAACGCCGCTTGGAAATCTTGGTAGGCGAAAAAATCCATCATCGCGGCGGAGCCCTTTTTCTCGATCAGCTTGTCGACCGCGAAAAACGCGAGATCATAAGTGGCGATCCGGCCTTTCGGCAGCTGCGAGGTCCTGGTCCAGGCGGCGGCGGTCTCAAGCTGCGAGAGCGCCGGCGGCTCGAACTCGTAGCGCGTGAGCTCGCGCTCCGCGCGTCCGAGCGATGAGGAATAGCTCTCCCACCCGAGCGCGTCCATGACTTTGGCGGCAACCCACTCGGCGAAGCCTTCGCTTACCCATCGCGGCGCGGTCCGCGACGCCGCGACGACGTATTCGATATTGTGGCCGTATTCGTGCGCCAGAAGGCGCAGCATCGGGCCCCACGGCTGGCCGCGCATGGTCGCCATGTTGACGTGCAGACGATTTTCATACGGCAGCGCCAGCGAGAACGCGCCCTTGTGCTCCGGCACGCGGCCGGCGGTGAGCTGCTCCGTGCTCTCGGCGAAGCTGTCCGGGTCCCTGTAAAGCTCTACGTAAAACGGCTCCACGGGCGGAAGCTCGAGATCGGTCGTGCAGACCGTGACGATCGCGGTGAGCGCTTCCTGCAGCGTTTTTACCTGCAGAGGACCGCGCGGCCGGAACGCGGGCGGATTCGAAATCGAAATGACGCGCGGCGGCTGCGCCGAGCAGCCGGCGGCGGCCAGCGCGAGGCACCAGGCAAGCGCGCAAACGCGCCACGGCGATGAGCTGGGCATGGTCGGGATTCTTAAAGCGCGCGCGGCGCGGAGCTTCACGGAGATTTACGCGGAACGCGGCCGCTCGCGGCTGCAGATATCCAGCGCGATGAGCGCGTAGACCTGCGCCGCTTTCACCATCTCATCAATATCAATCTCTTCCGCGCGCGGGCCGATGCGCCGGCCGCGCGGGCCGACCTTGACGGCCGGAATGCCGAGCTCGTTATACACGTTGGTGTCGGTCCAGATGCTCGCGCGGTCGGGCGCCTCGAAGCGGAGCTTCGATCCGAACAGATGCTGATGGATCTGCTCGAGCGAGTCGACGAGCGGCTCGACCCCTTTGCCCTCGTGTCCCAGCAGCGATTTGTAGATGTCGAGCTCGTATTCCACTCCGAGCGACGCGAGCGTTTTTTCCACCTCGTGCTGGATCGTGACCGGCCGCACCTGCGGCGGCATGCGGATGTCGACGTAGATGCTGCAGACGCCGGGAAAATAGTTGGGCCGGTACGGCGCGCCGCCCTCGATCGCGCCGATGTTGACCTTCGGGAACAGCGGGCCGGTCGGGGAGTTGTAGATGTAGCGTTCCTCGAAGCTCTCGGCCCATTTCTCGATGCCGGCGATGATCTTCGTCATCTTGACGATCGCGTTGAGCTTCTCCATCGGGTGTGTCGAGCGCTTGCTGCCCCAGGCCGCTTCCGCCTTGCCGAAGGTCGTGATCTTGAGCTGCACGACGCCGGTCTGCGTCCAGACGATGTTCATGTCCGAGCCGTCGGCGACGACGGCATAGTCGGTATGCATGCCGTGCGTGAGCAAATGCCGCGTGCCGGCGCCTTCGCCGCGGTATTCCTTCGTCTGCCAGGGGCCGATCGGCGTGCGCGAAATCTCGCCGACCACCGCCGCAAAGACGGCGTCGCCCTTGAGCCTGACGCCGCTCTTCTTGAGCGCCTTGGCCGCCATCATGAAAGCGGCGACGCCGCCTTTCATGTTCGAGATGCCGAGACCGCGCACTTTGTTGCCGGCGATCGAGCCTTTGAGCATTTCGTCGGGCTCGATGTCGGCGACCATGCGGAGGTCTTCCGCCGTGCCGGTGAAGCTCGTATCCATGTGGCCGTTGAAGCCGAGGCTCAGCCCGGTCCCGTCGCCCTTGAGCACGCCGACGGCATTGGGCCGGTCGACTTCGACGTCCTGCCGGACCGGCTTGATGCCGTTCGCTTTGAACCAATCGAGAATGAATTCCGCGACCGCTTTTTCCTGCCCGGTGGGGCTCGGCAGATTGACGAGATCGCAGCCGAGCCGCGCCAATTCTTCGCGGTCGATCTGCGCGAGCACCTTTTGCGCCAGTTCCTTGTTGACAGCCATGTCGATTATTCCTCTCTCGCGCAAACATACTTTTCACCCGCGATGGAGTCAAACGACGAGGTTGACAGCGCGGCGGGCCGCGCATAGATATACAACCGACCGGAACTTTTCGCGGAGGAAACATGAACCGATTCGAGGACCACTGCTGGAAAGACATCGTCGACGAAGAGCTGCTCGAAATCTACAGCCATTATCAAAGAGACACCTACATCGGCGACCGGCCGGCGCTGCTCGCGATCGACCTCTACAATCTCGTCTATGAAGGCGGCGCGCTGCCCGTGCGCGAGGTCGTCAAACAGTTTCCGAGCGCCTGCGGCGAATACGCGTGGAACGCGATCGAGCCCACCAAGCGGCTCTTCGCCGCCGCGCGCGCGCTCGGGCTGCCGGTGATCTATACGCGCGGCGAGACGCGACCCGACGCGAGGCCCGGGCGCGTGCGCGCAACGAACCGCCAGGAGAAAAAGAAAGCGATTGACGGGATGGAGATCTACGAAGCGTTCCGCCCCGAGCCGGGCGACCTCGTGATCCACAAGCAGCGCGCGAGCGGCTTTTACGGCACGCCGCTGGCGGCGCACCTCACGATGCTCGGCGTGAACAGCCTGATTGTCTGCGGCGAGTCGACGAGCGGCTGCGTGCGCGCGAGCGTGGTCGACGGCTACTCCAACGGCTTCCATACGACCGTGGTCGAGGAGTGCGTGTTCGACCGGAGCCTGCTCTCGCACAAGGTCTCATTGTTCGACCTCCATCACAAATACGCCGACGTCATGCACCTCGACGATGTGCTCGAGCGGATGAAGGAACTGCCGGCCCGCCGCGGGCTGTGACCGGCCGCCGCCGGCCGGCCTAGCTATATTCTCCGCGCATCGCACGAAGACCGCCGGCCAGCCGTCACGACGGTCTCGGGCGATCGTTTTCGGCGGGCGGACCTCTCGCGGCTACGATTCCTGGCCCGCCGTCTCAGCGCGTGTCTTCGAACGCAAGAAGCTCTCCGCGCTTTGCGCTCCGGGCGTACCCTCTTGCCGCAAAGACGATTTTCCCCAAGACGCGCTCGGCACCTCCACATATTTCCGGAACAGGGCGGCGAGGCCGAGAATCGGCGGATACAGCGCGAGCATGAGCGCGAGCAGCGCGAGCGGCGAAATCGCGTCGAATCCGAGCGCGTCGAGGGCGAGCGGAACCGCCAT
>DASWZY010000456.1:0-3809 GCA_036407055.1 Binatia bacterium
ACGGCAGCTCGCGGTAGGAGCGCACGGCGCGGCGAACCAGGTCGGTAATAACCTCTTCGTGTGTCGGTCCGAGGCAGAAATCGCGCTCGTGGCGGTCTTTGAAGCGCAGCAGTTCCTTGCCGTAGACATCCCAGCGGCCGCTCTCCTGCCATAGCTCGGCGGGCGAGGCGATCGGCAGGAGCAGCTCCTGCGCCCCGGCGCGGTCCATCTCCTCGCGCACGATCGTCTCGATTTTTTTCAGCGATCTCAGTGCCAGGGGAAGATAATCATAGATGCCGCGGCTCAACTGACGGATCATGCCGGCGCGCACGAGGAGCTTGTGGCTCATGACCTCGGCGTCGGCGGGATCCTCCTTAAGAGTCGGGATGAGGGTTCGGGTCCAGCGCACGGTGAGTTTCTAGGCGGACGGGATCAGTCGGGAGAAACCGCCGTCGCCGCCTCCTTCTCAGCCACGAGCTTTTCGACCTCTTCCATCAGCGCGTCGACGATCTGGACCTCGGGGACCTTGCGGATGACTTCGCCCTTCTTGAAGATGAGGCCGATCCCCTTGCCGCCGGCGACGCCGAGCTCGGCGGCGCGCGCCTCGCCCGGCCCGTTCACCTCGCAGCCCATGACCGCGATGTGAATGTCTTTGTTCGAGTAGGGGCCCATGCGCTCCTCGACTTTTTTCGCGAGCGCGATGAGGTCGACGTCGGCGCGGCCGCACGAAGGACACGCGACGAAAGTCATCCCGTGCTTGCGCAGCCCGAGCGCTTTCAAAATCTCCAGCCCGACGCGCACCTCTTCGACCGGGTCGGCGGAGAGCGAGACGCGGATCGTGTCGCCGATGCCCTCGGCGAGCAACGTGCCGATGCCGACGGCGGATTTGATCGTGCCGATTCCGGGCGTGCCCGCCTCGGTGACACCGAGGTGAAACGGATAATCGACCTTCTCGGCCAGCATGCGGTACGCCTCGATCATCATAAGCGGATCGGAAGCCTTGAGCGAAACCTTGATCTCGCAGTAGTTCAGATCTTCGAGAATATGAATGTGGCGCAGCGCGCTCTCCACCATGCCTTCGGCAGTCGGACCGTGGTATTTTTTCAGCAGGTCTTTTTCGAGCGAGCCGGCGTTGACGCCGATGCGGATGGGGATCTTGCGCTCGGCGGCGAGCTTGACGACTTCTTCAACACACCAGCGCTCGCCGATGTTGCCGGGATTCAGACGCAGGCCGTCCACACCCTGCTGGAGGGCGATGAGCGCGAGCTTATAATTGAAATGGATGTCGGCGACGAGCGGGATGCGGATGCGGCTCTTGAGCTCGCCGAGCTTTTCGGCCGCCTCGCGCACCGGCACGGCGACGCGCACGATATCGCAGCCCGCCGCCTCGAGCGCCCAAATCTGGTCGCGCGTGGCGCGCACGTCGCGTGTGTCGGTCTTGGTCATGGACTGGACGGTGATCGGGGCGTCGCCTCCGACCATGACTTTGCCGACCCGCACGGGCCGTGTTTTGCGCCTCTGTATCATCGGAATTTACACTATAATGGAGCGCCGAAACGCGCGCAACGCCGAGGGTCGCGCGTCAGGCGTTCGGTTCTTCGATACCCTGCGCCGGCACGGCGTTTTTTCGCGGCCTGCTGTCGGCGCGCTTGAAACCCAGCCAGTTCCATTGGTCGGGATACCGGCGGATGATCCGCTCGAGATGCCGCGTAAATACGACGGTATTCGCCGCGACATCGGCTTCCATGTCGCCGGTCTCGATCAGCTCGATCTCAGGATCGACATGCACCGTCAGGCGGTCGGTATCGTCGCGGATCATGTACATCGGCACGACGGCGGCGCCGGTGCGAAGAGCGAGCGTCGCCGGGCCGCGCGGCGCCGGCGAATCGAGACCGAAAAATTCCACCGGCACGCCGCCCGACTTGAACTCATCCGCGATCATCAGGACGACGTGGTTGGCCCTTAGCGCCTTGAGAACGCCGCGCGCCGCCTCGCGGCGCGGCTTGGCCGAGACCGTCGCGACGCCGGCTTCGGCGCGATACCGGTCCATCATATCGGCGAAGCGGCGGTCGCGCGGCTGCTTGACGATTGCAGTGAATGCATATCCGCTTGCCGCCAGCCGCGGGCCGATTGTCGTAAAGTTGCCCAGATGCGCGCTCAGCGCGATAACGCCTTTACCTTTGGCGAGCGCGCGCTTCAAATGCTCTTCGCCGTCGATGGCGACAAGCGAGACGAGCCGCGGACGCGGCAGGTGCATGAAAGAAACAGTCTCAACGACGCACTGAGCGAAATTACGCCACGCGAGCCGGACGATCGCCGTACGCTCCGCGTGCGAGGGAAACTCGCTTCGCATCGCGAGCTCGAGATTGCGCTCCATCCGGCTTCGATAGCGCCATAGCATTGCTAATGTCGCCCGGCTGGTCGCGGCCGTCAGCATCGTGAGAGCGCGCGCGGGCAACCGGGGCAGCGTATTGACGAACCCCCGCAGGCAATACTCGCCGACGCGGTATCTAAACCCATCGAACGCGACCGTAATCGGTCCGCGCTTCGGCGGCTTGCTCAGCCTTCTAAGCTTCTTTTCTCTCGGCGAGGGCATTGCTGGAGGGAAGTTTTTTATACACTTATTTCCGCCCGAGCGGCAAGGAGAAGAAACCAAAAAAGGCGGCGGGCACTCGGCCCGGCCGCCTTCTTCGCGTGCGTGGTAAAGCTTCAGTCGCCGGCGGCTTTCAGCAGGCGCTCCTCGGCATCGTGACGCTGGCGTGCTTCTTTGACCGCTTTACGCCGGCCCAGCTCATGGACTTTCGTCTTCGGCTGCTTCTCCAGCGCCGCGCGCTTCCAGCGGACCAGGCCGTCGCGCATATAGGCCGGATTGATGCCAAACGACTCGCAGATGTTGTCGAACGAGAAGAGCCACTCGGAATCCCGCCGCATGACCCAGGCCTCGGCGTCGCGGAAAAGCTCCATGCCCCGCTCGTCCTCGGCCTGGACGTACTTTTGATAGCACGCCACGGCGTCTTCGAGCACGGCGAGCATCAGCCGCGTCTCCGGTTCCATGAAGGACTTCCGGCGATAAGTTTCCAAATATTGTTCGGGAAGCAGCGTGTCGGGCTGAAACAGCGATGCGACGCGGTCCTCCGCATTGAATCCATTTTGATTTGCCATAATTCACCTCCCTATCGGGTGAGGCGCGTGTGGTGTATTGACGTTGGTTAAAACCGCAATATTCACGCCGCACTCGAAAGAGAGAAATAATTTAACCATGATTTAGCGCTAAGCCAGCCCCCCGGACACCCGAAAAGAAAATGGGCGTGCTCGGAGGTACTGCCACCGGGCCCGCTGAGCTAGAGTTATCCCGCCAAAGTCTTGGCAGGACGCTGTTTTCCGAGTTTTCCTAAGGAGGAAAGGCCGCTCAACCTTTCGACGATCGAGGGCGCTTTTCGGTTGACAAAATCGACCTCTTCAGCGGTCGTATAGCGACTGAGGCTGAATCTCACCGCCCCCTGGAGCCAATCCGGGGGCACGCCCATCGCCCGGAGCACGTGCGAGGGCTCCGAGGAGCCGGCGGTGCATGCCGAGCCGGTCGAGGCGCAGATACCTTCCTGATCGAGCAGCACCAAGATCGCCTCACCCTCGAGGAACTTGAAGCTCATGTTGAGGGTATTGCCGAGCCGTCTATCGGGGGCGCCGTTCACCCTGCTGCCGGGACAGGATTCCAAGAGAGACTTCTCCAGCCGGTCTCTCAGGGTGTGCACGCGAGGCTCGTCTTCGACCATCGTCTGCAAGGCCATCTCGGCCGCCTTGCCCATGCCGACGATCCCGGCGACGTTCTC
>DASWZY010000457.1:0-2870 GCA_036407055.1 Binatia bacterium
ACTCCATCAGAGCGATACTGGCTCGCCGGAGGTTCAAGTCGCTTTGCTGAGCCAGCGCATTGATCACCTCACGGAGCATTTCAAGATCCACGTGAAGGATCACCACTCCCGCCGCGGGCTTCTCAAGCTGGTCGGCCAGCGGAGAAGGCTTCTCGATTATCTCCGCAAGAACAATTACGAGAGATACCGAAGCTTGATCCAGCGGCTAGGCATCCGCAAGTAGTGGTTCTCGCTGGCGCTCCTCCCGCCCGGTTTTCTTACTTTCCTGCCGTTCATTCAGAAGGGTCCAATCCATGGTTAAAAAAATACAAGTCGATTTTCACGGCCGTCCTTTATCTATAGAAGTCGGCCGGGTGGCGAAGCAGGCCGACGGCGCCGCGCTCGTCCAATACGGCGAGACTGTCGTGCTCGTCACCGCCGTCGCCGCCAGGGAAGCCAGGGCCGAAGCGGATTTTTTCCCGCTCACGGTCGATTACCAGGAGCGAACCTTCGCCGCCGGTAAAATTCCCGGCGGTTTTTTTAAGCGCGAAGGGCGCCCCTCGGAAAAGGAAATCCTGACCTGCCGGTTGATCGACAGGTCGATCAGGCCGCTCTTTGCCGGCGGCCTTCGCGCCGAAACCCAAATCATCGCCACCGTCCTCTCCGCCGACCGCGAAAACGACCCGGATGTTGTCGCGATGCTTGGGGCCTCCGCCGCTCTGGAAGTTTCCGACATTCCGTTTAACGGTCCGCTCGCCGGCGTGCGCATCGGCCGGGTTAACCGGCAGTGGGTTATGAATCCCACGCAAAGCCAGCTCCAGGAGAGCGACGTCGATATCTTCCTCTCCGGCAGCCGCGACGCTATCGTCATGGTCGAGGGCGGCGCGCGCATCGTCCCCGAGGACGAGATTCTCGAGGCGCTGTTCAAGGGCCACGAGGCGATCCAGCCGCTGCTCGATTATCAGGAAGAGATCAAGCGGGCCGTCGGCAAAGCCAAACGCCAGGTCCCTCTCGTCGAGACGGACAAGAACCTGCTCCAGAGCGTCGAAGGCCTGGCGCGCGACAAGATTCTGGGGGCGATCGCGATTGGCGAGAAGCTCGAACGCTATAAAAAGCTCGACGAGGTCAAGCGCGAGGTCATTGAGCAGGCGGCGCAGCAGTTTCCCGAGCGCGAGAAAGAGATTAAAGCCAGCTTCGACGAACTGAAAAAGAAGTACTTCCGCCATCAGGTCGTTAACGACCGTCGGCGCATCGACGGCCGCGGCCTGAAAGATATCCGTCCCATCACCTGCGAGGTGGAGGTCCTGCCGCGTACGCACGGCTCGGCGCTGTTCACGCGCGGCGAGACGCAGGCACTCGTGGTTGCGACGCTCGGCACCAGCTCCGATGAGCAGAAGATCGATGCGCTGATCGGCGAGCACTATAAGAAATTCATGCTGCATTATAATTTCCCGCCGTTCAGCGTCGGCGAGGTCAAATTTCTGCGCGGCCCGAGCCGGCGCGATATCGGCCACGGCAACTTGGCCGAGCGCGCGCTCATCCCGGTACTGCCGCCGGAGCAAGATTTTCCCTATACCGTCCGGGTGGTTTCCGAGATCCTCGAATCGAACGGCTCCACTTCGATGGCGACGGTGTGCGGCGGATCGCTCTCATTGATGTCCGCCGGCGTGCCCACCCGCGCCCCTGTGGCCGGCATTGCCATGGGACTCATCAAGGAGGGCGATCAGATCCGCGTTCTTTCGGACATTCTCGGCGACGAGGACCATCTCGGCGATATGGATTTCAAGGTCGCGGGCACGAGCGTAGGCGTTACATCGCTGCAGATGGACATCAAGATCGCCGGCGTCACGCGTGACGTCATGCGCGACGCGCTCTACCAGGCCAAGGAAGGCCGCGACCATATCCTCGGCATCATGAACCAGACGATCTCCGAGCCGAGCCGCGAGATGTCGAGCCACGCTCCGCGGATCATCACGCTCAAAGTCCGGCCCGAGAAGATCCGCGAGATCATCGGACCCGGAGGCAAGGTCATCCGCGGCATCGTCGAAGAGACCGGCGTCAAGATCGACGTCGAGGATGACGGCACGGTCATGATTGCATCCAATGACGAGGCGGCGAGCCGCCGCGCGGTCGAGATGGTCCAGCGCATCGCGGCGGAGCCGGAAGTCGGAAAGATATACCGCGGCACGGTGAGAAAGATCGTCGACTTCGGCGCTTTTGTCGAGATTCTCCCCGGCACCGACGGGCTGCTGCATATCTCGCAGCTCGCGCCCGAGCGCGTCCGGCGTGTCAGCGACGTGCTCAGTGAAGGCGACGAGGTGATGGTGAAAGTTCTCGACATCGACAAACAGGGAAAGATCAAGCTCAGCCGCAAAGAGGCGCTCGAAGAGGCGAACGCCACGTAAGCCTAGCGCGCGTCCAACGCAATCGTGTTCAACAAGACCGTTCTCGCCAACGGTATCCGCGTGCTTTCCCGCGAGATGCCCGGCACCCGTTCCGTGAGCCTCGGAATCTGGGTGGAAAACGGCTCGCGGCACGAATCCCGCCGGCAAAACGGTATCTCGCATTTCATCGAGCACCTCTTCTTCAAAGGCACCGAGCAGCGGAGCGCCGCGCGCATCGCCGAGGAGATGGATTCGGTCGGCGGCGTGCTCAATGCCTTCACCGCCAAAGAGTACACCTGCTATTACGCCAAGGTGCTCGACGAAAATCTCACGCTCGCGATCGACCTGCTGGCCGACATTTTTCTACACTCGGTTTTCGACCCGGAGGAGATCGAGCGCGAGCGCCAGGTCATTCTTCAGGAGATCTCGCAGACCGAGGACACTCCCGACGACTACGTGCACGATCTCTTCAGCCTCGATTTTTTCGCCGATCATCCGCTCGGCCGG
>DASWZY010000458.1:0-30139 GCA_036407055.1 Binatia bacterium
GACTCTCGCTGCCTTGGCGGGGCTGCTTTACTCGGCGGCGCCGGCCGACGCAGTGACTGTCATTGGCTGTAGAAACGACAAAAGTGGTGTCTTCAGGGTTATCGATGACGACACGACTAATTGTAAAAGCAATGAAACCCCTGTCTCCATTGCGGGACCGACGGGTCCCCAGGGTCCGACCGGCCCGACGGGCGCGACCGGCGCTACGGGTAATACCGGCCCTGCCGGGCCCACCGGCGCCACTGGCGTGCAAGGTCCGACGGGCGCAACGGGCGCAACCGGTAATACGGGCTCGACCGGGCCTGCCGGTCCGACGGGGGCTACGGGCGATACCGGACCTATTGGACCGACCGGGCCTACAGGCGTAACCGGTCCGACGGGTGCAACGGGTCCCACGGGTGCTACCGGCGATACCGGTCCTATTGGACCGACGGGAGCTACCGGCGTAACCGGCCCGACCGGGCCTACCGGCGCCACAGGCGCAACCGGAGCGACCGGGCCAACGGGCGACACTGGGCCTATTGGGCCGATTGGGCCTACGGGCGCGACAGGCGCTACGGGTCCGACTGGGCCTACCGGCGCGACCGGACCGACCGGCGCTACGGGTGCGACTGGTCCTACGGGTGATACCGGTCCTACGGGTCCGACCGGGCCTACGGGCGCGACCGGAGCTACCGGCGCGACTGGGCCGACTGGGCCTACTGGCGACACCGGTCCTACTGGTCCGACTGGGCCGACAGGCGATACTGGTCCCACGGGCGCGACCGGACCGAACGCGACCCTTATGTCGGGCGGCACTGCCGGCGATCTCCTGAATAATGGCACGACGATGGTCATGGCTCCCGGCAACGGCTACGACGTTGCGGGCTCGGGCTTCGAGCCTCTGGGCGTTCCGGTTTCGGCCGGGACTTTGGCGAATCTCCGCGCCGCGGTAAGCCCCGCGCCTGGCGGAGCTGAGACAATCGACGTCGACGTGTTAGTCAACGGCGTTGGGTCCGGCATCGGGTGCACGATCACCGGTGCGGGGACAACGTGTAACGACCTCGTCAATACGTTCAGCGCGTCGGACGGCGATCTCGTGACCGTCGAGGCCGTGAGCAGCGGCGGCGCAAACGACGCGAAGGTCTCTTTCTCGTTGACGCATTCGGTGCCGTAACCGGGCGTCTCAACGGAAAGTGGCTAGTCAAGGGCGGGCGCCCGGGTTATCCGGGCGCCCGCCCTTTTTCATTCATAGTTCATCGAATCCGCAAGCTCCCGCCAAACGGCGCGTCGGCGCGTTTCGCGCCCGCGATCTCTCCGCGCGTCTCGTCGCCGGGCGCGTCTAAGGTTTTCCCTCATACGAGTCAGGAAAGTTTCCGCGAAATTTCCGGGAAAAACCTAATAGTTGTAAATTACTGAAACGCGTAAATGTGGTTCCCGCAAGCGACGGAGGACCACGCGATGGTAATTCTAAGAATCACGGCGCTTCTCATACTGTTCGCGGCTTGTGGCTGCACGAGCGCGACATATTTAACCAAGCCGGGGCTCAACGACGCGATGTTCGCACGAGACAGCCAGGCGTGCGCGGAGTATCTGCAACAAAAGTCTCTTTTTTACGAGTGTATGGGGACAAGGGGCTATACAACCTCGACGACGGTGACGTCCGATTTTAGAATTGTGCGCGACGCGGTCAGATAGACTGGACGCGCGCCACCTCTACCTTGAGCAGTTGATGCAAAGGATCGGGTTCGTCATAAAGCCTCCTTCCTGCGTTGCGGCTATAGATTAGCTTTCGGGGAATTGCAATCGAATATCCGCGGCGGTTCGCATTTGCGCGAACCGCCGCGGACGTTATACTGCGTAGTGCCGCCTATGCGCGCGATGATCTTAATTCTCTTCGCCGGCCTCGCCGCGTGCATGCCGGTCAGGACCTACCCGGGGCCGCAGCTTCCGCGCGCAGAGGTCGCGACGATCCGCGGCGCGGTCAATTCTTACGGCCTCAGCTGGGTGATCGCGGCGGTCGACGCCGTCGATGGAAAGAAAATTCTCAGAAGAGCGGACGAGGTAAACTGGGGACGGATCGAAATCCTGCCCGGCGCGCACGAAGTGAGCGCGAGCCTGTGGGTCTCGGTCGTTACTCCGGTGACGCTCGTCAATCGCGGCTCGACGCCCGAGTTCCGGCGCTTGAGCTTCATCGCCGAAGCCGGCGAAAGCTATGTCGTCGACGGAAGCTGGGGCGGCAAGCCGGCAAACAACGCCGTCTGGATCGTCAACGAGCGGACGAAGCAAATTGTCGCCGGCGTAAAGCCGTAGCGCCGAGCGGCTTTTTAGCTCCGGGCTTTTTTCAATCCGGCAGCGACCTTTAGTTTTATCGGCTGAACTTTATTTCATCGTCGCGATGTTGCGCCAGAACTTCTCCAGGCTCTGCGTGCCGCCGAAAAGCGTGGTGAAGATCGTCGAATCGGCGAGCAGGATGTGGCCGGCGCGGTCGTCTTGCGGCGGCATCCAGAGAAAGCGGTTGAACTCCGTGTTGCCCGTCGACGATGTCGAGCGCTTTCATCAACGAGAGCGTGCAATGCGAGAAGCGCTGCAGCCGCAGGACCAGTGGACGCAGGATTTTGCATTCGAGCGCGCGGTCCGTGTATCAAAAGTCTACCTTCAGTCGGACGCCGGGCAGCACGGCGGTCTGCAACCGTTTTGTGCTTGGCGCGACGATTTGCAGGTCGCCCGTCAAATGACACCAGGGAGTCAGTTCGGCGTTGTAGAAAAACTCACCACCTTGCTCGTCGCGCTGCGCGAGTCCCGGCGGCGCAAGCGGTCCGCTCAGCAGATCCTTGAAGTCGCTCGACAGGCCGATGCGAAAGTAACCGCCGCCGAAAGTATCGCGCTCGCGTCCGGGAATGAGGCCATTGCCACCGACACCGAGAGTCATGTTCCAACGAACCGGATTTGGGTTTCCGTCCGAAATACCCGCGATGCCAAAGATTCCCAGGCCGATGTCAGGGTCGGACCGGCTGACCAAGAGGTACTGGTCGAACGTGTACCAAAGCGCCCAAGTCCCGGATTCTTTTCCCGTCACAATACCGGTGCCGGGAATGTTCGCCAAAGAGGAAGGATCGATGGAGGTGAACTTCCGGCTGTTCCAGTTAACACCGACGTTTTGATGTCCCGGCAAGCCGGCCGGCGCAACCGACAGCTTAAGCGTACCGGACAGAAGTACGCCGTGCCTAAAAAGTTTATCCAGATCGCCTGTCGTCGGATGATCGTCGGGATCGCGGACAACGAACGTGATCAGCGGCGTGTTGTCTCGCAGAAGCGATACGCCCACACCGTACGTGGAGTAGGGAACCGAGCGGGCGTTGATGATGTTGGCGACCACCGCGCTGTTCATGAATCTCTCGACACCGTTGCGGCCGGTAAAGTTGAGCGTGAAATCATCCAGCGAATTGAATTTGCCGACGGAGACCGCGAAGGTTTCGGCCAGCAATTGCGACAGTATCAGCCTGGTGATACTCGTAACGTTTTTGCCCGCTTTTGGAAACGCCATGTTGAAATTCCCGAACGAGAACATGCCGTCGATGCCGTTGACGTCCTCGCCATAGCGCGTCTCCGCATGCATTGTGGCGGAGAAGCCGCGCCACAAACCGGCTTTGTCGCCGTCGATGTTCAAAAAGTAATCGATCTTTCCTCCGTATTTAAAATCTCGATCCTTGCCGCCGGTTGCAACGCCTTGGAAGAACTGGATGAGATTCACATCGAAAGTGACGCCGTGATCGGCCAATTTATTTCGGATACCAAACGAGTCGCCGGTGAGCTTGAGTCGTTCGCCAAGCGGACCATCAAAGCCGAAAGCCGGCGGGATGGCAGATTCGGTCGAGCTTGGATTTACAGTTGCGGTGCTATCGGGCGCGGCGGAGTTTTTATCTACAAGGAGCGAAGCCGGAGCTAACGAAGCTGACGTATCGGCATGAAGCAAAGTGGCGCAGGCGCTGAAGGATAGGGTGCAAGCAAGCAGTACCGCGGTACGTGGAAAAGGGATTAAAGCTGGCATGGCTGTTTCCCTTTTCCGGTGCTTAGGTAATCCGGACGAAATCTGCGGCTCTCTTCAATGGTGTCCCACTCCTCAGCGCCTTTTTTAGACGCGGCTCTCTCTCGGACAGTTCAGCCAGATAGCGCAGACTCGCTCAGTGGCCTTATTTGGCTGTCACAAGATTTTTCCAGAAGCGCTCCACGCTCTCGTCACGACCGAACAGGATGCTAAAGAGAGTGGAGTCTGCCAGCAGCACATCACCCGTCCGGTCGCCACTAGGGGGCATCCAGAGGAATATGTTGAACTCCCGGTTTCCCGCTTCCGTGAACGGATGTGGCCTGGACATGTTGATCGGTTGTCTGGCCAGAACATGGATCGACTTGGGGTCATCGGTCGTGACCGCATAGTGTGGCATATGATTGTGAAAGTTGAGCGAGGTAACCCCGTTGAGCCAGCCTTTGGCATCCAGATCCCGCGCAGCGGAGAAGGGAGCGATCTTCTTCGTTCCCGGAACCACCGCCGGGCTCAGCCCGTAGCGATTCTCGACGGGTACTCCGAGACCCTTCATTAGATCCCGGGTGTACTGTCCGAAGCGCTGTTGGCGGGGCACTAACGCATCGCCATGGTGGTGGTATTCCATGTCGCGGACTTTCGGATCGTCGGAAATACCCACCTCGTGGTGCGGGCCTAGGATCAGACAGGTTCCTTCGCGCCGCAGGAACTGTCGCAGGGCCTCAATCTCTTCCGGCGCCGCCTCCTGCTTTGTGACCATGTGATCCAGCCCAAACACAAATAGAGTATCAGCGTCCCCCAGGACTCGCTCGTCAAGGGGAAGTTTGAACCCGGCGTGATCGATCCGCTGAAACACGGGGACGCTATGCCCTGTCACTTCACCTACAAACTGCTGAAACGGCGCCCACGCCCAGAAGAACAACTCCAGCGCTCCTGCGATTCCCTGCTGGAACTGCAACGGGTCTGACCATTGTGGCGCCTCGTAGGCGGGCCATACCACCCGCCGCACTTCAGTCATGGTTGAGAATCGGTTATCCAGTTCAGACGGATTCCTGCCAGCCTCGGCCGGGTAACTCCACGAGATGTACATGCTCACGCGGCGCCGACCCGGAGTGTATTTGCGCGCCATATGGTTCTGATTATATGTGCGCGGCGGTTGAATGGTACTCATGTACATTTCCTCTTTCGTATTTTCATTCAGCTAACTGCCGTTACGTTTTAAGGTCTGCCAGCCAGCGCAATGCCGTCAGGCTCGGCATGAAGCAGTATTCACCGCCGCGAGTGACGACGAAGTTGGGGATGCCTTGGAAGCGTTTGCGCAGCGGCCTGCGAGGGAGAGTGAACGCGCCGGCGCCTCCGTTAGAGCCGACGACCGGGTCTTTGTCTTTCTCGGCCCCGATGAAGACCCCGTCGTTGACCCACTCGGACTGGACAAACTCGAACTGTCTGCCGAGGTGTGCTCCGACGAATGCGAACATGAGCCCGCGATCGAGACCGTCGTCTTCGAGGACGCCCTCGGGGAGCGGCGGGCCGTAGGCTGTTCCGCGTCGTATCATTCTGTGTATCCTCGCCATGCCCGCTATCTTTGAGTCGCGCGGGTTCGAGCGTCGTATGTGCGAGCCGCAAGGGGTCTTGAACCCGTCTGGATCGTCCTCTCGAAAGAGGAAGTTATTGTTGCGCAGCGGGTCTGCGCCTAGTTTCGGGTCATCGTGAAGCGGGCAGAGCGCCAGGGGGGCGCCGCTGCGCCAGCGTCCCATCATCTTTGCCGCCGTCAACTCCTCGTCTTCGGGACCCTTGGAGTTCTCCTTCAAGTAGCCGCGGAACTGAGCCACGCGCTGATGCAGCTTGCGAAAGACGACATAGGTCCCATTGCGGCCCAGGATTTCGGGCACGGTCTTCTGAATGCCGCCCATCTCGTCCGTATAACCGAGGACGAAATCGCCGGCTTTGAAAGGCTGCTCCTGAGGATTGCTGCCGGCGATGCCGCTCCCCTCTATCGCGGGATGGCTTATGCCGTCCTTGAACCCAAACGGCTCCGTTTCGGTCGGCAGCGCGTGGCAATTCTGACGCCAAATGGCTTCGATCCCTGTCATCTCACTATAGGCTTTCCTTGCCCGTTCGAGGGCAGCTTCGAGCCGCGCTTCGTCCGGCGATACTGCGGCGATGACCACGTGGATCTGCCCAGTCCCCAAGGGCTTCTCCCAGTTTTCGGGCGCGCTCTCGCCGATGTCGTGGAGGTCCTTGGCGCGCGCCGCCATTCCCTGGCGAAACTCCCACGAGAAGCTGTCGAGCGACTCTTGCGGCACACCCAACGCTTTGAAGCCGCCGTAGGTGAGCGCGACGCTCACCCAAGTGTCGGCCAGCGGGCTTGTCGGGTTCGCCGCGGAGGTCACCGCGCCCGCAACTCGCCGCATCAACTCGCGCCCCGCCTTGCGGTCGTCGATCCGAAAGGCAATGTAGGTTGCGACGTAAGGCGAGGGCCGGGGACGCAAAACACCGCTCTGAATGTCATCGAGTTCAAGCATAAGGGTAACCCTACTGCATCTGGTCGAGCACCTCTGAAAACGCAGCCTTGAGCTGTAACGCCTTCTTGATCTCGTCGGCGCTTACGAACGGGTACTCGCCATACTCCAGGAAGCTCGGACACTGGTGTTCCCTCGCGAATTTGATGAACGCCTCGGGATTGGTCTTCCAGTCCATCGGAAATCCTTCGAGGTTTTCGAAGACGGTGTTAACGCCGAGGCTGATAAACAGCGCCACAGCGTCTTCCGTATACTTGTCGAAGTCCGTGTCGAAGATTCCCTGATACATGAAGTGCAATCCCGAGCCAACGTCGAACAGCACCCAACGCAGATAATGAAGCTTGAGCGGCGCGAGGGCGTCAGGCTGCGCGGCAATCGCTTTTTCGATCGTGTTGCCGTATTCTCGCACCACCGCTTCGCGACCCTGCTTTACCTTCGCGATGATCGTGAACCCGTAACAGGCAGGGGACTTTGGGAAGATCGGACCATACTTTCCCTGCGGCAAAGTTTTGAGGTCTCTAGGCATCGCCATAGCCTGTGGCTTTATCTTCATAAAATGAGTCTCCTTTTTGTGAATGTAAATTTTCGGTTCTCGTTATTTACGTTCCAGCACCGGCGAATTTTTCCATGCTATCCGAAGCAATGCTCGCCAATTTCCGGGATAGCGGCATGAGAATCAGCAAGCCGACCGTCGCGACGACGACGACCATGACCACCACTTTGGGATCGCTGAAGCTTTGACCGCCGACGACCAGCGCGGCGGCGATGTTGCGCTGCGCCGTGCCCAGCGCCGAGACCGACCGAACGGTTTTTTCGGACCCGCCGAGGAACCAGCCCAGCGCAAAGCCGATCGCGATGAACAGGATGCCGGCGAGAATCCCGCCCGTCCCGAAGACGGACAGCACGTTGCTGAAGTTGGTGATCGCGATCAGCGCCGCCAGGACGACGAGACTCAAGCTCGACAGCGTATCGAGCGCAGGCTTGATGCGTCCCGCGACGTCCGGAAACTTTGCCTTGACGAGAAGCGCGCCGGCGAGCGGCAGCAGCATGAGGAGAAAAAGCGACTGGGCGATTTGCGCGGGGTCGACCGACACGCCCGGCAGAAACAGCGGCAGCGCGAGCGGCAGATAGCCGACCGTCACGACCATGAGCAGCACCATCAAGCCGACCGCGAACGCGAGGTCGCCCTTGGCGATCTGCGCGAGCTTCGGCAGAAACGGCGCGCCCGCCGACGCGCCCAACAAGAGCAGGCCGACGCCGAAGGACTCGTCGAGCCGCAGGAATTTTCCGAGCGCCAGGGCCGCGAACGGCATCGCGAGAAAATTCAGCAGCAGCGCGAGCACCACCAGCCGCGCGTTGCGCAGCGGCGCGACGATTTGACCGACCGTAAGACCCAGGCCCATCGCCAGCATGCTGGAGAGCACGAAGGTCAGCATCGCGACCTGGACCGCTTTCTGCAGAAGCTCCATCACGACATACTCTCGATCCGATTGGACTGCCAGGCGACTTCGAGGTTAAGCCGGTGCGTAGCGCTCGCCGCCACGCGCCCGAGAATCCCGGCGTAAGTCGGAAAAGAGAGCGGCACCTGAGCCAGCTCATCGACGCGCATCCCCGACGTCATGACGATCGACGCCACTTGGACGATCTCGACCGCCCGCTCGCCGACGACGTGACAGCCGAGGATTTTGCGATTGCCTCGGTCGACGATCAGCTTGCAGAATCCCAGCGTCCGGCCGTCGATGATCGTGCGCGTGGTCGAGTCGAAGCGCACCGTTGCAGTTAGCGTGTCGTGCTTCTCGCGCGCCTTGGCCTCGGTCATGCCGACCTGCGCGTACTCGGGGTCCGTAAAGCTGCCGATGGGATTCACCGTATCCGCAAGCTCCATCGACACGCCCTTAACGGCGTTGGTCGCCGCGACGTAGCCGTCCTGGATCGCCTGCGGCACGAGCGTCATCCGCCCCGTGATGTCGCCGGCGGCGAAGATGTGCGGCGCGGAAGTCCTCAGATGAGCGTCAACACGCACGAAGCCTCGTTCGTTCGTCTCGACGCCCGCCGCTGCGAGGTTCAGCGCGGCGGTATTCGCGACCCAGCCGACCGCGACGACCGCGAGCGCGGCCTCCGCGCTGGAGCGCGCGCCGTCTTTGGCGAAGATCATGCGCACGCCGTCCGGCGTTTTCTCGAACGACTCGATGGCGCCGAAATTCTCGCGCACGGCGATGCCCGAATTGCGAAAAGCCGCCGCGACTTCGGCCGACACGTCCTCGTCCTCGGTCGGGAGAATCCGCGCGCCGGCCTGAAAGAGCTCGACGCACGTGCCGAACGCGTTGAAGATCGAGGCGATCTGCGCTCCCGTCGCGCCCGCGCCGATCACCAGCATGGATTTCGGCACGGCGGTCAGGCTCCAGGCGTCGCTGTGCGTCGCGGTCAGCTCGGCGCCCGGGACCGAGAGCCCCCGGCTCGCGCCGCCGGTGCAGATGATGATTTTCTCGGCCTCCAGGCGCAGGCCGGTATCGCTTTCGATCGTGTGCGGATTGATGAAGCGGATATTGCCGGCGCGCTCGTAAACTTTTGCTCCCGCGGCGGCGATCTGCTCGCGAAAGGCGGAATGCGCGCGCACATCGGATACCACCTCGCGCACGCGTTCGAGCAGGCGGGAATAATCGAGCGCCGGCTCACTCACGCCGATGCCGTAAAGACCGAGCTGGCGCGCTTCGCGCATCAGGCGGGCGGCGTGCGCCAGCGTGCGGACCGGAATCGGCCCGTCGTTCGCGGCCATGCCGCCGAATTCATCGCGCGTGACCAGCGCGGTTTTCGCGCCCAGGTCCGCGGCGCGGAGCGCGGCGACGACGCCTGCCGGACCGGCGCCGATGACAATGACATCCAGCATACGGAAGCCGGTTCAGCCGGCTGAAGTTGTTATAGGTCGGAGGCTAGAGCGGTGCTATTGGACCTTGGTCCAACGGATCTACGGGAACACGACGAGTGAATCGGCATCTTCGAAGCGCGCGAAGTTTCGCGCACAAAAAAAGCCCCGGCGCTTGCGAGCTCCGGGGCCTTTTCATTTAAATCCGGCAGCGACCTGCTCTCCCGTAAAGGCCGCCAACACATGCGCTCACACGTGCGCACGGGAGCCCAATGGCGCCGAAAGCGTGGAGCGACGTGGGCGCCCGGGCGGTATCGAACTGCGCTAGAGCGGAATTCTCTCCATCGCCTCCCCAACGCCGCCGCGGAAGATCCTGAAAAGATCGAGCGACTCGCGCACCGCCTGCTTCGCCGTCCCCTCGCGCTCGCCGGTCGCGAATTGCTCGAGATCGGCGAGAAACATCCGACCGTGCTCCTCGTCGGCCTGGCTGTGGACTTTATAGTTAGGCATGTGCTTCCAGGTCAGCCCGAGGTCCTCCATCCAGCGCCGCGCGCTGCGGGTCGCGTGGCCGCCGCCCAAATCGGCGAGCAGCCGGTCGTCGTTCGACCACTCGGTCACCGTGAGGGCCGCCATGCCTTCCACCCAGTTCTTCTCGCGCGTCATCCACGCCCAGGCATAAAGGCAGGCGCGCGTGATCGGCAGCGGCTCGACCGCGCTCACCTCTTCCGGCGTCATGCCCACCGCTTCCGCCTGGCGGATCACCAGCTCCAGGTGGCCGCGGTCCGTGTAGTCGTCTTTGATGACCTCCTCGTACTCGTGGCGGAGGATCTTCTGCTTGATCGAAAGCTCGGGGCAGTTCGCGGACAGATACGCCCAGCAATCGCGGCGGTGGCGGCTGAAGAGCCCGTGCTGGGTGAGCATCATCGCGGCGCGCGGGCGGTTGAGCTTCACGGCAAAGTAGCGGTCGAACTCCGGCGCCGCCATTACTTCCCGCACGGTCTTGGCAAGCCAGTTTTTCCATTCATCGGCGGTCATGGTGTTTCGATCATATCCAAAAATACGCGAGAAAATCCAACCGGCATGCACGGAGCCGCGCGTTGTCCTTGTACTCAAATAAAAAGGCCGGGAGAAAACTCCCGGCCTCGTAATCCGACGCATGGACGGCTGCTCACATGTATGTGTAAAGGACAAAAGGTAAAGCCGCGGAGATGCCCCTCGTCCAGCGGTCGCCCAACTGCAGGACGTCCGTGAACAACTGGCTATAGTATCGGTAGGTCATTTTGACGGCCTGCACGATGTCGGCCATTTGCGCGCGGCCGCCCGTGTACCAAACGGCGGCGCGCGCGGCCGCCTGAACGTGCTCCACGTCGACGCTTCCATGAACGCGCAGGAAATTGGTCGCGCCGCGCGGAATGCCGTAATCCGCAACGAGCAGCTTCGCTACGTCCGTGCCGTTTGTCGCGCCCAGCTCCTCGGTCGCGAACGCCTCGCCTAATAGCGCGACCGGATTGCCCTGGCCGGCCCAGAAATAGCACTGCGTAATCATACCCCACGCGCCGGGATTCGGCGCGCCGGACAGGATGCGCCGCGGGTCCTCCCCTAGCGCGTTAATATCGCGAACGCATAAGAGCTCGTGTCCCGTCTCTTCATCGGAGAAATTGCGAAAATATGCGGCGAGCCGCGGGTCGCTCTCCGCCACCCGATCGGCGGCGATCGTCAGGTACCTCGGCGTATGTATCACCAGATGATACGTCTCTCGCAGATAAGCGAGGTAATGGGAGCGCGTAATCTCGCCGCGGGCGAGACGCGCAAAGATCGGACTCGAATCGATATGGGGGTGCCGGTACTTCTTGAGATCCTCGATCAATTTCGAAACAGCGCCGTTAAAAGGAGCGCCGTCGGTTTCACGTTGAAAGTTGCCGTAAATATCCATACGAGAATTGTGACAAGCGATCCCGTGCGTTCCAAGCCGGGTAAAAACCGGAGGAAAAGGAGTCAGGCGTTCGGGCGCGGCCGCCGCCGAGATAGGCGAAAAGACGGCAAAAACACGGGCATGGAAATTCGATCGCGCGAGAGTGAAGCTAGTAGGTGAGTACGATGGTTGTTAGAGGCGCGGACCCTGGCTCGCAGCCGGCTTTGCGCGGAGCGGAATCATTTCGCGCGCGGCCCAGGGAGACTTGGCCCATTTCCGGGAAAAATAGGCCGTCGCCGCCGTGTCGTCCGACGCTTCTCTCACACTGGTGAAGCCGCGGTCGTCGACATCGACAACGACAGTGCCGACGTAGCCCACTTTACCCGGCGCCGGGCTAAAGACGAGCGTTCCCGCCGGAATGGCGAATTGCTGCACGCTCACTCCGTAGTTTCCGCTCGCGCCGGGGACGACGGTGGTGATGCTCACCCGGCGAACGTCATAGACGCCGGGGGCGATATTGGGGAGAAAGAAGTACCCGTCTTCTTCGGTCAAGGCGTTTATCAGATCGCGCGTTCCGCGCTTTTCCATCTCGACCAGAATCCCCTCTGCCACGGCTCCGGCCGGGAACCGCCAAATATTATCCGCGCGGGCGTAGTTGACGAAGACTCTGCCGATGACGAGAGCGCTCTGCGATTCCGTCGGCGCCGCCAGCGTCGGCGCGCAGCCGGCGGCCCATGCCGAGAGAATGAAAACGAGGCCGGGGAGACAGGCCCGCGAAAATATTTTTCGTGCGCGGCGCATTCGTCCGAGGCAGTCGCGGCCGGCCGCGGCCGGCCGAAAACGCGCGATCGTCGAAGGTCTAATACGGTAAGTGCGGCGGGAGTGTCAATAGCCAAAAACGGGAGGAAGGAAAAAATCTGATCTGACCGCTACACGACTTCATAGAGCGTTACGCCGGCAGGCACGTCCGTGACGGCTGCGCTGCCGGACGAGAGCGCGGTAAAAGTCTCGGTCCACATAGCGGCCGTTCCCGAAGCCTCCGCCAGTTCGTCGATCCAGCCGTCCACGGCTTTTGCGCGTGGCGGCTCCTTCACCCAAAGGCCCAGGAAAAGCTTCACGACCTGCGGCGGCAGCTTACTCCGCATGCTTTCGATGTCGTCCTTCGCAGATCCGACATTCGCGTTCGTCGCAAGCCATTTCGCGTGCAGGCAACCGGCCCAAAGGTTGTCCTGTACGACCACGAGATCGGCGACCAATTTCGGATAGCCGGGGTACGGCTGCGCGAGCCGAACATCGTAGATGCCGCGCGTGACGAGGGAGCGGAAAATCAGGTATATCAGGACCGGCTCGCTCACGGACGCTATGCCGTGATAGCCGTCCGCCTCGCAGTGGCCGCGTAGAAACGTATTCTCGGCCTTCACGACGTTGACGGCGGCTCGAAAAACATTCTGCGCTAATTTCTTACTGTCGACCATAACTAGCGCTTCAGAGCGTCGGCCGGACGAAGTCGCGGCATCCATTAGGTTCTACGCCCGAGCATGGATTCTCAGGACGCGCCCCCGAAGTACCGCGGCGGGGCGCATTCTTTCAAGCATCGGCAGGTAACGAAATAAGTTCCGGCATGTGACCTGCAGGAAAATTCGGCCTCGCAGAGGCGGCGGCGTGAGCGGATGCGGCGTCGATTGAACATCCCTGTCCGCATTTGTCGCCCACAGGAATTTGCGAAAAATTATTTTTGTTTACTTGGACGAATGAGGAGCGTTCTTGGTCGACGAAGGCCGAATTTCCGCGCGGCAAGCGGGTCTAAGGGTTTGCCTGAGAACCCTGGATCGAGTTCCCTATATTGACTTTTCGGCTCCTCGCGACAAGGTGTTTTTTAGACCATACATCTCTCTGCATCGCCGAAGCGCCGCTATTTTTCATCGCGAAAGGAGACCTCCATGCTGCTAAAGTTTCTCGGCGGATTGATCGTCTTCGCCTGCCTCGCCTGGCTCACCGCGCCGGCGTTCGGCGCGGTGACGGACGATGATTTCATGGTGAGAACGACCGCAAACCTCGTCAACCTCTGCGCCGTGCGCCCCGACGACCCGCGCGCGAAAGAGGCGATCCAGATGTGCCACGGCTACATGATCGGCGCCTTCCATTATGAAGAGGCCGAGCTCCCCGCCAAGGAACGACTGGTCTGCCTGCCGGAAAAAGGTCCGACGCGCAACGAAAGCGTCGCGATGTTCGTCGAATGGGCGAAGGCGCACCCGCAATATATGAAAGAGCTGCCCGTGGAAACCCAGTTTCGCTTCCTCACCGCAACGTGGCCGTGCAAACAGTGATCGGAGAATACGATGAATAAGATTTGGATTCTCGCAGTATTCTTGACGTTGTTCCTGGCGGTCGCCGGATGCTCGCAGCCGCTGCGGCCGAGCGAGCAAGGCGCGGCCGTCGGGGTCTTAGGAGGCGCCGCCGCCGGAGGCATCATCGGCGCGATCGCGGGCAACGCCGGCATGGGCGCCGGGATCGGCGCCGGCACCGGGCTCATCGGCGGTTATCTCTTCGGCAGGCACCAGGAGATCACGCGCGACGCCTACGAGCGCGGCCGCGCGGGCGGCGCCTGGTACGGTTATTAGCTCCGAACGAAGATTGAAGCTCCGCCGCATTCCTCGGCGCGAACCGAGGCTATCAGGTATTTCCCTGGCCATTTTCAGGGTTATCCCCGATACAAATCGCTCGTCGTCCAGCGTATTCTCGCCCGCCGATAAGGAGAAGCGATGGATAACACGAGTTTCTTCACACAGGACGCTTCGCTATGCGCGCAGTATTGGGGGACGTTCGCGAAGAGCGGCGACATCGAGCCGGAAAAGCGGCTGTTCGCCGCCGTGCTCGACGACGCCGTCAAGAACTACCGTAAACTGGTTATTACCCGCGGGCGGCGCTTCGTCGAAGAAGAAACCTGGCTCTTAAGCAACGATAAAATCGCAACGTTTTCTTTTTGCAACGTCTGCGAGGTTCTGGGCCTGGACCCGGACCGCGTGCGCCGATCGCTCCGCAGGCCGGCGCCGGACCTCCCGAGGCTTCCCGCCGCCGAGCCCCCGCGGCCGGCGCACCGCGCGCCTTACCGCCGCGCCAGGGCCGTCCTGCGCGCCTAGAAATTCAGTTTTACGCTTCAGAAAAAAAGGCCGGACTCGGGTCCGGCCTTCTTCATTTCAGCCGCCGTCAGGCCACGCGGCGGCACTTCATGTTTGAAACGCCGCCGCGCGCCGCTAACTCGCCGAATCACCTAAGTTCGAAGCGATCCAGGTCCATCACTTTCGCCCACGCCGCCACGAAGTCCTTCACGAACTTCTCCTTCGCGTCCGCCGACCCGTAGACTTCCGCGAGCGCCCTCAGCTGCGAGTTCGAACCGAAGACGAGATCGACGCGCGTGGCGGTCCACTTGACCGCGCCGGTCTTGCGGTCGTGCCCTTCGAACACGTCCTTGGCGTCCGAGACCGCCTCCCACTCGGTGCCCATGTCGAGCAGGTTGACGAAGAAGTCGTTGGTCAGCGCCTCCGGCTGTTTGGTGAAAACGCCGTGGCGCGCCCGGCCGAAGTTGGTATTCAAAACCCGCATGCCGCCGACGAGCACCGTCATCTCGGGCGCGGTCAGCGTCAGCAACTGCGCCCGATCGACGAGCAGCTCCTCGGCCGACAGCGGTAATTTCATCTTCAGATAATTGCGGAAGCCGTCCGCGAGCGGCTCCAGAACGGCGAAGCCGAGCACATCGGTCTGCTCCTGTGCGGCGTCCATGCGGCCCGGCGCGAACGGAACCGTCACGTCGTGGCCGGCCTTCTTCGCGGCCTGCTCGACGCCGACCGAGCCGGCCAGAACGATCAGGTCGGCGAGCGAGACCTTCTTGCCGCCGGCGGCCGCGGAGTTGAAGCCGCTCCGGATGCCTTCGAGCGTGCTAATCACCTTCGCTAATTGCGTGGGCTGGTTGACTTCCCAATCCTTCTGCGGCGCGAGGCGAATGCGCGCGCCGTTCGCGCCGCCGCGCTTGTCGGAGCCGCGGAAGGTCGACGCCGACGCCCACGCGGTCGAGACCATTTCGGAGATGGACAGGCCCGACGCGACGATTTTGCCCTTCAGCGCGGCGACGTCGCGCGCGTCGATTAACGGGTGGTCGACCTTCGGTATCGGGTCCTGCCAGATCAGCTCTTCCGTCGGAACCTCGGGCCCGAGATAGCGCGCGCGCGGCCCCATGTCGCGGTGCGTCAGCTTGAACCACGCGCAGGCGAACGCCTGCGCGAACTCATCCGGATGGTCGTGGAAGCGCCGCGAAATTTTTTCGTAAGCCGGATCGACCCTGAGCGAAAGGTCGGTCGTCAGCATCGTCGGCGCGCGGCGCTTCGACGCGTCGTGCGCGTCCGGGATCGCGCCGGCGCCCGCGCCGTTCTTCGCCTGCCATTGATGCGCGCCCGCCGGGCTCTGCGTCAGTTCCCATTCGTAGCCGAACAGGTTCTCGAAGAAATAGTTACTCCACTGGGTCGGCGTTTGCGTCCATGTGACCTCAAGGCCGCTCGTGATCGCGTCGCCGCCCTTGCCGCTGCCGTAGCTGCTCTTCCAGCCGAGGCCCATCTGCTCGATGTCCGCCGCTTCGGGCTCGGGCCCGACATAGGTCGCAGGGCCGGCGCCGTGGGTCTTGCCGAAGGTATGGCCGCCGGCGATCAGCGCGACCGTCTCTTCGTCGTCCATCGCCATGCGGCCGAAAGTCTCGCGGATGTCCCGCGCCGCCGCGAGTGGGTCCGGGTTGCCGTTCGGTCCTTCCGGGTTGACGTAGATGAGCCCCATCTGCACCGCCGCGAGCGGGTTGGCGAGCTCGCGGTCGCCGCTGTAGCGCTCTTCCGCCAGCCACTTCCCTTCCGGCCCCCAGAAAATGCTTTCGTCCGGCTCCCAGGTGTCGGGGCGGCCGCCGCCGAAGCCGAAGGTCTTGAAGCCCATCGATTCAAGCGCGACGTTGCCCGCGAGAACGATCAGATCGGCCCAGGAGATTTTGTTGCCGTATTTTTTCTTGACCGGCCAGAGCAGTCGGCGCGCCTTGTCGAGGTTGCCGTTGTCCGGCCAGCTGTTGAGCGGCGCGAAGCGCTGCTGCCCCGCGCCGGCGCCGCCGCGCCCGTCGGCGATGCGGTAGGTGCCGGCGCTATGCCATGCCATGCGGATGAACAAGGGGCCGTAGTGGCCGAAGTCCGCCGGCCACCAGTCCTGCGAGTCGGTCATCAGCGAGCGCAGATCCTTTTTCACCGCCGCGAGATCGAGGCTCTTGAACGCGTCCGCGTAGTTGAAGCCTTCATCCATCGGATCGGACAACTCCGAATGTTGGCGCAAAACCTTGAGTTTCAGTTCGGTGGGCCACCAGTCCCGGTTCGCCGCACCGCGAACGGCATTGTGATTGAACGGGCATTTGCTTTCGTCGGCCATAAAATTTCTCCTTTGCTTTGAACTCCTCGCCGGACTTCGTCGGTTTACAATTATGCTCTAGCTAGAAATGCCGGCTTCTCAAGGTATTCGCCAATACTTCTTTTGAATTCTGGCGATAACGCGAGGCTATGATGAAAAGCTGAGGCGAATCGGGAGGCGCTGAATTGAGATTTCAAGGCATGTTTATTATTCTTGCTGATAGTTTGCGATTACCATGAACTTCAATCCGCACCTGGTCACGCTGCGCCAGCTGCAATACATCGTGGCGGTCGCCGAATGCTTGAGCTTCAATCGCGCGGCGGAGGAGTGCCACGTGTCGCAGCCGTCGCTGAGCGCGCAGATCGCCGAGGTCGAGCGGCTGCTCGGCGTGAGGCTCTTCGAGCGCGACAACCGGCGCGTGCTCCTGACGGCGGCGGGGCGCGAGTTCATTCAGCAGGCGCGCGCGGTGCTACGCGAGAGCGACGCGCTCGCGGAGGCGGCGCGGCGCTTCGTCGATCCGCTCTCGGGCACGCTGCGCTTCGGCGTGATTCCTACGATCTCGCCCTACTTTCTCCCGCGCCTAACGCCCAAGCTGCGCGCGGCCTTCCCCGCGCTCAAAGTCGTGTGGCTCGAGGAGAAGACGCGCGCGCTGACGAGCCGCCTGGAGGCCGGGGAGATCGACGCCGCGCTCGTGGCCTTCGAGGCCGATCTCGGCGAGGTCCACCGCGAGGCGATCGGCAAGGACCCCTTCGTGCTGCTCACCGCGCGCGGCCACCCGCTCGCGGCCGATACGGCGCCGCTAAAGCTCTCCGAGCTCAGGAACAACGACGTCTGGATCCTGACCGACGACCACTGCTTCGGCAAACAGGCGCTGGAGCTGTGCCTGAGCGCGCGGGCGCGGGACAACGAGTTCAAGGCGACGAGCCTCGCGACCATCGTCAGCATGGTCGCCGGCGGCGCGGGCGTCACCCTGCTGCCCGAGCTCTCGGTGCCGCACGAGGTGCGCATACGCAATCTGCGCGTACGCCGCTTCGCCGACCCGGCGCCGGGGCGCACGATCGGCCTCGTTTGGCGCAAAAACTCCTCGCTCGGGCCGGCTCTGCGGAAGGTCGCCGCCGCCATGCGCGATGCCTATCCAGAATAGGCGGGACTTCCCAGCGGAAGCGGCCGTAAAATCTTCATTTTCGGGGACTTTTTACGTTCCGCCCGCACTGGCCGGCGCCTTTTCTCCGGACATTTTCGCGCAACGGAAGCACTGGCGAGGCAGAGCACTTTTCAACGCCCGGCGGCGCGCGGGCATAAAATCGAGGATTCCGCGACCGCCCGGCCCGGTCACGCAAAACCGCACCGGTTACAAAACGCGTTAAAGGCGGCCGCGCGCAGGCGCCGAATTTTGCAAGCTATTTGCTTGGCACATGCGTTGCTCCCTTTCCGGGGTCATGGAGGGAAACGCCATGCCGAGAGCGATGCATTCGACGACCGCTTTCATCATCGCCGCGTTCCTGCTTTTCTTCCTCGGCTTCATGCTGAAAACGCTGGTGGGCGCGGAGACCCTCGACAGCGCCGCCGCGAACAGCGCCTTGCCGGAAGCGAATGCGGATTCCGCGTCGCGTATCGCGCCGCCGCTCCGCCTCTCATCGCTGCGGATCAATAGAACGGAGAACGGCCTGACACTCGGCGATTCGATCGCCGCGTTGCGCTCCTCGGGGCGGGCGGTCGAGGCCGGCAAAGCCGCCTCCGGCGCCGAGCTGCTCGCGCTGCTGCCGCGCTACCTGCCCAAGGGCGCCGCGCGCATGCTGGGCGTTTACATGGACGGCCGCCTCGCGGCGATCACGACAAGCTATCGCGACGGCGGCGCCGATATCTGGGACAGCCTGCTAGCCGCGGCCTCCGCCAAATACGGCGAGGCGGTCGCGAGCGCGCGCGACGTCAGCAAATGGAGCGACGGCCAGGTCGTGCTGGTGCTAAAAAAAGACGAAGCCGGCCTCGTCAGCGCCACGCTCGCCTTCATCGATTCGCTGCAAAAATACTACAGCGCCAGGGCGCCCGGGCGCTGATCGCTCCGAGAAAAATTCCCCCGGCCTTATTTCCCGGTCAGCGCCGACTGCACTTTCTTGAAGGTGTCGAGATTTTTCTGCAGCCCGCTCACGTGGTCCTGCATCTCGACGATCGCCGAGCCGAATTCCTTCGCCTGGCCGAACACGCCGCCGCCCTTGTCCAAGAGCCCGCCGAGCTGCGCTTCGGCCGGCTGCTGGTTGAGCGTGCCGCAAACGTAGCCCAAGGCGAACACTGCGACGATGATCAGCGGCCTCAAGGCGCGTAAGAAAATCTTCTTCATCGTAATCCCCTCCTTTAATAGGTCACCGACGAATAGCACCGGCCGGCCGTCTGTCAAGACACCCACTGGCGGTCGTGTCCGCCGGGAGATATTCAAATGTAGGAGCGCGCTTCGAACACCATGCATCGCCGCACAGTCCTCAAATACGCTTCGCTGCTTTTTTTCTCAGGATTTTTGCCGCCGAGATTGTTCGCCGCAGACGAATCCGTCGAGCCCGCGGAATTTTTCGCGAGCCTTAAGGGCAAGGCGCGCGCGCGGGCGGCCGCCGCCTATAAGCCGCCGCGCAACATGCTCACGCCGGCGCTCGCAGAGATGAGCTGGGACCGCTTCCAGAAGATCCGCTTTCGCCCCGAGCGCGCGCTCTGGGCGGGCGAGGGACGCGGCTTTCAGGCGCGGTTTTTTCCGCCCGGCCGCGGCTACAAGGAGCCGGTCGAGATTTACGAGCTGGCCGACGGCAAGGCGCGGCGCGTCGCTTTCGATCCGACGATGTTCGACTTCGCCGCGGCTGGCTTCGACAGCGTGCCCAAGGGGCTCGATTTCGCCGGCTTCCGCATTCTTTTCCATACCGACTGGCAGCGCGACGTCGCCGCGTTTCTCGGCGCGAGCTATTTCCGCGCGGTCGGCGGCGAGAAGCAGTACGGCATCTCCGCGCGCGGCCTGGCGGTCGACACCGGCCTCGAGCGCCCCGAAGAATTTCCCGTCTTCGAGGCGTTCTGGCTCGCGCGTCCCGAAAAATCGGCCGAGCGCCTGACCGCCTACGCGCTGCTCGACTCGCCGAGCGTCGCCGGCGCGTATCGCTTCGAGATCGCGCCCGGCGCGACGCTGACGATGGACGTCGACGCGGCGCTCTATCCGCGCAAGCCGATCGAGCGGCTCGGCGTCGCGCCGCTCAGCAGCATGTTTCTCAGCGCGGAGAACGACCGGCGCGTATCCGACGATTGGCGCCCGGAGATCCACGACTCCGACGGGCTCGCGCTCTGGACCGGCCGCGGCGAGCGCATCTGGCGCCCGCTCGTCAATCCGCGCGGGGCGCGCATCAACTCCTTCTTCGACGAGAACCCGCGCGGCTTCGGCCTCGTCCAGCGCGACCGCGACTTCGACCATTACCAGGACGACGGCGCTTATTACGACCGCCGCCCGAGCGTGTGGATCGAGCCCAAAACGACCGGCGGGCGCGGCTGGGGCAAAGGCGCGGTGCTGCTGCTCGAGTTCCCGACCACCGACGAGACGACCGACAACATCGCCGCGTTCTGGAACCCGGCGGCGCCGCCGCGGCCCGGCGACGAGATGTTATTCTCTTACCGCATGCACTGGGGAGCGCGCGCGCCGTTCGAGAGCGATGCCGGGCGCGTCGTCGCGACGCGCGACGGCATCGGCGGGGTCGTCGGCCGCAAGCGCGAATATTTCTCGTGGCGCTTCGCCGTCGATTTCGGCGGCGGCGAGCTCGCGCAATTGGGGGTGAAGTCAGGGGTGACGGCGGCGATCAGCGCCTCGCGCGGCGCGGTCGAGATCGTCTCGGCGCAGCCGCAGGAAGAGATCAAAGGCTGGCGCGCGAAGTTCGACATCCGCCCGACCGACGACGGCGGCGAGCCGATCGACCTGCGTCTTTATCTCCGGCTCGGCAGCCGCGCGCTCACCGAGACGTGGATCTATCAGTGGGCACCGCCCCCGCCCGCCGAGCGCCGGCGCTGGATCGCGGAAAAAATTCACCTCCCCTAGCCCCTCCTTCGTAAAGAGGGGAATCGGAAAAACGCACGCGGCTCCGAAAAGTCTCCCCTTACGAAGGGGAGATTTAGAGGGGTGAATTGCATTCGATTCGTAGTTTATGCGCCCAGGGCGGTGCCGTATTTATTTCGGGAAAATGACCTTGGGATCGGTGACCTCGCCGGGCGAATGATCGGTGGCGAGCGAGACGCCGACGAAGGCGAGCGCGCACACGAACAGGCCGGGCAGGAAGGCTTCTTTCGGCGAAATAAAGAGGAATACGATCGTCGCGAGCGCGCCGAGCGCAATGGCGGCGAGCGCCCCTTTCGCCGTGGCGCGACGCCATAGGGCGACGCCGACGAGCGCCGGCCCGACGACGATGATCATGTAATAGGCGTTCAGCATGAGCTGCACCAGATCGCCGGCCGCGATCGCCATGAGCGCGCCGGCGATCCCCACCAGCGCGGTGATCGCGCGGCTGACTTTGAGATTCGACAGCATCGTCGGGTCCATGCGTAAGAGGTCGCGGAAGATCGTTCCCGCGATCACGACGGTGATCGTGTTCGCCGTCGAGATGACGTCCGAGTAGATCGCCGCGAGGCCGAGGCCGAGAAGCCCGGGCGGCAGCGTGTCGGTGATGAGCTTGATTACCAGCACGTCGGATTTGATTTGGCCGCTGTAGAGCGCGTAGCCGAGCACGCCGGTAAAAATCGCGAAGGCGTAGAACGGGACGGCGAGCACGCCCGCGAGCAGCATCACGCGCCGCGCCTCGTGCGCCGTGCGCCCCGCGTAGATTTTTATCCAGAGCTCGGGCGAGAGCAGCGGGATGATGAAGCCGAGCAGCAGGCCGACCACGAGGAACGGCCAGCCGCCGAACGTGAGCGGCGACCAGATCGCCGCGGGAACCGCCCCGCTCCACTCGGCGGCCGGATGGCGCAGCATCAGCATGGGAAAAAGCAGCAGCAGGAAAACGACGGCCTTGGCCCAGAAATGCAGCGTGTCGGTGACGATGTCGCCTTTGATGCCCGCGAACGCGCTGTAGACGATGCCGCTCGCCGCCGCGAACAGGATCGTGAACTTGACCGCCCAGCCCGTTCCCAGCGTGACGAGATACGACGCGCCGAGAAACTGGACCGCCAGGATCGAGATGTAGGTGAAGAGAATCACGAGCGAGGCGGCCACCTGGACCGGCCGGCCGTAGCGCACGCGAAAAATCTCCGGCAGCGTGATCGCGCGGTAGTGGTCGCCGAAGCGCTTGAGCGCCGGCGCGATATACGCGAGCGCCGCGAAGCCCGTCATCGTGGAGACCAGCGCGACCAGGCCGAAGCCGGTGCCGCTCGAAAACGTCGCGGAGGCGACGCCCAGGATCGCGCCCGCGCCGACCTGCGTCGACACGACGGTGAACAGCAGGCGCAGCGTGCCCGTCGCGCGCCGGTTGATCCAGTAGGCGTCGATGTTGGAGCGGAGCCCGGCGAGGATCCCCGCGCCGAGCGTGATTCCGATCCAGGCGAATACGACGGTGAGATCGAGAGCCGAGGTCATGGAAAATCGCCGCGCGGCGATTCTACGCGAGCGGCGGCCGAAAGGGCAAGCCGGAGCCGAGGATGGCTGGCTTGTTGTTGCGTCGCGTATTTTTCCGGCGACTTACTGCTTCTTGCAAAAATAGGCGAGGACTTCCGGCGGAGCCGCCTGCCAGCGGCCGGGCAGCGGCTTGCCGTTCGCGTTCAGCACCTCGAAACGCTTCTTTTCTTTCAGGTCGCCTGCGGTCGCATACGTCTCCGTCCTGCAATTGATCAGCTCCGCGCGCTGCGACGACTCGAGGCGGCCGCGGTTGTCGCGGGAGAACTGCACGACGATCGCCGAGATCAAATACCGGCTGCTGTCGCCGTCGTTGTAGACCTTCTTCGTCAGGACGGGATGGGCCATCGTCACCGTCCCGGCGGGCTTCCATATCATCGTCCACGGAAACACCAGAGTCGGGGCGGGCCGGCGCGCGAGAGTCTCCCAGCCCACCGAGGCCCATTGGCTCTCGATGTCGCGATTCCAGCGGTACTCCTCGAATATCTCCGTATGAAAATTCATCAACCCGACGGCGAGAACCAAAGCGAACGCGAGCGCGGTCTCGCGAGCGCTCGCCTTCTTCTCATCTCTGGTCACTATGATCATATTGCCCTCCAGCGTTACCCACACCGCCGGCGCGCAGGAACGAACCGGTTAACGCCGATCACGATATGACATTCGATGACAATCGATGACAACGATGCATTCGAAAACGCATGCTGATTTTTTTATTGAGCGGCGTCTCTATAGCACAAGTCGGCCGATCGCGGCAACAGGAATAAATCGCCCCGCGGCGCGGTTCGTTGAAGCTGGATTATTAGAGCAGGTGATCGACCTCGAGGCCGCCGATGTCCGCGATGCTCTCGCCGCGGTGGCTTTCGAGCAGCTCGTGGACGGCGCGCGCGAACGCCGCGTCGTTGAACATGAGGCAGCCCATGTAGAGCCGAGCGTTGTGATCGATGACCAGGAACACTTTGCGCGACGCCGCTTCGTGCATCCGCACCTCGCGCAGCACGCCGACCTCTCCGGTGACGTACTGGTCGCGCTGGCCGCCGATCCAGGACCAGACCGGCGGCCAGCTCGGCCGGTTTAAAAAGCTCATGAGCGGGCGGTTACGCAGCTCCATGGAAAAACTCCGCCGCTGAATCGAAGCATATCAGAATAACGCGGTTGGAGAGAAGGGGCGCCAGAGGGCCGCCGGAGCCGTCGAGCGCCAAGCCGAATGGTCATGAGCCGGCGCGGAAATGGCCGATGCAGATTGACAACGCGGCGGCGCGAAGGTATTTCGACTGCATGTCAAAGAAAGAAGTCATTCAGGTGAAGCTCGCCGCCGCCAACCCCAATCTATCCGCCGCCGTCCGCTTCGGCGACCTCGTGTTCGTCGCCGGGCAGACCGGCCGCCACCCGGCCACGGGCGAGGTCGGCAAGGACGTGCGCGAGCAGACGCGCTTCGCGCTCGAGCGCGTCAAGACGATTCTCGCCGCCGCCGGCACCTCGCTCGACAACGCGCTCACCGTCTTGACCCACCTCACCAGGCGCGAAGACCTCGCCGCCTACAACGAGGAGTACGGCAAATACTTTCAGGCGAACAAGCCGGCGCGCACGACCGTGGAAGTGATGCTCAACTCCCCCGACCTGCTCGTCGAGATCACCGTCACGGCGGGCATGCCGGAATGAGACAATCTACATTTTACCGACGTCGAGCATCCGCGCGGCATGATGAACGGTTAGAAGATGAACTTGATCCTCGCGCAGCCGATAGATGATTCGATAACTGCCCACAATTAATTCGCGAATGGTTTGGATACCGAGTTCCGGCACTACCGTTCCCGAGCGCGGATAATCGGCGAGCCGGTCCGTCGCGCGAAGCGCGCGATCGGCGAAAACGCCGGCCATTTGAGGAGAATCGCGGGCGATGAAGAGGCAGATCGCCTCAAGATCTTCGAACGCTTGAGGGGTCAGTTTACTTGAGCCATCTCGACATCCGCCGACGGGCCTCTTCCTGGCTCACCAACTCACCCGCGTCCGCCTGGCGAATGCCTTTTTCGACCTTATAAAGCAGATAAAGCCGGTCGAGAGCGTCCTCCACGCTCGCGTCGTCGGGCAATTCTTCAATCGCCCTCAAAATCTGCCGCTTCGTTTCCACCGCCGGCTTTCGTTGCTTGCTCATGATTTACCGGAATCCTACCACAATGACGATTGGGATTATAGCCGGCGCGCGCAAACCTCAATTCATCCGACGTCCCCGTCTGATCACCGTCACGGCGGGCGTGCCGGAATAATCGTCTTTTAGAAGTGGAAGTTCTGACGTGTCGCGGGCTTGGGCCGGAGCGAGATCATTTCGCGCAGCGCCCAGGCCGACTTGCCCCAATTCTTGAAAAAATAATCTCTCGCCGCGGCTTCGTCCGGCGCTTCCCTTACGCTGCTGAACCCTCTGTCATCGACGTCGACGACAACGCCGCCGGCGTAGCCGACTTTGCCCGGCGCGGGCGTAAAGACGAGCGTCCCCGAATCGATCCCATAGCGCTGCAGGCTCACGCTATAGCCGCCGCGCACGTAAGGCGTGACGCTGCCGCTGCTCACGCGGCGAAGAT
This sequence comes from Binatia bacterium, assembly GCA_036407055.1. Classification (GTDB taxonomy): domain Bacteria; phylum Desulfobacterota; class Binatia; order UBA9968; family UBA9968; genus JAJPJQ01. Next base: position 24,942 of record DASWZY010000458.1, read on the forward strand.
CGTACGTGGCGCGCGGCAGATTGGGCAGGAAGAAATACCCTTCCGCGTCCGTCGTGACGCTCACGAGCTCGCGCCGTCCCTGCATTTCCAGCTCGACCAGAATGCCCTCTTTAACGACGCCGTCCGTGAACGGCGCCATGCCGCTTTTCGGGCCGTAGTTGATTTCGATCCTGCCGATGACGAGCGCGCTCTCCGAATTCGCCGGCGCGAGCAGCTCGCTCGCGCAGCCGGCGGCGAATACCGCGGCAAGAGCCGCCATTCCGGCAAGGAGCGATCGCCTGCGCAGCGGGTCGAACATGTATCGCATCGCGCCTGATTAGCGCAGCGGCGGAGAAATGTCCAATCGAGAAAATTAGTATTGTGTCGGGAAATTATTTCGCGCGGCCGGGCTTCGGCTTCTGCTTGCCCTGAAGATTGAGCGCGACCGCGGCGCGGACGAGATCCGTCAGCGCCGCCGCGTCGATCTCCTCGCCCTCGCGGATGTCGATCGCGCGCCGCACGTTCCCTTCGAGGCTCGCGTTGAACAGCCCCGACGGGTCCTTCAGCGCTGCGCCCCTGGCAAACGTCATCTTGACCACGCTCTTGTAGGTCTCCCCCGTGCAGACGATGCCGCCGCGCGACCACACCGGCGTCCCGGGGCTCGCCGCCTTCGCCCACTTCCACTCTTCCACGATCTCCGGGTCCGCCGCGCGCACGACCGCGCGCACCCGCGCAAGCGTCTTCCCGCGCCAGTCCGCGAGCTCCGCGATCTTCGCGTCGATTTTTGCCGAAGCGGATTCCGTTGCGATGGAGGCTTTCATGCGGCTTCAGGTCTCGCAGCTGATTTTACTGCGCCCGGAACAGGACGCAACGCCGCGGCGCGCGCGATCCCATACGGCTACAACAGCCGGCTCAGATCGAGGCCGCCGATCTCTTCGAGCGTGCGGCCGCAGTAGCGCTTCATCAGCTCGCCGACCTCGCGGCAAAAGACCGCGTCGCTGAAGAGGAGGACGCTGACGTACGAGCGGCCGTCGCACTGCATGAAAAGGTAGATCTGCGCGGGCTGCTCGTTCGGTATCTCGCCGGCCACGACGACTTGTGTAAGGACTCCGAGCTCGCCGTCGATCTGCTCGACGGCGCCTCCGCGCGGCCGCCAGTGCGGCGGCCAATTCGGAATATCCCGATAACTCATCAGAGGATGATCGCGTAGAACCATTCTTCCCGTCTCTCCAGGGACGCATTTCCCGATTTTTGTTACTAAAAAGGCGCGCCGGGCTCGCGCGCGAGAGAAAGGAACGCGATGGAGCTTAGAAGCGTTCCGGTGAGGGATGGTTAAAGTCTACGAGAAAAACCGGGCTGCTCAATGCCGGTTTACTACCCACGCGGGTTAACCGGGAGGCGCGGCATCGCGGGAAAACCCATTATTAAAAGGCAATGCATTTTCCATCGATAATAGTCCCGGAAATCAGGCTCCGCGCCGCCAAGAATCCGGGTTCGCCCGACTTCCATACTCGATTGCCGCCGGTAGACTCATCGTGTGGAAAGCCGGCTTTGGTACAGGATGCGCTTCGATGCCACCGGACCGGTGATCTGGCATTTCAATCCCGACTGCCCCGACTATCCCACCAGCGAGTACGTCGAGCGCACCGGCATGCCGTCGGATAAAACCCTCTGCCGCAGATGCGCCGACCCCGCCGCCGAGCGATTCCCGTCGCACGCCCCGGCGGTAAAGCACCTAATGTAGGGCCGCGCGCCGTCTCAGCGCTTCAGGCGACCTCCAGCGCATCCAGCGTCATCGCGGTGCGCTCCGCGAGGTCGTTGATTTTCGATAAGTAATTTTTGAAATGCGCCGACGCGCGGTGCGCCGCCACGGCCGCCTCGTCTTTATAGAGCTCCATGAGCACGAAGCGCCCCGCGTCGGCGTGGTCGCGCCACAGGTCGTACTGCAGGTTCCCCGGCTCGGCCCGGCTCGCGATCACCATGCCGTCGAGCAGCGCCCTCAGCTCCCCGGCCCTGCCGGCTTTGGCGGCGAGGATGGCGACGATCTTCACTGGATTGGCCATGATGCTTTCTCCTATCAATTCGGCTCGAACGCATCCACGATCGGCGTCGTGCCCGGCGCGCGCCCGCCCTGCACGATGCTGCCGCCGGGAAGGTAAATTTTCTTTCCCACCACCGCGGCGCCGATCGCGTGGCGCGGCAGCGGCATCGGCGCGAGCCGCGTCCACGCATCGCGCGCCGCATCGTAAAATTCGACCTGGTTGAAGGTCCCGAGCGAAGTGTTCTCGGCGTTGCCTTCGCCGCCGAAGACGTAGAGCCGGTTATTTATCACGCCCGCCGCGCCGCCCGAGCGGCCGGTCGGCATCGGCGCCCGCTCGCTCCAGGCGCGCGCCGCGGGATCGTACGCTTCGACATTTTTGATCGCATAGTTCGGCCGGTCGCGCCCGCCGACGGCGTAAATGCGCCCGCCGATCTGGCCGGCGTAGAGATGATCGCGCCGGTAGCGGAGCGGCGGCAGGACCTCCCACGCGTCGGTCCTGGGATCGTAGACCGCGGCGTCGGCCACCGGCTCGTACGCGTCCGGCTTCGCGGCGCTGAAGCGCTCGCCGCCCATCGCATAGATTTTTCCGTCGAGCACCGCGACCGCGAGCGCGCCGCGCGGCGCCGGCAGCGGCGCGCGCTTCTCCCAGCGATCGGTGGCGGGATCGTAGCGCCAGACCGAGGCGATCGGGCTGCGCTTGGCGAAGACGCCGGTGAAGCCGCCGACGACGTAGATTTTGCCGTCGACCGCCGCCACGCCGTGGTGATGCATCGCCTGGGGAATCGGCGCGGCCTGCTTCCACTTATTCGCCGCCGGGTCGTACACCTGGACCAGCACGCTCGGCGCCTGGTCGGAGCCGTAGCCGCTCACGATGTAAATCGCGTCGCCCAGCGCGGCGATGCCGGCCTCCTGGCGCGGCTCGGGCATCGCGCCTGCGAGACTCCACACGCCCCCCTTCGGCAGCGCAGCGATTTCTTCCGCCGCGCCGCCCGCGCGGCAAAAGCCGAGCCCGACGGCCAGCACGAAGATCGTCTTGAGGGCCAGATTCATGGCGCTTCTCCTTTCGTCGCGCGCGAACGGACGAGCGAGAAAGCTGCGCGCGAGAGGAGAGTAGTCAATCGATTAGGAAAATGTCAACGGGGGTGATGCCGAGAGCCCGGCATGGCGCCTGATTACCACAGCAGCCGGAGTTCTCCTGAGATAAATTTCGGTTCTTATGGTATGGTTGCGAACGGCGAATGAAACATTAATGGGAGCCCTCGCTTCTGCAGATTTGCCTGGTCATCAAAGGCTTCGAGAGCGAATTGTCTACGCTCTAAACCGCTGTATTGAGACACAGGACGTCGATTTTAAACAAGCAGCTGCATGGTCAGATCTGAAATGGCGCATTATCGAGACGGCTCTAGCAATGGGGAATCTTAGGGATGGAGGAATAATCATCGTTGGTGTTTCGCAACGAAACAAAAAATGGAAGTTAAACGGTGTCCCCAAAAAATTTTTAGAGACATACGATCCAGATATTGTTGTAGACCAAATCAATTCCTACATTTCCCCCTTCGTTGACCTAGAAATCGTTTCAATCCGACATGATGGAAAAACTTTCGTAGCGATTTACGTAAGGGAGTTCGCCGAGGTTCCTCTCGTTTGCAAAAAGAACGGTCCGCAAGGAACTGGACTATACGAGGGTTCAGTTTATGTTCGTCCCCCCGGTCTACCCCGGTCCACCAGAATTACCAATGCAGCTCAAATGAATGATTTGTTAGAATTAGCAGCGGAAAAAAGAGCCAGACGAATTCTGGCCGTTGCTAGTCGTATAGGTTTAGAGCCAGGCGTTGCTGGTCCAAATCCTTTCGATAAAGAACTCGAGGGTCTTTAATGGAGCCTGCGATTCGCGAACTTCCAGTCCCAGTTCTGGCTTTGCCACACTGGCGCGTTAACATTCGGCCAACTACTTATCGTGAAAATTTGATCCCGTCGCTGTCAAAATGTTTTGAAGTTGTCGAACAAACGAAAGTTCGACTTCGCGGTTGGGACTACCCACACCTAAGCTCTAGAAGCACCCAGCGCGGTCAAGGCGCAAACTGGATCGCGTCATGGTCTAACGCTTTTGGGCACAATGAGTATTGGCGATTTTACCAAAGCGGCCAATTCTTACACTTATTTAGCGTCCGCGAACATAGCGAGACCGATTTCCACGCTCACTTAGAGAAAGTCAGCAGAACGCACCATTATCTGCAGGAGCCGAATTGGCCTTCAGTTAAGGGCTACATTTCACTCCTGAATTTCGTTTATACGGTAACAGAGATATTCGAGTTCGGTGCTCGTTTATCTGAGAAAGATATTTACCAAGGTGACATCGAATTCCGAATAGATTTGAGAGATATCGCAGGATTCTTGCTAACCGTCGAAGCAAATAGAGCTTGGCACTCTTGCTATCAATCATCAGAGGATCATCTAGGCAATACTTGGATGATTCGATCAGATGTGCTGATCGCTGAGAGCGCTAAAAAATCACTTGATGCCATTGTATGGTTTTTTGAGCGTTTTGGCTGGATGAACCCACCAATCGAGGCACTAAGATCTGACCAAGAGCAGTTAATTAAGGGGCTTATCTAAAAGCTCTTGGGATATTGCAGGTATTTTTGTGCAGTTTAACAGAGGGTCTCGCATCCCGACATTGGGTCGAATGTTAAGCGATTGAAAGACTTACATCTCACATCTCCTATTTCTGCGTTCTGCATAGCATTCACCGACCTTCAGGCGAAATGACAACTGAGCTTTTTGAAAAAATAGATAATTTTAGCTTAATTGAGAACAGCTTGGCGCACCTTCAATTCGAACTGACTAGGGAAACGGCAAGCTACTTTCGTGTTGCGAGAGAAGCTCATCATGTTCTCTATCGATCAATGATCGAAGCTTTAAAGGGATCTAATAATTTTGCCGTTACTGGACGTCGCGACAAGAACCGCTGCCACATCTATCGTATCGCAGATAAGAATTGGCTGGAGATCCATAAGGTGCCGGTTTCAAATGGCACGAAAGCTTGGCGATTCTCAGACCCTCACGCTTGCGCAGCCCCAAATGTGAGAAAGCATTCTGCGAAAGTCAATGAGAACTACCTAATCGGATTCTACGACGCGCTTGCAATGATTCAGGCAGAATGCTTCATGAGCAGGTT
>DASWZY010000459.1:0-27690 GCA_036407055.1 Binatia bacterium
AATCGCACGATCCGCCGAGCTCACGGGATGGACGGCGGACCAGATCGTCGTTTCCGTCGGACCGTACATGTTCCACAAAGAGCCGCATCGGCTTAGCAGGGCATCCGCCAATTCCGGCGGCCACCCTTCGCCGCCGCACAGGATTTTAAGCCGCTTTTCTCCTTCCCATCCCGACTCCAGCAGCAGCCGCCAAGTGGCGGGCGTCGCCTGCATGATGGTGGCGCCCGAGCTGCTGATTTTGTGCGCAAGTTCGCGGCCGTTCGTGAGCGTCTCGCGGCCGACGATCTCTACGCGCGCTCCGGCAGTGAGCGGGAGGTACAGTTCCAATCCCGCGATGTCGAAAGACAGAGTCGTTACCGCTAAGAGGACATCCTTGTCCGTTATCCCCGGGCGCCGGCGCATGGATTCCAAAAAATTCACCAGTGCGCGGTGCGGTAGTTGAACTCCCTTCGGTTTGCCGGTGGAGCCCGACGTGTAGATCACATAGGCTAAATTGGCCGGGGTCGCGCTGTCCCTCGGATCGTCCGCGCTCTCCTGGGCGAATTCCGTCTGCTCTGCGTCGATACACACCACGCGCGCTTTGTGCTCCGGAAGCAGATCGACCAATTGCGGCTGTGTCACCAGCAGAGCGAGCCCGGCGTCTTCTAGCATGAAGGCCAGCCGGTCTTGCGGATACGTGGGATCGAGCGGCACGTACGCGCCGCCGGCCTTCATCACGCCGAGCAGGGCGACGATCATTTCCAAGGAGCGTTCTACGAAAACACCGACCAGTACTTCCGGGCCCACTCCGAGCTTTCTCAGATGATGGGCCAATCGATTAGCGCGCGCGTTAAGCTCTCGATAGGTGAGCTGGCGATCTTCAAAAACGACAGCGATGGAGTCCGGGGTCCGCTTCACCTGGGCCTCGAACAGATCGTGGAAACACTTCTCCTTCGAGTAATCTTGCGCGGTGTTATTCCAGTCGACCAATAGCTGGCGCCGCTCGGCCTCGGTCAAGATCGGCAGCTGAGAGATAGGGCGCGCCGGATCGGCGACGACTTCTTTCAGCAGAGTCTGAAAGTGGCCGATCATGCGCTCGATCGTGGCGGCGTCGAACAGATCGGTGTTGTATTCCAGCGTGTTGCTCTCGATCGATCCGACCCATGCCTCGGAGTCGTCCGCCGGCTGCCCCATGCAAAGGCTCAGATCGAATCTCGCAATGCCGGTATCTAGGCGCACGGGCGTTGCGGTCAATCCCGGCAGCTTGGCCCACGACGGGGGAACGTTTTGGAGAACGAACATCACCTGGTAGATGGGATGATGATCCAGGGCGCGCCTGGGTTGCAGCTCCTCGACCAACTTCTCGAAAGGCAGATCCTGATGCGCCATTGCCTCCAGCGAAGTCTGCCGCACGCGACGCAGCAACTCTCTATAGCTGGGATCGCCGGAAACGTCGCTGCGCAACACCAGGTTGTTGATGAAGCACCCGATCAACTTCTCTGTTTCGACGCGGTTCCGGCCCGCTGTGGGAGATCCGACGACGATGTCGTCTTGCCCGGTATAGCGATGCAGCAAAACCTTGAACGCCGTCAGCAAAGTCATGAACAATGTCGCGCCTTCGCGGCGACTGAACTGCGCGAGTTCGTCGGCGAGCGCTTTCGGCAGCGTTAGAGCCCGTCGCACGCCGCGATAGCTCTGCACCGGCGGCCGAGGGCGGTCGGTCGGTAGCTCCAGCAGCGCGGGAGCGCCGGCCAATTGTTTCTTCCAGTATTTTAAGTGGCCGTCCAGGACGTCTCCCTGCAGCAGCCGTCGCTGCCAGATCGCGAAGTCGGCGTACTGAATCGGCAGCTCCGGCAGCGCCGGCGCCCTCGCGGTGGAAAAAGCTTCATAGAGGACCGCGAGCTCCTGGAAGAGCAGTTCCATCGACCATCCGTCCGAGGCGATATGATGGATAGTCAAGGCCAGGATATGCTCGGCTGGGCCGAGCTTTAGGAGAAGCGGCCGCAGCATCAGATCTGCCGTCAGGTCGATGGGCCGGGCGTTCTCCTCCGAGAGCGCCCGCATGATTTCCGCTTCGAGTCCCGCGGCCGCAATGGAGCCGAGGTCGATTACCTGGAGCTCGGGCGATCGGCCGGCGGCGATCACCTGCACAGGAGCTCCATCCACAGCGACGAACGTGGTGCGCAGGACCTCGTGGCGGGTCACGATCGCCGCCAGCGTCTTCTCCAGTGCGTCCACGTTAAGGCGGCCGTTTAATCTCAGCACGATGTGATCGTTATAGACGGTGTTGTTCGGCTCGAACTGATTGAAAAACCAAAGCCGCTGCTGGGCGAACGAGAGCGGGATCGCGCCGTTTTTCGCGACCGGCGCGAGCGGCGTCTCAGCCGCAGGAGCCGCCGTGTCGCTGGTCGCGCGCAAAAACGCAAGGATATCCTGCTTGCGTTCTTTCAACTCGGCCGCCAACTCCGGCGTCAGGACTTCTTTCGGGCCATTGCAGCGCAAGCGCTCGCCGTCCGCCCAAAGCTCCACGTTCAGACTATGGAGATGAGATAAAAATTCAGCCGTTGTCATGGACTTGTTGATGCCGATTACGTTCATGTGCTCAAATCTTCCGTATGATGCTCAAAAAATCCCCATCCTGCTCTTCCGTTTTCCTCCGCCTCGTTCTGCTTCCAGCCGAACTTTTAAAATACGTGGGCGCTGTACTATATCATGGACACTTTGCATCGGGAAATACCTTACGTCGATTAAAATTTCCTCCGCCGAAGCGACAGAAAGCCATCGCGATTCTAAGATCTGTTTTTGTCGCCCGTAGGCCGGCATTCCGCTTTCGTTTCCGAAACCGCGTCACATCGGGCGGCAAGATCCTCCGCTGCCTCTTCCACGTCCCATGAGTCGCGTTGTATTTTTTGGATCGCCTCCGCCACGCCGACTAGGGTGGGATTCGCGAAGAATACATCGACCGAGAGCTGCACCCCGAAGACATTGAAGATTCGCGACATCACACGGACGGCGTCGAGGGAATGTCCGCCGAGCTCAAGGAAGCTGTCGTGGATCCCTACTTCATCCAGCTGGAGCACCTCCCGCCAAATTTCCGCGAGGGCTTTTTCCGTATCGCTTTGTGGCGATACAAAGTCTGCCCCCAATTCGCGCTTCGGCCGCTCGGGAACAGGCAATGCCTGACGATCGACTTTGCCGTTGGAATTCAGCGGAAGAGCGTCGAGCAGCACAAAAACCGAGGGCACCATGTAGGTCTGCAGCCTGGATTCCAGGAAAGCGCGCAAATCTAGGGGCCTCACCGCACTATTCGGGCTCGACACCACATAGGCGACCAAACGCCTATCGTTTCGTGAATCTTCTTGAGCCACGACGACCGCTTCCTTGATCGCGGCATGCTCCAGCAGCGTCATTTCCACCGCCGTCGGCTCAACTGTGTGACCCCTGATCTTCACCCGGGAGTCTTTCCGGCCCATGTGAATGAGACAACCGTCCGGCAGCATGCGGCCTAAATCGCCGGTCAGAAAGACGCGGTCGCCGCCGGCTTCGGAATCCGGAATAAACTTGGTGTGGGTAAGCTCCGGATCGCGCCAATAGCCAAGCACCAGATCGCGCGTCTTGACGGCTATTTCCCCCGTCGTGTTCAATCCGACCGGTCGCCTCTGTTCGTCGAGCAAGCGGATCTCGGCGCCTTCAACGGGATAACCCACCGGAACTACGCTCGTTGTCAGGCGTGTGCTCCGGTCCACGTAATATTCACTGACGATGCCTGTCTCGGTCGACGCGAAGTGATTGCGCAGAATGAAATCGGGTGAAAGGTGCTTTTTATAGTGCTCGATGTCCGCGGCGGTAATCGGCTCTCCGAACAAATCGATCAGCCGTAGCCGCGGCAGTTTTTCATTTTCTCTTAACGTATCTATAAGATGCCGGAACACGCTGGCGGCCGAGCGATAAATCGTGATTTCTTCGGCGCGCAGCCACTCGGCCAGATTCGCCTCATCCTGCATTTTCCACGGATAGAGGGCAGCTCCGTTGAGCAAGGATCCGAAGAAGCTCTGCATGACCGCGGCAAAGCCGAACGGCGCAACGAGGGAGAATTTATCGTCGGCGCTGATGTGGGCCGTATTGGTGTACAACAAGGTTTTTTTGAGGACGTTGCCGTGATCTTGAAAAACTGCTTTAGGCTTTCCCGTCGAGCCAGAAGTATAGAGGATGTAGGCGAGATAGTCCGGCGAAATCGAAAGACTAGGGTTTTCGGTCTCAGGATTCGACGCCAGCTCATCGATGTTGATCGGCAGGATGTCTTGTCTGCAAAGCTCCCGGCTGAGCGGGAGAAGCGAGTTGTCGGTAAGAAGCGTCGAAGCCTGGGAATTTTCCACGATCGACGCCAAGCCGGGGAGCGGCATGGTCGGATCCAGCGGAACGTAGATCTTTGCGGCTTTAAGAGCGCCCAGAATGGCGCTGCTCATGGCAGCCGCATCTCCGAGCAGAAGCGCTACGGCCTCCTGACCAGGTCCCCGCTGGGCTAGAATGCTTCTCGCGATACGATTGGCCTCCCGATTCAACTCGCAATAAGTCAACTCGCGTTGCTTTGATTTGATGGCCAATCGTTGGGGATACCTTGCGACCTGTTGCTCGAAGCGAGCCGCGATTGATTGCGCGACATCCTCGCTTTTGAATTCGATGAAACTACCGGTCGGATGAAAACATTTTGCTATGACGTCGCGCTGTGGATGGGGATTCGCTTGCGATAGGAAAAAGCCGCCGTTGGTCGAGCCTTCCGCCGACCGGGCTTCGTCGGAGGCTAAATCCGCATTCGCAACCGGACGTCCATGAAATTGCGCCGGTTTCTGTTTACCTAGCCATTCGTTCAGCGCGGCAAGACGCCAGACCAACATTGCGTTGGCCGACTGTCCGTTCCGATATTCCGTCAAGACGCGCTTCAAGACCTTCGTATCGAGCATGTCCAGACGATCGAGATCCGTTTCCAGCAAGTGACTCAGCGGACCGCGGAGCCACATATCCATCTCGCCGCCCAGAAACGCCTGTTTTTCAGTCCGCCCGACAATAGATTTCGGAAGAAAACTGCCCAGCGCATCGCGGAGCACGCGCTTGGTCCTACCTTCGTATATTTTGTCGTCGTCCTGGAGCGCGAATGCGAACTCTACCAGCCGGTGATCGAGGAACGGGACTCGCGATTCGATGGAAAACGACATCGATATGCGATCGCCGAAATGAAGCAAAGCCGGCAGCAGAGTATGGAACATCAAATGATACAAGTTTTGGCTCAGACGGGAGCCGGATACTTCTCCGAGACTAAAGGGAATCGTCCTGTCCATAGACAGGAACGGGTAATACGAGAGGTAGTCGGCCTCAGCGATGGAGTGCTCGGTGACAGAGGCGAGGCGCGGTTGCAATCGATTCGCCGACCACGGGTATCCCGCCAAGTATTCATCCGATCCCTGGCCGTCCAAGATCACCTTGAGCCGGTGCTCTGCGGCTAGGCGCATGACGAAATAGCAATTCACCGGCGCCGATGATGTGATCGGAGCGTCGTGCGCTTCCATCACCCTGTCGAATGCCTGGGACACCTCGTTATTGGCCGGATTGTAATGAAACGGAACCAGGCTGCCATACTGCGCGGTGAGATCGTTGACCCAGCGACGTTCGTCCATCTGATCTTTGCCGGTATAATAGATCGTGAAAGTCTTGTAGGGCACCTGCGAAAAATTGGTGCCGACCATGGCTGCGATCGAGGAACTGTCCAATCCGCCGCTTAAAAAACCTCCGACCTCGACATCGCTGCGCATGTGCAGTTTGACGCTGTCCTCGAACAACTCGCGAAAGCGGCGCGTTTTATCCTCGTAAGATCCCTCGAATCTTTTCGTCGCGTCGACGTCCCAATACTTTCGTACCTTAACGCCCTGACCATCGAAAAAGAGATTGCATCCCTCGGGCAAGGCCTTGAGGCAATCGAAATAGGTTTCATCCCGATAGGAGATCCATCCGAGCTGCACGCCACGGCTGAGTTGCCGGTAGTTGAGCTTTCCGTCGAACAGCGGCGAAAGTTTCAGCGGCTTGTATTCCGAGCCGAAATAAAATTTGCCGCGGGTGTGGATGTAATAAAACGGCTTGATTCCGAAGCGGTCGCGCGAACAGAACAGCTCTTTTTTTCTCTTGTCCCAGATCGCGAACGCCCACATCCCGACGAAACGTTGGACGCAGTCGGCGCCCCATTCTTTGTACGCGGCGAGAATAACTTCCGTGTCGGAGGTTGTGCTGAAGCGGCGGCCTTTACGGATGAGCTCATTCTTGATTTCGAGGTAATTGTAAACTTCGCCGTTGTAGACGATGACGAGGTCGTCGTACTCCATCGGCTGGTTGGCGGCGTCGGAGAGATCGATGATGCTGAGGCGGTTATGCCCCAGCCAGACCGGTCCATTGATCCATGTAGACGAATTGTCCGGACCGCGATGGCGGATGCTCTCAAGCATGCCGCCTAGAAGCAGCTCGCCCTGTTCTCGGCTCAGGCTTCCGTCGATCATGCCGGCGATGCCACACATGTATGAATCTCTAGTTTCTGGCTAACAGCTTAAAGCCTGAACAGACGAATTGTCCGTTATCCTCCGAAAGTCGTATGCAGCAAGATCCAAAAAGCACCCGAAAGTACACTTCGTTGTCTCAAGGACGCCTCCACATGCATTCATGTGATCGAAACTCCCCTGCGATTTCGCAAAGTCGCCTTTCGTGTCATGCGATTTTGCGCTCTCGCTTCAAAATCTTGAACTGCCTGGGTTTCGTACTTTATCATAGGAGATATGGCGAAAGAAATATCGGAGTTCAAAAAAAATATATTTCGTCAGACAAAAAGTTTTCGGAAAAAAAACTGGCGACATTTAAGCGGCCGCGTGAATGGTGAACTGCCGACAAACGAGTCCAGATTCGAATAACTCAAACGAAAAATCGTGAATTGAAAAAGGGCGTGATTATTACGACCTTAGGCGTAGCCGTCTGAAGCCGCCATGAGAGCGGACGTTTAGCGATTGATGCATTTGGAACGAAAAATTAAAGCGCTCAGCGCCATACCTCCTTTGCCACCTGAACGACCAAAGAAAGCTTGGCGATTTCGGCGTCTGCGGTGATGTTGTTTCCCAGCATGGTGCTGGAAAAACCGCACTGAGGACTTAATGCCAGCCGTTCGAGGGGAACGTAGTGGCTTGCTTCCTCGATGCGCCGTTTGAGTTCGTCGGCGGTTTCCATTTCGCCGGTTTTGGTCGTGACGAGGCCGAGCACGATCTTTTTGTCTTTCGGGACGAAGCGGAGCGGCGCAAAACTTCCGGCGCGCGGCGAGTCGTATTCGAGGAAAAACGCGTCGAGCTCGAACTCGTTGAACAGGATCTCCGCCACGGGATCGTAGCCGCCTTCCGCCGCCCAGGCGCTGCGAAAATTGCCGCGGCAGATGTGCATGCAGACGGTCATGCCCGCCGGCCGGTCTTTGATACATGCATTGACAAGTTTCGCGTAGGTGCGCGGCAGCCGTTCGGGGTCTTCGCCGATCCGCCGGACACTCTGGCGCATCGTCTCGTCGCAGAGATACGCCATGTTCGGATCGTCGAGCTGGAGGTAGGTGCAACCGAGCTCCGCCAAAGCGCTGATCTCTTCGCGGTAAACGCGCGCCAGGTCGGCAAAGAACATGTCGACGTCGGGATACGCGTGGCGATCGATCGCGCCACGGCCGCCGCGCATGTGCAAAATCGTCGGCGACGGGATGCACAGCTTTGCCGTGCGCCGCGTGACCGATCGCAGGTAGTTGAAATTATCGGTTTCAATACCTGCGCGCCGCTCGAGCCGGCCGGTGATTTCGAAGCGGGTCGGCGTGCGCTCGATCTCCTGCTCGCCCGCCTTGAATTTGCGCGCGCCCGATTGCTCCGCCACGCCCTCTTTCACGGTAACACCCGTGAACCGCCGCAAAAAATCGGCGTGCCAGATCGTGCGCCGGTATTCGCCGTCGGTGATTCCCTGAAGACCGACGTCCTCTTGCAGCTTCACCGCCGCGCGAATCGCGCGATCTTCGATTTCCCGCAGCGCCGCGGCGGACAGCTCGCCCTTCTCCCGCTGCGCGCGGGCGCGCAGGAGTTCCGGCGGGCGCAGCAGGCTGCCGACGTGATCGGCGCGAAACGGCGGTCTCTCAGAGATCATAGAGGCGCGGAGAACGCGCTTGGCGGTTGCTTTTTTCGAGACGCACAATCGACCAAATCAATGACGCTACCCGGCAGGAGCAGCGATCAACGAATGCCGTAGATCGATTCTATGAGACGATAATATTCCTCTCGTTCTTCTTTGGTCTCGGCAAGCGGACGAGGCAGAAGGGTTACATGGTCCAAGGACCAATCTTGTCTGGCAGCCTGAATTCCCTTTCGAATGGGAGCTGCGGACTTTCCAAAAACGCGCTGGGCCTCCTCGGACAGTGAAAAGTCGATGAAGACTTTTCCCGCATTCGTACGCGCGGCGTTTTTCGCCAGCCCTATGCCCATGACGGTGTAAGTGATTCCCTCTTTCGGCGCTATGAATTTGACAGGCGCCCCTTTGAGCTCAAGCAGTGAGTCGGCGTCTACAGGAAACCCGATCGCGTATTCGCCTTGAGCGATACGATTGGCGATCTGCTGGTAGGTGCCTGCACTGGTGAAAACCGGCTTGTTTTGAGCCAGGGCCTGATGAAACTCTTTGCCCAAGCCGGCGAAACGCACGGTGCTCACGAACCAACTGTTTCCTGCGCCGGCGGAACGCGGATCGTCCATTAGGATTTTGCCGCGCCATTTAGGGTCACTCAAATCTTTCCACGTCTTAGGCTCATCCCCAGGGCGAACCAGTTTCGTGTTCACGAGAATTCCGCGCAGATTCGCGTAAATCGGCGTAATCGGTACTTTGGGCAGGTCCATATCCTCGGCTATTTCCTGCCGCACAACCTTAATAGACGCAGGCAGCCAGTTCTCCAGCCCTCCATCCTGCCACAGCGCCGGCAGCGAGGTCGCCCCGGCTTGACCGAGGTCGCCGACCGGTCGCTTGGCTCGAACCTCCGCGTTGATTCGTTCGCGCACCTCGCGGCTTCTCGCTATAAGAAACTCGACCTTTATGCCGTATCGTTTGCTTAACAGCGGCTCCAGTTCCTTGACCATCGGACGAAAAGTACTTGTACCGTAGAGAACGACCTTCCCCTCTTTCCGCGCGGCGGCGACGACGTCATTCCAGTTCTCTTTTTGCTGCGCGAAGGCGTGGACGCCGGTAATGGTTATGAACATCGCCGCGGTGAAAAAGGCCGCGAGCGCGCGCCTCATGAATTTGCCCCGAACGCGGTCGTGTCGTTGTCGTGTCTTCGATTTCATGTCCTACCCCTTCCTTCACTCACTTTATCCGAAGCTGAGAATTCTTGGCAACTAGATTCCGCGTTTCACATTGCTCGAAAAACTGATCGGAGAAATCACGAAAAATATATTGGACTTCCAGCAGCGGCCTTAGTATGAACGGTTGTTGTTTCGGTCCGCACGGCCATGCGCCTTCGTACGATTTTTTGCACAGCATTATTGATCTTCGTAATCTGCATCGTACTCCCGCCGTTCGTGATGCTCTTCATCGGCAGTATCTGGGGCGGAGCGCCCGGCGGCCCCGGCGAGATATCGCTGCGCGCGTATACGCAAGCCTATTCATCGCCGCATACATATCAGGTTTTACTCAACAGCCTGTTCGTGGCGACGGCCAAAACAGGCATCGCACTTGCCTGGGGCGTGGTGCTGGCTTGGCTGGTCACGAGGACGGATGTTCCGTTCAAACGGCTCATCGAAATTCTCATGCCGCTGCCATTCTTTATTCCCGCGCTCTTCACGGCCTTCGCCTGGATTCTGTTGGCCAATCCGACGACGGGTCTTATCAACCAGCTGGCGGTTCAATTATTCAATCTGGATTCTCCCCCTTTCAATATCTATTCGTACGCCGGAATGATTTTTGTCATGGGTCTCGGCTCCACCTCGTTCGTTTATCTGCTGACCTTCGGCGCATTCCGCGGTCTCGATCCTTCTCTCGAAGAAAGCGCTCGCACCTGCGGCGCCGACGGCGTGCAAACCTTCATCCGCATCACGCTGCCTTTGGTGGCGCCGGCTTTGTTCGGCGCTTTCATCTTGTCTTTCATACGCGGCATCGAGGCATTCGAAAGCCCCGTGCTGCTCGGCACGCCGGTCGGCATTTACGTTTTCACGAACGAAATTTATCGAGCGATCACATTCCGCGATCCGCCGCAGTACGGGATCGCCACGGCTCTGGGCATGACGGTCATGGTGATCACGTTCGCGCTCGTGCTGATACAGTGGCGCGTCCTCGGCCAGCGGCAATACTTCACGATCACCGGCAAAGGATTCAACCCGCGAACGATCGCGCTCCGCGGTTGGCGGTGGCCGGCTTTCGGGGTTTTCGCGCTGTATTTTTTGCTCGCGATAGCCTTGCCGTTGGGACAGCTGATCGTCAGCTCGGTGCAGTCGGTTCCCGGCGTTTACAGTCTCGACGTCTTCACGCTCGATAATTATCGTCGAGCGTTCGACGACGACATCGTGCTGCGCGCGTTGAAGAACACGATGCTGTTGGCTATCGCCGCTTCCATCATTGGAGTCTTGCTATCTGCATTGATCGCTTACGTCACGACGCGAACGCAATACAGCCTGCGCCGGGTTCTCGAGCTCGTCTGCTGGCTTCCCTGGACGATGCCGGGCATCGTGCTGGCGATCGGCATATTATGGGCCTATTTAACGATTCCCGGATTGTCGATCTTTTATGCAACGATCTGGATTCTCCTCATCGTCTATATCATTAAAGGATTGCCGCTCGGCGTCAGGGCGTTGAGTGGAACGCTCGTCCAAGTCCATCAGGAATTGGAGGATTGCGCGCGCGTCTTCGGCGCCAACTGGCTACAGAGCTTTGCTTACATTCTGCTGCCGCTGATTCGTCCCGGCATGCTGGCCGGCGGAATTCTGTTCGCCTACGTGGCGGTGCGCGATCTCGCCACTCCCATTCTGCTGTACGGGTATGGGAGCGAGGTCCTGAGCATCGTCATGCTCATGTTCTGGTCGCAACAAAAAAATCAGCAGATCGTCAGCGTGCTGGCGATCGTCATGCTGCTTTTATTGACCGGCTTATCGGCGCTTCAACGATGGCTTTTGACGGCAGAGAAAAAATCCGCGGCGGTCGGAGCGCAACCGGAGGAAAAGCCGGTTGTCGCAGAACCCATGCACGGTTGAAGTCATGCCGATCGTTTCCGCCCGGCATTTAAAGAAAGTGTTTCAGCAAACCCTCGCGGTCGACGATGTCAGCTTCGACGTCGAGCCGGGCGAGTTCGTCACTCTATTGGGACCGAGCGGGTGCGGAAAAACAACCACGCTGCGGCTGATCGCGGGGCTCGAGGAGTGCGACTTCGGCGAGATTCATCTCAACAATCGGCTGGTGAACTCGCCGGCGGCAAAAGTTTACGTTCCCCCTGAAAAGCGCGCCATCGGTATGGTTTTTCAATCCTACGCGATCTGGCCGCATATGAATGTTTTTGAGAACGTGGCTTTTCCGCTCCGCCTCCGACATGTTCCTAAAGCCACTATCAAGGAAAAAGTGAACGACATCTTGAAACTTTTCGACCTGCACGAGCTCGGCCCGCGGCTCGCCACGAAACTCAGCGGCGGCCAGCAACAGCGCGTCGCGATCGCGCGCGCCCTGGCGGTCGAGCCGTCGGTGCTGCTCATGGATGAGCCGCTGAGCAATCTCGACGCCAAGCTGCGCGAGCGCATGCGCGTCGAGCTACGCTCCCTCCAACGGCGCACGGGGATTTCGACGCTCTACGTGACACACGATCAAGCCGAAGCGATGATACTCTCCGACCGTATCATCGTCATGAACAAGGGGAAGATCGAACAAATCGGCAGTCCGGAAGAAATCTACCAAAAGCCGCTTACCCGTTTCGTGACGGATTTTGTCGGAGGGTCGAACATCATTCAACTGGAAGTGACCGCGACGGAAGGTCCTCTACTGCGAGCAAACAGCGTACAGTCGCATCAACAACTCCTCTGCGAGAGCTCACCCGGCGCCGTCGATATGCAACGGTCGCGTATGGCGCTTGTTCGCCCCGAGAACATTAGATTATCGACTCAAAAATCCGCGCCCGAGGACATGAACATTTGGCCTGGACGGGTGGAATCCATGTTGTACGTGGGCGACAGCCGCGAGTATGACGTCAAAGTCGGCGAGCTATTGCTGCATGCGAGGACACCGCCGGATGTGGTATTTCAAAAAGGCGATTCCGTTGCGGTACATTTCGCGCCGAAAGATGTGATTTTGATCGAAACGTGACGCGCGGATAATGACTAAAAGACCGCCAATACGCTGGGGGCTGAGCCTGCCAAACCGTGGGCCCCTATTCGGCCTGACGACCATCGAAGATATCCTTCGCACGGCCGCGCTGGCCGACGAGTCCGGCGTGTTCGAATCCGTGTGGTTCGGCGAAAGCCTTATCCACAAGCCGCGCCTCGAGGCCATCGTCATGCTGACGGCGGTGGCGGCGAGGACGCGCAGGGTGAGGCTCGGAACCGCCTGCATGGCGAGTTTTCCGGTCCGCCATCCGGCGCTGCTGGGGATCCAATGGGCGACGCTCGATCAGGTCTCCGGCGGGAGAACCGTTTTATGCGTCTGCGTGGGCGGCGGCGATCAGCGCGAGATGCAAGCCTTCGGCGCCAAAAAGGACGAGCGGGCGCAGCGCCTGATCGAAGGCATTAACTACCTGCGCGAGATGTGGAGCGGCGAAGAAATCAAATACGAGGGGCGTTTTTACAATCTGCAGGGATGCCGCATCGAGCCGAAGCCGGTGCAAAAGCCTTGTCCGATCTGGATCGCCGTTACCCCGAAAAGGCAAGTAATCGGAGATGCCGGTTTCGAGCGGGCAATGCGGCGCGTCGTCGACTACGCCGACGGATATATGGTGGCGAGCTCCGGCTGCGAGCCGGAAAGGTTTCATCAGTTCTGGAGCGCCATCGAAGCTATCGCCCAGGAAAAAGGGCGCGACCTCGGCCATTTCGAAACAGCGATTCACGGCATGGTGAATATCAACGACAACAAGCAGGAAGCCTATTCCGAATCGCGGTACTATTTCGATCACTACTATTCACCCGGCTGGCCGCCGGAAAAAACGCTTCACGCCTGGCTGGCACACGGGTCGCCGCGCGAATGCGCGCGCTTAATCCAGGGATGGATCGACATGGGCATCACGACTCCGATTCTGCGATTCACCTCGCATAATCAAATAGGACAGGTGCGGCGCTTCATCGACGATGTCCTGCCGCTGTTGAAGGAAGACAATTAAAAGGACCGTTTATGGCCAAACCCAACAAGAAGAGCGACGTCAAACACACGGAAGCTTCTCTCGCCGAAGACAAGGTGCGTCACGCGCGAGAGTCGGGCGCCGGTCTCCGGCGCACGGCGGAAATCAAGCGAGAGTACGTCCTCGAGCTGCTCAGCGATGTATTCGACGTGCATGCGCATTCCGGACCCGATACGAGTATCGGCCGCTTCAACGACGATTGGGACAACGCGCTTCAATTCATGCAATGGGGAATGGCGGGATTCGCGTCCAAGGCGCATGCCGGCGACACGTCCCGCTCGACTGTTCTGGTGCAGAGGCTCGCGGACGAGTACGCGCAAAAAAACGGCTTGAAGAAGACGCGAATCGTGGGCGGCGTCTGCCTGAACTATTCGGTCGGCGGTTGGAACCCGGAAGCGATCAGGGCCGCCGCCGCCTTCGGCGGGAAATTCGTCTGGACGCCGACACTGGACGCCGCGCACGATCGTGGCATCGTGGGACACGAGGGCGGCCTGCGGGTCCTCGACGATGCGGGACGGATGCTGCCGGAAGTTCTGGAGGTGCTGCGCACCATTCACGAGACCGACATGGTGCTGTCGATCTCGCATCAATCCACGGAAGAAAGATTCGCCTTGGTGGAGGCCGCCAGGAAGATCGGCATCAAGCGCATTCTGATCGATCATCCGCAGCAGGCGAACACCCGAATGACGGTCGATCAGATGGTCGAAATAGCGAAAATGGGCGCGGTTCTCGGCATTTATTATAGTTCGGCTATCGAGCAGCGCTCGGTCGACCCGAAGGAAGTCCTCACCATCTTCAAGCGCGTCCCGCATGAGAAAATCGTCTGCGGTTCCGACAAAGGCTCCATTTGGGGAACGCATCCGGCGGAAGGAATGCGGATTTTTATCGTGAGACTCCTGGTGAACGGCATAGACGAGAAAACAATCCGCCGACTCTTCGTCGAGAACCCGCACAAACTCGTTTTTGGAGACGGCCTATGAATTCCGAAACCCTTCAACAATTGAAACAAAAAACCGCCGCGGGCTTGGACGCGCAGAGACCGCGGCTCGAGACGATCAGCCGATTTGTCCACGCGAATCCCGAGCTGGGATATCAGGAATTCAAGGCCGCGGAGCGGCTCACGAATGAATTAAGCGAGGAGAATTACGAAGTGGAAATCCCCGCTGCCGGCATGGAGACGGCGTTCGTCGCGCGCCGCCGGAGCGGCGACGGGCCGACCATTGCGATTCTCGCCGAGTACGACGCGTTGCCGGAGGTTGGCCAGGCGGGCGGTCACAACTTGATCGCGGCGTCTGCGGTCGGCGTCGCCGCCGTTTTGCGCAAGGCGCTGGAAGAAATCAAAGGCTCCGTCTGGATTATCGGCTGTCCCGCGGAGCAGGGATTCCCGGAAGGCGCAGGCGGCAAGGTGAATCTGATATCCGGCGGCGTTTTCCGCTCCGTCGACGCGGCGATCATGATCCATCCCTCGGATCGCTTCCAGGTCTGGAGCAAACCCTTTGCCCGCGAGCATTTTAAATGCCGCTTCACCGGACGCCGCGCGCGCTCGGCGGAAAATCCGCGCGATTTGGTGAACGCGGTCGATCCGGCGGTCCTGACGCTCACCTCGGTTTGGTCCTTGCAGCGGCGTTTGCCGTCCGATGTCGTGATACAATACGTGTTCGCCGAGGGCGGCGAGGCTCCTAACGTCATGCCGCGCGAAGCCGAGCTGAGGTTTTACGTCCGCGCAAGAAAACTCTCGGTCATGGAAAACGCGGTCAATCTCATTCAGGAGGCGGCGCGCGGCGCGGCCCAGTCGACAGGAACCGAAGTTGCGTTCGCCAAACGCGCCCACACCTACGCCGACGGGATTCCCAATCTGACTCTCGTGAAGACCTTTGAAAATAATCTCCGCGCCCTCGGCGTCGAGGTCGAGCCGCCGGCAAAATCCGCCGAGCGATCGCTCAAAGGGCTCAAATTCTCATCCACCGATCTCGGCAACGTCAGCAGAGAAGTCCCGGCAGGGACGATTCATATCGGCATGGGATACGGCGGACTTCACACAACCGAAGATCACGCGCGGTCGCTCGCGCTGCCTATCAGCGACGGCGCGCACGACGCGATGATGTACGGCGCCAAGGCATTGGCATGGAGCGCGTTGGACCTGCTGACGGATCGAGAGTTGCTGGCGAGCGCAAAGGCGGAGCTCGCGAAGTACCGCGAGCAGGGATACGAGCATCCCTATCCCGGCGCCAAATAACAAAAACAATATCGCAGAGAGGAATGTTCATGCGAGTCGATATACGCACGCCGCCCGGCCAGTCGGTCAAAAAAATCGTGGAATTTACCCAGAGATGCGAGGAAGCGGGAATCTGGGGCTGCGGCTTTAACGACGCACAAATGTTTTTCCGCGATACCTACGTCGTGATGTCGCACGTGCTGGCTCATACGACAAAACTGCGAGTGCATACGGCGCTCACGTGTCCGGGGCCGCGCCACACCTCCATCGTGGCCTCGGCGGCGAAAACCGTTCAGGAGTTCGGCGCCGACCGCTTCGAGTTGTGGCTCGGCCGCGGAAATGCGGCGCTTAAACTGGTCGGCATTCAGCAACTCAGCATCAAGGACTTTCGGGACGCGATCGTGAAGATCCGGCGCTTCATGGCCGGGGAGCAAGACGTCTACAGTTCAGTTCACCAGGGATCAGATCACGTGAAGCTGCATCATAGCGGCGGCCGGCCGGTGCCGATCGTCGTTTCGGCGGGCGGACCCATCACGATGCGACTGGCCGGCGAGCTCGGCGACGGAGTGCTTGTGCACAGCCGCTTGACGGAGGCGGGTCTCGCCGAAGCGAGGCAGCAAATTGCCGAAGGCGCGGCGCGGGTCGGCAAAGATCCGCGGCAGATTTACGAAGTCGTGCAAATGCGCTGCTTGATCCGCGACACGAAGCGGGAAGCGGTGCGGCGATGGAGCCCGCTCGTCCTTCGGCTGCTCGCGCGTCCGGACGCCGAGGAATGGCTGAAAAAACACGGTATGAACTTCAACATCGCTCCGCTCAAACAAAAGTTTCGCGAAGGGCTGGAAAAATTACGCAACCTTTATCCCGACGCAACGCACTATGAAGATCAGGATGCGGCTGCGAGCATCGCCAGCGTCGTTCCGGAGGAGTGGCAGGAAGCTGTGGGAGACGCCATGGCGGTGCTCGGCGATCCCTATCAGGTAACCAAACGCATTCTTGAATTAGAGAGCTGGGGTGTTTACCACGTCTATCTCTATCCGATCGAGACGTTTCAATTTCCCGAGCCGGAGTTGAAAGCGTTTGAGGAAGTCATTGGGCCGGCCCTGAAAAAATCGGCGGCGAAGGCTATTCGCCCCACGTTGTGCGAGGTAAACGGATAATCTGAGGTAAGCCTCTTTCGCAGGCGGTTAGGATTTTTTGACCGGCAGGACGGGCCGGCCCTCCGGCGCCATCACTTCAAACGCATTGAGCGAGCAAGCAAGAGCCACGTACGCGCCGATGATGCCGGTGAGCTCGACTAATCTACCGATGCCGACGCGCCGCTCCATGGCGTCGAAAGTTTCGTTGCTTATCCGGTGCGGCGGCCTGAGAAGCTCTTGAACATATCTCACGATCGGCGCTTCGGTCTCCGACAGCCCCGACGGCGCTTCGCCGCTTTCAATCGCCTTGATCGCTTCCTGGCGGACACCGGCCTTTTGCGCATGGAGCGCATGCACGGCCCATTCGAAGGGGCAGTCCATCTCACGCGCGGCCGCGCAAATTGTCAGTTCCTTTATATCGGCCGGCAAATCCGTGGTGTAAAGCGAATAGCCGACCAGATGCGCGGTTCTCGCGGCTAGGTCCGGAGCGTTCAGGAGAAAGTTGTACGGCGCGCCGATCCGCTTTCGGCTCGCCAGGATCGAATCGAAAAATTGCTGCTGTTCAGACGGGAGTTGCTCTCGATTCGTAATCTCGGGAATTTTGCGCACATTATCCTCCCTCGAGCAGATAGACTTTTTTTACGAGCCTATTTGAAAGTATCCTGACAGCAGACCCTATTCAACGAAGAGTGAGTACGCGGCGGAGGCAAGCCGCGGTATTAAAATTCGCTTTTGAAATCGCGGCTGCTACCGAGAGCTACCGATTGCTCTCTGGAACCGGCACAAAACCGGAACGGTTTTGTCGCTACAACCCCGTTCCTCACCGAATCGGAAGAATTATTGTGGAAATTTTACTCGCACCTCGACGGTGTTCGGGTTGCCGCCCTGCGTGACCTTAGCGGTATCGCGCGAAGAAGACAGATTGATCGTAACGGTTACCGTGCCATGGCCGTCGTCGGAGAATGAGACCGAGCCGAACGCCGGCTGCTCGAACGGCGGAATGTCGCCGAGCTGCGCCGCGTACAGCCGGATGATCACCTGCCGCGAGTCTTTCGACTTCAGCCGGTCGAACGCCAGCGGCCTGCTCGCTTGAATGCGGATCACCGAGAGCTTCGCATCGACCGCGATCGTCTGGACGCTCATGATCGATGACAGTTCTCCGGTCGCCGCCTGCGCGTTTCTATTTGCGAGCGCCTGCGCCGCCGTGGCCGGCGAAAGCCAGTGACCTTCCGCACCGGTGATCGCCGCCGCGAGTGCGATCATTGCGAGACTTCTTATCATGCCGTTGCCCCCGCTCACTGGACGCTCACCGACTTTACGGCAAAAGTTTTGTTGCCGATGCCCGAGCCGTCCGGCTGCGCCGGCAGCAATTGAATCACCGACGTTCCGTTCTGAGCCGGCGCGGTAAAATTGATCGTGATGCTGCCGTTCTGCACGATAAAGTTTTTGAACCGCGCGTCGAACGTATTCATCGTTCCGTTGGTGATGGTCCCGTCGGCAGAGCCGATGAAGCAGCAACCGTCGGGCGTGACCAGCGAGGCCGACGCCGCCGTCACGACAACCGTGGTGCCATCCGGAACCGGATGGCCCGAAGTGTCGACGATGTTCGTCACCGTATAGGCGGCGCTTGCGCCGGGCGCTAGCGAACCCGCCCCGGCGATATCGGCCGACTGGAAAGCCGCGAGCGTTACGTCGGCGACGGCGAAGGTGCGATTGCTGATGCCGGCGCCCGCCGGCGTCGCCGGCAGGAGCTGAATGCGCGCGGTCGCCGGGTCGCGCGTGTTTCGCGCCACCGGCGCGGAGCTGTAAACGATTTGAAATTGTCCACTGGTGACCGTAAATGTTTTAAATCTGGTGTCGCTGTTCGCGGCCCCATTGACGATCGTCCCGCCGGCCGAATTGATGAAGCAGCAGCCATCGGGGGTGACGAAATTCACCGACTGCGCCGTCACAATCACTTTCGTGCCGTCCGGCACCGGACTGCCCGAGCTGTCCGTGATGTTGCTGACGGTGATCGTCGTCCGGTTGTCGTGCGCATTCGCCAGCACCGCGGTCGGATTCACCGCGACGCTGACAGTCGCCGCCGATTCGCTCGACAACGTGACCGGCACGACTGCAAACACGCGGTTGCTGATGCCGCTGCCGTCGGGCCGCGCCGGCAGCACCTGGATGTTTGCCGTCCGTATCTCGCCCACGGGAACCTGAACGTTCCCGGGATCGTACTGTATCTCGACCTGGCCCAAGGCGACGGTAAAGGTTTTGAAGCGCGAGTCGGCGTTGACCGTGCCGTTGACGATCGTCCCGCCCGCTGAGTTGATGAAACAGCAGCCATCAGGTGTGATGAGATTTACCTGCTCTGCCGTCGCGACGACCCGAGCGCCGTCGGGAGCGAGATTGCCCGCCGTATCCCGTATGCCCGTCAGCGTTATGGTGACGATCTTGGAAAAGCCGTCGGCTATTACGGTGGCCGGCGTCGCCACGGCGTCGGCGGTCTGGTAGCCCGTGAGGCTCACGTCGGCAACGGCAAACACCCGGCCGCCGATACCGACGCCCGCAGGAGTAGCCGGCCGGACCTGCACTCTCGCCGTCGCGGACTGGCGCGCAGCGAGAGCGACCGGCGTCGAGCTGTAGACGATATGCAGCTGCCCGCCGGTGACTGTGAAAGTTTTATAGTTGGCATCGCTGTTGGCGGCGCCGTTGATGATCGTGCCGCCGGCGGAATTGATGAAACAGCAGCCGTCGGGAGTGATGAGGCTCACCTGCTGCGCCGTGACGACGACAGTGGTTCCGTCCGGCACGGGATTACCGAGGGCGTCGACGATATTGTTGACGGTAACGACGACGCGATTGTCGGCGGCGTCGGCCAGCACTGTCGGCGGCGTGATGGAAATATTCGCTTGTGCCACCGACGGGCTCGAAAGCACGAGCGGCACAATCGTGAAGACGTGGTTGCCGATGCCGCTCCCATCCGGGCGCGCCGGCAGCAGCTGAATGTTGGCCGTACGCACGTCGCCGACCGCGAGCTGCACCGGGCCGGGATCGTACTGAATCTCGATCTGCCCGTTCGTGACCGTGAATGTCTTGAAGCGACTGTCGAACGGATTGTCCGCGCCGTTGACGATATTCCCGCCCTGCGAATTGATGAAGCAGCAGCCGTCGGGTGTGATTAGGTTCACCTGCTGCGCCGTGACCACGACGGTCGCGCCGTCGGGAACGAGGCTGCCGTTAGTGTCCCTTATGCCGTCCACCTTAATGGTTACGATCTTGGAGGCGCCGTCGGCGATGACGCCGGACTGGCTGCGCGGCGTCGCGGCAGTATCGAAAGTCGTGAACGTTATCGGCTTCACGGCGATCGTGCGGTTGGTTGTTGGCGAGCCGTTGGAATTTGCCGGCAGCACCTGAACGTTGGCCACGGCGCTGGAGCCGACGGCGAGCCCATTGGCGTCGACCGGGTCGTATTGAACGTCGATGCGCCCGCCGGTTACGGTGAATGTCTTGAAGCGAGTATCGGTATTGGCCGCGCCGTTCACGATCGTGCCGCCGGCGGAATTGATGAAGCAGCAGTTATCGGGTGTGATGAGGCTCACCGGCTGGGCCGTCACAACGACGGTGGCGCCGTCCGGCAGAGGCACGCCGTTTACGTCCTTTAGATCGATGAACGTGACCGGCACGGTGCGGCTCTGTGCTAGTGCGATCACGGTGTGCTCGCCGGCGAACGGGCCGGTCGCATCCGGGCCGACGATCAAGAAGATCGGGCTGGTTTTGATCCGGCCGCCGAACTCGAACAAATCGAGCTCGAGCGTGTGGAAGCCAACCGTCAACGCGGAAGTCAGCTCGACCGCGCTCGCCGACGGCGCGATGCCGACGTGGGCGCCGCCGTCGATCACGCGCTGCAACGTGCCGGTGAAGCTCAGCGGCGCGAGAAGATCGGGCGCGCTGGAGAGAAAGACGCGATCGCCTGTACGCACTTCGAACGGCGGCAGCGTAAACGAGAGCGACGATCCCGGAGCCGCCGAAATATCGACCGCGCCGGTAAGCGCCATACTCTGCGCGCGGCGGGCATAGATATTGAGCCCCACCGCATTGCTGACATTGCCGAAGACCTCGACGGTGACGTTGCCGGTCGTCGCCCCCGGCGGCACGATCGCGACGAGCTCGTCCTGGCGCGCGGATAGGACCTCGGCTTCGATGGAGCCGATCACGACGATATTATCGTCGGGCAGCGCGGCGAAATTTTGCCCGCGGATGACGAAGGCGTCGCCTTCGCCCGCGCGCGGCCGGTCGATGCTCGTAATAACCGGCGGCGGCAAATTAACGACGGGAATATTGACCGTCACCGACACCGGCGTGGAGAATGTCTGATGGTGCGCGGTGACCGTGGCTGTGCCGTTGGCTTTCGCCGTCACGGTGCCGTTGCTGGTGACCTCCGCGACGCTCGTATTATCGGAGTCGAAAGTGACCGGCGGCGGCGCGGGCTGCGTCGAGCCGTCGGAAAGGTTCCGCGAGACTTGCAGGGCGCGGGTCTCGCCGGCAGAGGTGAACAGAATCGTATTCGGCGAAACCGAGATTCCCGTAACGACGATGGCGCTAACCGTGACACTGCTCTCGGCCGGCGGCAGGCCGCTCACCGTCGCGGTGATCTTGGCGCTGCCGGTGCCGGTCGAAGTGACGAGACCGGCGTCGCCGACGACGGCAACTTTGACATTATTCGAGCTGTAAACTATTCCCGTCGTGATCGCGCTCGTCGTGTTGTCGGAATAGTTCCCCACGATGGATAACTGCTTCGTCTTGCTGATGCCGACGAGCGTGAACGACGGCGGATCGATCGCGATGCTCACCAGCGTCCGGATCGCGACGGTCACCGCGACCTGCGCCTGCTTGCCGCCCGATGTGACGGTGATCGTCGCCGTGCCGTTGCCCACCGCGACTACGCGTCCGGTGCTCGCGACCGAGGCGACCGCCTGATTGCTGGTGGAAAATGTGGAATTGGCGGTCACGTCCGCCGTCGAATTGTTGACGTAAAAGGCCGTCACGGTGATATCGGCGAATTGGTTCGCCGCGATGAAATTCATCGAAGGCGGCGCGGCTGCGATGTGATCGAGCACCGGCGGCGACGGAACGACCGCCTGCGCCGCCGGGCTCGGCTGCTGCGACTGCGAGAAATCGAAGGCGACCGCGCGCAGCGTGTTGCCCGCATTCGCATCGAAAAGAAGCGCAAAGATGCCCGCGCCGTCGGCGAATACCGAAATCGTCAGGCCGAGCGTCACGTTGGTGAGATCGATGCGCGCCCCGGGAACGCTCGTGCCGCTGACGCTCACCTTGCCGTTTATAGGCGGCAAGAGCGCGTTCAGCACCGGCGCCGCCGGCGGCGGCCCGTTCGCCGGCTGGACGACCGAGAAGTCGACGAACGACGCCGGATCGTTGAGATCGTTCGAGAGGCCGAGATTGTTCGTCGCCAGCAGAATGACCCGGTGCTGGCCGACGGGTAAATTATCGGTTTTTAGAGTGAAGGGCTGCGTGCCGGTCGCGATCGGCGTCGTGTTCGTCGCGTCGAGAAAAAATTTGACCGCCGCGAGGCCGACCGGATCCTGCGCCGTGCCGCTCAGCGGCACCTTGCTGCCGGCGGTCACCTGCGCGCTGTTGGCGAGGCCGAGAATCGCGACCGTCGGCAGGTTCGGATTGTTGACGATCGTAAACGCCGTCGTGTCCGTGTCGGTCTGCCCCAGCGCGTCGGTCGCGACGCCGCGCACGACGTGCGGGCCCAACACGAGCGAGAGCGTCGGCAGCGACGCCTGATACGGCGGCAGCGTCGTCGTCGCGAAGGGGGTCTGCGCGTTATCGAGAAACAGATCGACGGTCTTCACCGTGCTCGAGACGCTGAGCGGCGTAAAATCGATCGAGATGCCCTGCGGCACGCCCGCGACGAGGTCTTCGGGCATGAGGATCACCGGCGGCGCTGCGCTCGGCAGAACGATGATCGGGATCGTCGCGTCCTGAGGATTGCCGGCGCGGTCGTACGCCGTCGCCTTGAACTGATACGTCGCTCCGGGATTGAGCTTGCCGGAATCGATCGTGAAGATGCACGGGCCGGAAGAGGTCGAAAAGACGGTCTTCTGGTCGATCAGCTCGAAAAAGAGGTCCAGCCCGTTGACGAGCGCGCGCCTGAGCTCAACCCGCGCCACGCCGGTGCCCTGGTCAGCGGCATAGGCGTTCAGCCGGATGAGCTGCCCGGGGATGACGCTGTTCGGATTGACCGGCGGCTCGACGGAGAGCGTAAGCGCCGGAGGATCGTGGTCGTTGGTCGGGCTCGTGGTCGTGAACTGGCTCGTCCACGGATTCGCGATGCCGTTGCCCTGGAGATCCGTGATCGCCTGCGTGACGAGGACAGTGAACAGCGTATTCTCGCGCAGGCGATTGGTGATGCCGTCGTTCACCTGCCAGATCACGACGGTCTTGTTGTTGATCTTCTCGAAGCGGAGCTGCGCCGGAACGTCTTTTCCCAAGTCGTCGACGACGCGAAACGTTCCGCCTGCGCCGGTCGTGATCGTTCCGACGTTCATCTCTTCGCTGAAAAACGTGACCACGGGCGAGTCTATCCCGACGGCCAGCGTGTTCGGCGCAGGCAGCACCTGCACCGTCGGGATGCCCTGCGGCACGCCGACGACCGGCTGCGATTTGCCGACGAGGCAGCCGATGCTGCCGACCAGCACTTGGAGCGTGATGTTCTGGTCGGCGAGGCCCATGCAGGACGTAATCGTCCCGCTGAGCAGCGGCTCGACCGTGAACGTCTGGCTCACCTTCTGTCCCGGCAGGATGTGGCCGAGGCTGCGCATCGCGGAGCCTTCGATCGGCGTGCAGTTCGGCAAAAGGCTAATTTCATCGATCTTGCAGTCGACGAGCCGTGCGTCGGCGCCGACATCGAGCTCAATCGACGCGTAGAGCGCGGGCGTCTCGCCGGTGTTGGTGATATCGACCACGAGCTCGTAGGGCACGTGGGCGACGACCGCCGGAGGATGCGTGACCTGCACCAGAAAGCTCGGCGGCCCCTTGACCTCGACGCTGCTCTCGGCGCTGCCGTTGAAGGGAATCGGACTGTCGTCGGGAATGCCCGGGCCGGTGAGTGTGCCGCCGAAGTTGATTTGCACGCCGCGCTCGCCGATCTCGTCGCCGCGGATGATGAACTCGCGCTCCGCCTGTCCGGGCTGGTCTTCCGTGCCGGGGAGTATGTCGCCGAACGAGACGATGCCGTCGGCAGGCAAGGTATTTGAAAGGCCGCCGTCGGGAAATGCGATTTCGGCTTTCACGTTGGCGAGCGTGAAAATCCCGGAGGTGTTCATCAGCAGGAGCCGCACGCTGTAGAATTCTTTCAGCGTTTTGATTCGGCCCTCGATGATGATGACGCCCGGAATCGGTGGCGGAGGCGGCTGGCCCGGCGGCCCGGCAACGGGCTGCTCGAAGACGATGACTTCGACGTCCTCGACCTTGGGCGTCACGCCGCCGTCGTTGCCCGTGTCGCGCGGGAGCTTCAATATCTCGAAGCCGGTCGGCTCGAAAGGCCCCATGACGATCGGGACGCTGATCGGAAACGGCTCTCTCCCGATCGTGAGCACGATGTCGAACTTCGAGACGTTGAAGTTCTGCGGGTTGTCGAGGTTAATCGTTCCGTCGTTGACGAGCTGCTGGATTTCCTGGATCGACAGCGGCTTGGTCGTGACTTTCGACACAACGACCGAGGCGAGCGACAGCTGCGTGATCGAGACGTTGCGCGTGAGTGTGTTGCCGAAATCGTCGGTCGCCGTGACGGTGAAGACGTTGATGCTGTTTCTCTTGAGCGCGAGGTTCGGAAACGAAAAACGCCCCTGCGCGTCCGGAACTATCGGCCCGGCCTGCTGGGGACCGGAAACGGAGATCTGCGTCGCGGCCTGGGCGAGAGAGGCGCAGAGAAGGGCGAGCGCGACGAGTACCCAAACCGCAAGCGCCCGCCCCGTCCAGTGATTCAATTTTCGGCGATTCGTCATTGTAGGTCTACAAAGCTCGCCCCGTTGTTCGCTAAGAAGACCGTCTGTTCTTGCCAGGTTTCGTTTCCTTGAGCGTCAGCGCGCTTGATCGACAGAGTCACCTTTAATTCATTCAGATTTTCATGGGTCGGGATCACACGATAGACGCGTTCCGCTGCGGGCGTCGGCTCGATCGCGACATCATCTTCTTTTGAAAACCGCTTGACCTTAATCGCGCGGATATTGGGGCCGACCTTGCCAAGGAGCGGCATGACAATCGGGACGACGTCCCCCGCGAGGCGGGAGTAGAACAGCACGCCGTTGGGGTGGCTGGAAGTGCCCTCCACTTCTATGTCGCCGGGACCGTCATCGGTGCGTGCCATAAGGAATGCGCGCTCGTACAAATCGTTGTCGCTCTGAATTACCGGGCTTCCGTTGCCGGCACTGGAATTGATGACGATGTTCAAGCGCGCCCAATCCATGACGAAGATTTCTTTGTTAAGGTAGTCGGCGAAATAGAACTTACCCGATTTATCGAACGCCAGACCTGAGAAGCGGCGGCCCGGAATCTGCATGATTTTGACTGCGATGTAAGCTGCGTTCGGAGAAGGCCGGAAGATCGCCCAGATTATATCCTCGTCCGAAAGCATCATGGCACTCTCGGAGCTGCGTATCGGCGTCGCGGACGCGAGGTCGTAGGCCACTTCCATGTCCGACGGGCCGGTGAACTTGAAGTTGTCGCTAGTGACGATCGCCTCGCCGGCGTTGCGGTTAATGTTCTGGCCGTTGTCGAACCCGTGCGTCGTCTCGAGCCGGCTGATCGGGATGACGATAATGCGCTTGGTATTACCGGCGGTGTCAATATCGGCAACGAAGAGATCGCGGGTCGTGGTGAAGAGGCCGAACTTGTCTGTGGCAGGATACTTGGGCCCGACGGTCATCGCCACGGGCAGCGCCGGTCGGGCATATTGCAAATCGAGGCTGTAATAATTGATCGCGCCCACCATGTCGCGCTGGAACGCGAGCGGCTGCGGCGTGTCGGGCGGCCCCGCCGGCGCCGGCACCGGGGTGTAGCGGAATATCCTGCCGCCGAAAGTCTCCGTGCTGTTCAGATTGATGGCGTACAGACGGCCGACGTCGTCGGTCGAGAGAAAACCCGGCGGGAAGCCGGCCTCGAGCAGAAGCGAGTTTTCGTCTTCGCCCGGAAATTCGCGCGCGATGAACCCGCCTTTGGGATTGTTCGGGTCTTTCTGCTCGCGGTAAACGGCGGTCATCTCGAAGCCGTTCGGACTCGGCTCGATGCCCGGCGGGAACTGCTCCGACGGCAGCGTTCCGCCGGCATGGATGATTTGGTAGCAGTCGGAAGGATCGCTCGTGAGAAGCGTGACGTTGTGATAGAAGTTCGCGAGCTCCGAGCCGGCTGTCAGCGTGGCGCCGAGCACCTGCACGGGCCCGTTGATGCCTTTCTCGTAGAAGCGCGAGACGCCGGGACTGCGCGGGCCGATCTTCCTGATCTCGTTGCTAAAATCCTCGCTGGGGGCCTGGATCTTCGTGCTTTTATAACGCGCGTCGAGAAGCTCCTGATTGAGTCCTTTCAGATCGGTCTCGACCTCGGTAATTTTTTTGGCGTTGGCGGCGATGTCAAATTCGGCTTTCCGCACTTTTTCGTCGTGGGTCGGCCCCTCGATGTTCTGGTAGGCCTGATCCAGCGTGATCTGGTTGGGTGTGCCCTGGTTCTGGACGACCATGGCGTCCGCGAGCAGATCGTATTCCGCGCTGCCAATGGTGTTTCCGCCGCGGGTCGGGACTTCGGTGTCGGCGACGGAATTGGGCCGCGCCTCGATTCCCTTGTCCGGATCGGCGTCATGGCCAGGCCCCAACTGGGCGGCTTGTTCCTTGAATAAATTTCGGAACACGCGCGTTTTCAGCTCGTCGGCGCTGTTGGTCGGCGTGTTGGTTGTCGTCAGCTGAAGCTCCAGCCCCGCAGCGGTCTCCGCCGTCACGGTGATGGGCTGGCGAAAAACCTCCCTGCCGGTTACCAACCCGTCCTCGAAGTCGTACACCGGCAGTCCGACCTTGATACCCTCGGCCGGCGCGGTGCCGGCCTTGACCTGACCGATGGCGTCGAGCATCTCCTGGCCCGACCGGAGCGAGTTGTCGAAACCCGATCGGATCGAATTGCCCATCCGGTGCTTTTCCAGGACGTTGGTGACGTGATCGAGTTGTGCGCCCGTCGGAAGTACTCCCAGGCGGTTCGGATAGACGTCGTTGGTGATGCGGATGGCTTCCGCGTCTATTCTTATTTTCGCGTCTTCCGGTTCCAGGGCTGCCAATTCCGGCGCCAATCGCCGCGCCTCCTTTGACACGTCGGCGGTCAATTCGATGGCGGGACGATGCTGATCGATGGTGGGCGCGTCCGGCAACTGCGCCTTCTCCGTGTAAAGTTGATTCAGCTTCGTCTGCGCGGCATGAATCTCTCCGTTAATTTCCACAACCGTGGAGAGCCGCTGGTTCGCATCCGCGAGCCCCTGCTGCGTCTGCGTCTGGTTGCTGCGCGTCGTTTGATAGTTCTGCAGCGGCGGTGAATCGATTCCCGGATAGGGATAAACGACTTGTTTGGGCGGCGTGGCCGGCAGATTCAATTCATTGACGTCGAGCTTGCCGTCGGAATTGATGTCCTTGGCGTTGAACATCAGGATTCCGCCGAGCCCGGCCCGGCGGAATTCGTCGAGCGAGAGAACGCCGTCCTGGTCGGTGTCGAATTTCGCGATGCTTTGATTGATCTCTTCCTCGCTGTTGGCGATGCCCTGAAAAGTCACGATACGGAAACAGTTCACTCCGTCTTTGAGCTTGGCGGGCGGCACGACGAATTTCATCCGGCCGATGGCCGGCGTTTGCCGGTTGGCGGGGTCCGTGTAATCGGGCTTGGCACGGACGTCCACGTAAGAGCCGTTACGCCAGTCC
>DASWZY010000460.1:0-1525 GCA_036407055.1 Binatia bacterium
TGCTGAAGATCCAGCTTAGATTCGACAAGCAGAAGCGCCCGGTGATCACCGGTTTACGGCGTATCAGCCGGCCGGGCCGTAGAATCTACGTCGGTATCGACGAGATCGCGCCGATTCGCAAGGGGCTCGGCGTCAACGTCCTCTCGACGCCGAAAGGTATTTTGGTCGACCGCGAAGCTAAGAAGGCCAAAGTCGGCGGCGAGCTCATCTGCTCGGTCTGGTAGAGGTAACGAACGTGTCGCGTATAGGAAGATTACCCATTAACGTTCCCGACGGCGTCAAGATCGCGATGGCCGATAAGGCCGTCAAAGTCGAAGGCCCCAAGGGAAAGCTCGAGGCCGCGATTCCTCCCGGGATCGACGTTGAGCAGGACGGGAAGATCGTCCGCGTCACGCGCAGCGGCGAGGACCGCAAAGTGAAGGCGCTTCACGGCCTCGCGCGCAAGCTGATCGCGAACATGGTCGAAGGCGTGAGCAAGGGCTTCACCCGCGTGCTCGAGATCAACGGCGTCGGTTATCGCGCCGAAGTCAAAGGATCCGACCTGCACATCGCGCTCGGCTATTCGCACCCGATCGTTTACCCTCTGCCGAAGGGCGTCTCGGCGAGCGTCGAGCGCCAGACCATTATCACGCTGACCAGCGCAGACCGCAGGCTTCTCGGCGAGACGGCGGCGGCGATCCGCGGCTTCCGGCCGCCGGAGCCGTACAAGGGCAAGGGCGTCAAATACCGCGAAGAGTTCATCAAGCGTAAAGCCGGCAAGGCGGTCGGCGCGGCGGGCTCGTAAAGGGACGATTTATGCTCGGCAACCACAGAGTCATTGCGCGCATCCGGCGCCAGAAGCGCGTGCGCAAGCAGGTTCGCGGCACGGACGAGCGGCCGCGCGTGTGCGTGTTTCGCAGCGACAAGCACATCTATGCGCAGGTTATTTCCGACGAGAAGGGGTCGACGCTGATTTCCGTCTCGACGCTGTCGCCTGCGCTAAAAGGGAAAGTTAAGAGTTCTAAGGGCATCGATGCGGCGAAACAGGTGGGGCAAGCGCTCGCCGCGGCGTGCAAGGAGAAAAATATCTCGAACGTCGTATTCGACCGCAACGGATTTCTCTATCATGGGCGGGTGAAGGCGCTTGCCGATGCGATGAGGGAAGCGGGAATGAAATTTTAATATGGAACGAATCGATCCTCAGGGACTTGAGCTCAAAGAAAAGGTCGTGCACATCAGCCGCGTGGCGAAAGTCGTCAAGGGCGGGCGCCGCTTCAGCTTCAACGCGCTCGTCGTCGTCGGCGACAGCCGCTCGGTGGTGGGCTACGGACTCGGCAAAGCCAAGGAGGTTCCCGAGGCGATTCGCAAAGGTCTCGAGCAGGCGAAAAAGAGCCTCATTCGCATACCGATCATCGAAGGCACGATCCCCTTCGAAGTGACCGGCCGATTCGGCGCCGGCTACGTCGTGTTAAAGCCGGCTTCCGACGGCACGGGCGTGATCGCCGGCGGCGGCGTGCGCGCCGTCGTCGAGGCCGCGGGGATTCAG
>DASWZY010000461.1:0-8327 GCA_036407055.1 Binatia bacterium
GCTGATCTCCGGCCTGGTGATGACGCGCATCAAAGTGCCCGAACAGCCCGCGGAGAAGAAGCCCGAGAATCTCGTGACGGAGTTGAAGGAAGGCTTCAACTACATCCAGAACGCGCCGGTGATTCTTGCGAGCATCGCCGCCGCCTACATCATCAGCATCTTCGTCGGCACGTATAACCGCTTTTTACCGGTCTTTGCCAAGGAAATCCTCAATGTCGGCCCGCAGGGTTTGGGCATTTTGATGGCGGCGCCGGGTGCGGGCGCGATCACGTCTTTGTTTTTTCTCGGCAACTCCGGTGAGAACTGGCGCAGGGACGTCATGCTGTGGCTGAGCTCGGCCGCAACGCCGATCTTTTTGATCTGTTTCTGCATGTCGCGGTCGTTTTGGCTGTCGGCGGGCCTGCTCACGCTCGTCGGCGCAGGGCAGATCGCCTTTCGCACGGTGAGCCGGCTCATCATTCAGCTCGAGGTTCCGCACGCGCTCTTGGGGCGCGTCATCAGCGTCTTTCTGATGGACCAGGGAATGCGGTCCGTCGGCTCGCTGGTGATGGGCGCGTTCGCGACTTTCTTCGGCGCCGACGTGGGACTCGCGCTCACTTCGGTCATGTCGCTTTCGCTTACGTCCGTAGTTTTCTATTCCCTTCTGCGTACAAAACCGAACACTGTAGCGTCAGTGTAACTTTGTGCCACCTCGCGCCCGTGGTGCGTCTTGTCCATGCATGGAGCATCCAGGCAACGCTAGGATCGTTTATGCAATGGCATAATGCTTGCTCCTTCACGGGATTGACCGGCTCTGGGAGGTTTTATGGAAAGTCTGTTTGACCTAGGGTCTGTGAATCTCACGGTACCCGCTTGGCAGTTGGCGCTCTATATCGGCACCATCGCCTTCTATATGATCTGGGGGCGGATCAAACTCTGCCTCTTGACCACGTTCGGCGTTGCCTTTTACATGGCCTATTATCTCTTCTCGGCCGACTTTCTCCATGTGATCAACGGCAGGCCGAGCGCGGAAAGCGCCTATTTCGGCTTCGGTCTCGCGCTGATCGCCTTCAATCTCATCGCCCTGTTCTACGAGGAGCGCTGACTTTCGCCGGCGGCTTGCTCTTTCGTCCCAAAGCCACTATGGATTTGGGGCAAAGGAGGAGCCGCTGTGGAAAGCGTCAAGGACTCGTGGAAACAGCGCGCCGGTAAAAAATCACCGTTCCATGAATGGTGCGATAACGAGGGGCTGAAAGTCGTCGGCGGCTTCGGCGTCGCGGACCTGCGCACGCTGCCGCTCGCGTATTGGGAGCGGATGGGCGGACCGGCGGCCTATTGTCATCTCGAAGGCTCGCAGGGCTTCGTCGGCGCGATGGCCGGCGAGATCCCTCCGGGAAAAAGTCTCAAGCCGATGCGCCATCTCTACGAAGAGCAGATGCTCATTCTCGAAGGTCGCGGCGCGACGCAGTTCTGGAGCCAGGAGGCGCAGGTCACGCTGGAATGGCAGGCGGGCAGTTTGTTTTCGCCGCCGCTCAACACCAAGCACCAGCACTTCAACGGCTCGTCCACCGAGCCGGTGCGCTTCGTCGCGGTCAACAACGCGCCGCTCATCGTCAACATTTTTAAGCTGCCCGAGTTCATTTTCGACGCACCGTACGATTTCACCAACCGCTTCAGCGGCCAGCGCGATTTCTTCAGCAGCGACTTCAAGCCGAGCGACCTCGAAGATACCGCCGTGAATTTCATTCCCGACGTCGAAGCGGTGCAGCTCAACGATCATCCCGAGCGCGGCGCCGGCTTCAGCCGGCTGGGGATTCATCTGTCCGGCAACTCGATGGTCGGCCACATCATGGCGATCAAGTCCGGCACCTATAAAAAAGCGCACCGCCATCATGCCGGCGCGCAGGTCATCGTGCTGCGCGGCAAGGGCTACAGCCTCATGTGGCCGCCGGGCGGCGACTTCATCCGCGTCGACTGGCAGCGCGGCAGCCTGCTTGTGCCGCCGGAAGGCTGGTATCATCATCACTTCACGACCAGCCGCGAAGCGGCGCGCCACCTGGCGCTCCGGCGCGGGCTCAAGGGCATCGGTCACAACTGGCAGCCTTCGCTCAGCGAGCACGACGGCGGCAATATGCTCGAGCACGAAGACGAGCCGCCGGAAATCCGGCGCATGTACGAAGCGGATCTCGCTAAAGAAGGGATTCCGTTTCAGATGCCGCCGCTCGCCCGCGCGCGCGCGTAGGCTGTTTCAGTCATTCGTCTCTGTCTTTTCTGTCATTTTGAGCGCAGCGAAGAATCTCTCCGAGCATGGCCGATGTAAGCGCGAAGAGAGATCCTTCACGAGTGGTCTTTGCGGCTCACGCGATTGTCCTCGGCGCTCAGGATGACATGGAAGAGCTTCGCGGGTCGGCTTCAGCTTTTCTTGCACCTTGTCCAAGGCGGCGGTTTGTCCGGCGCAGCGGCTTGGGATATTGTCTGCCTGCTTTCATGTAAAGGAGAACCGCGGATGAAGGTCGCAGCGATCGTGCTCTTGCTGGACGGTAAATTGCAGGGCGACGGCGAAAAGGAAATCGCCGGCATCGCCGGGCTGGAGAGCGCAGGTCCGACCGACCTGACGTTTGCCGATGGCGAGCGCGCGCTCGTCCGCGCGACGGCCTCCGGCGCCGGCTGCATCCTGATACCCGGCTCGGCTTTGCTGCCCGGAAAAACGACGATCGCCGTGAAACATCCCAAGCTCGCGCTCATCCGCGCGGCGGAGGCACTCCTGAAAAAACCGCGCGCCGAAGCCGGCGTGCATGCGACGGCGATCGTAGCGAAAACGGCGCAGCTCGCATCGAACGTCGCCGTCGGGCCGCACGCGGTCATCGAAGAGGGCGTCAAAGTCGGCGAACGAACCGTCGTCGGCGCCGGCGTCGTTCTCGGCCGCGATGTCGAGATCGGCGCCGATTGCATCCTCCATCCGCGCGTCACGTTCTATCCGGGTGTCCGCATCGGAGCGCGCGTGGTCATTCACAGCGGCACGGTGATCGGCGCCGACGGCTTCGGCTACGTCTTCGCCGACGGCCGCCATCATAAATTTCCCCAGCTGGGGCGCGTGATCGTCGAAGACGATGTCGAGATCGGCGCCAACGCGACGATCGACCGCGGCTCCTTGGGAGACACGATGATCGGCGCGGGCACGAAGATCGACAATCTCGTCCAGATCGCGCACAACGTGCATATCGGCCGGCACGCGGTGATTGCGGCGCAGACCGGCATCTCCGGCAGCGCCGTCATCGGCGACTACGTCGTCATGGGCGGTCAGGTCGGCGTCGGCGACCGCGTGAGAATCGAGACGCAATCGGTGATCGGCGCGCAGGCGGGGATTCCTTCGGGCAAGATTATCCGGCGCGGCAGCGCGATTTGGGGCACGCCGGCGCGGCCGATGAACGAGTTTAAAAAAACTCACGCGGCGATCAAGAGCCTGCCGCATCTGGCGCGAAAACTGAAGGAGCTGCAAGCCAAAGCCCGCAAGCTGCTGATCGCCATGCCGCTCGTGCAATGGTTATCCGACTGTACTCTCTAGCTCTCTCATCACAACAGAAAGGAGCGAACATGAAGAGCCGCTCGCTTTTATCGATCCTGTTTTTGTTGGCAGCGGGGCTTAGCTCGGCCGGCGCGCAGGAGCCGATCAAGCTCCGCGTCGGCCTCGGCGACGTCTCGCTCAACAAAATTCCTTTTGTCGCCGCGTACGAGGCCGGCATTTACAAGAAGAACGGCCTCGACGTCGAGCAGTCGGTTACGCCCGCCGCGGCCGAGGTGGCGCGCCGCACCGGCGTCGTCGTGCCGCCGGAGATGGTCCGGTCGGGCGGCAAGGATACCGCGATCGTGATCGGCGGCGGCAGCCCGCTGATCGTTCGCTGGACGAGCGATGCGCAGGCCGACGACCGCGTGATCGTCGGCTGCACCGACCAGGTCGTGCGCTGGCGCATCATCGGCCGCCCGGAGCTGGCGAGCGTCGAGCAGCTGAAAGGAAAGCGCCTCGGCTACTCGGGCTACGGCGCGGTGACGCATTTCGTCGCGCTCGTTTTCACCGGTCTCATGCACTGGAATCCGCAGCAGGATTTGTCCTTGATGTCCGGCGCGAACACGATGGACGCGCTCAAGAGCGGGCGCGTGGACGCGATCATCGCGAGCGAATTGCACGAGACGCTGGCGCTCGCGGCGGGCTACAGGATGCTCGTCGATCTCGCGAAATATAATCTTCCCAACGCCGGCTCGGGCGTAAACGTCTCGCGGGCCTACTTGAAGAGCAACCAGGAAGCGGTGCGCCGCTTCGTTAAATCCACCGTCGAGGCGGTCGCGCTCGTCAAGCGCGACAAGCAGGCGGCGTTTCACGCGATGGCAAAGTGGTATAACGTCACTGATCCAAAGCAGCAGGAATACTTCTATCGGGAAATAAATAATTTACCGCGGAAACCTTATCCATCGGTTGAAGGTATAAAGAAGGTGATGGAAGTCTACAGCTCGCACGAGATGCGGAAGTACAAGCCGGAAGACTTCTACGACGCGAGCTTCATGCGCGAGCTCGACCAGAGCAAATTTATCGACGGCTTGTACGACTGAGGCTGGTCCGCGGACGCGTAGGGGCGGTTCGCGATCGTCCCTACATTCATCAATCAGGCGTTGCGACGGATGAACGCCGTGATGGCGTCGACGAAGCGCATCGTCTCCGGCTTGTCCGGCGACGGCACAATGCGATGCTCCGGCAATCCGTCGAACGTGTCGACTTCGATCGTCCCGCCGCGCTTGCGGTAGGTCGCGATGAAGCGCTCCTCCATCTCGAGCGGATGGTTGCGGTCGTTGGTTTTGAGCGCGACGTAGATCGGCGGCAGCGCCTGCTGCTCGCCGCGCTCGACGATCTTCTGCGGATTGCCGTCCATCATCGCCGCTTCGCTGCCCCAGTACTCGTTGTGAGCGCTCACCAGTTCCTCGCGCTTGAACTCCTTCGCGTAGTTGTAGCGATAGAGCGGATCGATGACCGGCCACGCAGCGAAGACGTACTTGAGCGATGCGTCGACGTCAGGGTGGCCTGGAAGCGGTAAGGAAGTGTAAGCCGGGTGGCGCGCGCGGATCGCGCTCAGCACGATCTGATGGCCGCCGCTGGAATTGCCGAACGCGCCGACGCTGTTGCTCGCGTGCAATTCGCGCGCATGCGCTTTGAGCCAGCGCGTCGCGAGATTGATGTCGCAGACCGACGCCGGATAGCCCGCCTCCGGCGGCTGGCGAAAATCGATCGCCGCGACGACGATGCCGCGCTCGGCGAGCGCCTGATCGACGCCGCCGTTGTTGGTGCGGTCGCCGTTGTGCCACGCGCCGCCGTGCACGTCGATGATCGCCGGAAAGGGGCCGTCGCCCCGCGGCTGATACAGGCGAATCAGCCACGGTTTTCCTGCGATGCGCTGATATTCGACGTCGCGGACCTCGACTTCGTATTGGCGATTATTTTCCATGCGAACCTCCTGTCTCGGAATTTCGACTCTGGATGTTACCCCGCCACCTTCGCCTCCATCTCCACGCTTTTCTTCACCGCCGGGCGCTGCATCATACGCTCGCGCCACGCCGTGTAATTTTTTAACTCCTGCATCGGAAAGCCGCCGCTGACGCCCCAGCCGTAGAAGACGAGAGCGTACGGATCGACGACGGTGTACTGATTACCCATGACCCAGTCGTGTCCCTGGATCATGGAATCGATCTCCTGGCAATTCTCCCAGTAGGATTTTTTGCCGTTCTCCTTGATCGACTCGTGCGCGGCCGGGTCGGCGGCGAAACGCTCCGGCCGACGCGAGCGCTGGTACGACGGATGCACGATGCTGGAGAACCAGCACATCGTCGCGATGCAGCGCGCCG
Source organism: Binatia bacterium (assembly GCA_036407055.1). Lineage (GTDB taxonomy): Bacteria > Desulfobacterota > Binatia > UBA9968 > UBA9968 > JAJPJQ01. The sequence continues at coordinate 5,869 of DASWZY010000461.1, forward strand.
CCTCGGCATCGTCGGACGGCAGCAGCTTTTTCTCGGGAAAGCGCCGCGCGATATAGGTAAGAATCGCGGTGTTCTCGACGAGAGATTTTCCGTCGATGCTGAGCGTCGGCACCTTGCCGCGCGGATTGATCTTGAGATACTCCGGCGTCTGCTGCTGTTTCTTCGCGAGCATGACGGGCTCGAGCTCGTAAGCCGCGCCGCTTTCTTCGAGACCGATGTGCGACGCGAGCGAGCATGCGCCGGGGCTGAAATAAAGTTTAAGCATCGTCGTACCTCCTGATTTTATGCGGGACGCAAGCGACCATAAACGTCTATGCCAAGCGGCGCAGAACCTCAATAGACGCCGGTTGACACATCCCGGCGCGGTGCTAGGATGCCCACCGCGAAATACCCTTCCAAGGAGGCTCCCATGGTTGATTGGCCGCCGACGATCGATGCCGATGGACATGTGCTGGAGCGCCAGCAGGACATCCGCAAATATTTGGAAGCGCCGTGGAACCGGCGCCAGACGAGCCTCTGGCCGTCGGACCAGCCGTTCGACACCGAGCTTTTCGATACGCTCGGCTATCGCGGCTACGAGCGCGGGATGAGTCCAGCGCAGCAGGTCGAGACCTGGCTGAAAATAATGGACGAATACAACATGGAGCAGGCGGTGCTCTTTCCCACCGGCTCCGGCAACATCGCGAAGCTCCGCGAGCCGGAATTCTGCGTCGCCGCGTGCCGCGCCGCCAACGATCACTTCGCCAAAGAGTACAACGCGCTCTCGGACCGCATTCATTGTGTCGGCGTGCTGCCGCTGAAGCAGCCGCAGGAGGCCGCGAAAGAATTGCGCCGCGCCGTCACGGAGCTGGGGATCATCAGCTTCGAGCTTTTATCGATGGGCTTGCCGACCGCGCTCGGAGATCCAATGTACGATCCGATTTACGAAGAAGCCCAGCGGCTCGACGTGCCGATCTCGATCCACGGCAACCGCAGCGCCTCGCACGAGGTCGGCGCCGGCGCGCTGCGCACTTTCGCCGAGGTGCACACCTATACGTTTCCCGTCGGCATGTTCCTCCATTTCACCAGCATGATCTTTCAAGGCGTGCCAGTGCGCTTTCCCAAGCTTCGCATCGCGTTCCTCGAGATCGGCGCGACCTGGCTGCCGTACTGGCTCGACCGCATGGACGAGCACTGGGAGCTGCGCGGCGAATTCGAGGCGCCGCACTTGAAGAAAAAGCCGAGCGAGGTCGTGCGCGAGTCGCCGATTTATTTCAGCCTGGAATCGGAGGAGCGCTTGCTGCCGCAGACGATCGATTACATCGGCGACAGGCATTTCCTGTACGCGTCGGATATTCCGCACTGGGACGGCGAGTTCCCGAAGAATCTCGAATACCTGTGGAAGCATCCCGATCTCTCGCGCGCGACTAAGGAAAAGATCGCGTACCACAACGGCAAAGATTATTTTAAGCTCAACGGCGCGGGCGCGGCGCGGGCGAGCGCTTAAATCATGAACCGCAGACACCGCTCAAGCGGACTTTTTCTCGCGCTGTTGACCTTCGTCGCGCTGCAACTCGGGTCGTCGGCGGTTTTTGCCGCGCCGCCGGCGAAGGTCGTTATCGCCTACGCGGCGGTGACCGCGCGCATCATGCCGCTGCTGATCGCGCAGGACCAGGGTTTCTTCGCCAAGTACGGTCTCGATTCGCAGCCCGTGCTCGTCCGCGGCGCGACGCCGCTCGTCACCGGCCTCGCCGCCGGTGATGTTCAGATCGGCCGGACGGCCGGCGCGGGGATTTTATCGGCCGTCGCCGGCGGCCACGATTTCAAAATGGTCGCGACGTTCACCGCGCGGAACTCCTACAACGTCGTCGTGAAGCCGACAATCAAGCGGCCGGAGGATATGCGCGGCAAACGGGTCGCCATCAACAGCTACGGCGGCGGCACATGGGTGGGGGCGATGTTGTGGTTCGAGCATTTCGGCATCGATCCGCAGCGCGACAATATTCTCATGCAATCGTTCGGCGATCAGAGCATCCAGGCGCAGGCGCTCGACGCCGGCGCCGTCGACGTCGCGTTCCTCGACACTTTCTACGCCAACTTGCTGAAGGCAAAAGGCATGACGATCCTCGCCGATTACACCGAGCTAAAACAGCCGCTCGTCAGCCAGTCGACCGTCGTGCAGCGGGCCTTCCTGCACCAGCGCGAGGATGTCGTCGAGAATTATCTCAAGGCGGAAATCGAAGCGATGGCGTTCGCCTGCGGTGCGAAAAACAAGCCGACGACCATGAAGCTTTTCATGCGCCGGCTGCGCATCGACGCGGCGGCGGCCGAAGACGCCTACGCCGACCTGCTGCGCGGCGTCGAGCGCAAGCCGCTCCCTTCGCTCGACGGCATGCGCAACCTGCAAAGACTACTGAAGGCCAGCAATCCGAAGATCGGCGCGCTGAAAGTCGAAGACATCGTCGACAACCGCATCATGC
>DASWZY010000462.1:0-3817 GCA_036407055.1 Binatia bacterium
CGATCTACTCGGAAGCCGTGCGTCGGACGCTCGGGAAAGACGTCGCCGGCTTCAGGCTGATTTTTTTGCGCCTCGGCGAGTCGGTGGAAGCGCTTCAGTCTAATCTTGGCCCGGACGCGTAGCGCGCAGGCTCGCGGCGACGGCGCCGACGAGACATATCGCGACGGAAGTCCAGCAAGCATAGTGGTATCCGGAAAGAAACGCCGCCAGCAGCGCAGCGCTGTTTTCCGCCGCGGCAGTCTTTCCGAGCGCGTCGAGCGACGTCCGGCCGCTGACGGCGATGAGCTGCGCGTTCACGATCGCGCTCGCCGTCGCGACGCCGACCGAGAGTCCCAGGCTTCGCACGATCGAGAGGAACGAGGAGCCGACGCCCAACCGGTCGGGCGGCAGCGAGCTCATGAGCGCGTTGTTGTTGGGCGTCTGGAATAGTCCGAAGCCTACGCCGAGAAAACCCAGCCTGAGCGCGACGTCGAGACGCGATGCGTCGAGGTCGAGCATGCCGAGGGTATAAAACGCAAGCGCCATCAACGTGAGACCTGCCGAGGAAAGCAGCCGTGCACCGATGCGATCGGACAAATAGCCGGTAAAAGGCGAGAGCACGCCGAGGCCGATCGACGCCGTCGCAACCAACAGGCCGGATTGAAAAGTGTCGAGCCCGAGCGCCAGCTGGAGGAAGAACGGCATGAGCAGCTGATTCATGCTGACGCTGACGAAGCTCGAGAGGCGCGCGATGTTGCCGGCGGCGAACAGGCGAATGCGGAAAAGTGCGAGGTCGAGCAGCGGTTGGGACGTCCGCGCCTCCCATAGAATGAACCCGCCGATGAAAAGCGCCGCCAGGAGAAAGCCGGCCTGGACGAGCGGATGATTCCACAGGCCTTTCTGCCCTGCCGTTAGCGCCAGCAGCAACATCGTCAGGCCAATGGCGAACGTGACGGTGCCGACGTAATCGAAAGGCTGGCCGCGTTTCGCTCGCGCCGGCTGATCGTCGAGCAGTATGAAGCGCGCGCCGATGAGACCGACGACCCCGAGGCAGCAGCTCACGTAAAATACCGACCGCCATCCGAAGGTATACGTTATGAAGCCGCCGAGCGCGGGACCCATAACGAAGCCCAGCGCCGAAATCATGCCGCCGGAGAGTCCCATCGCGCGGCCGCGCTCGGCCGAGGAGAAAAGCGCGGTCACGAGCGCGAACGTATTCGCCATCATCAACGCGCTGCCCGCCGCCTGAAGGCCGCGAAAGAAAATCACCTGCCCCATCGTCTGCGAGAACCCGGCCATGAGCGATGTCGCCGTGTAAATCACGAAACCCGCGGTCAATGTGCGTTTGCGCCCGAAGACGTCCGAGAGCCGGCCGCACGGCAGATACAGCGACCCGGTGACGAGCGCGTACACGAATGGCAGCCAGCCGCCGGTCGCGAGATCGGTCTTGAACTCCGCGAGAATGACAGGAAGGCTGATGCTCAAAAGCCCCGCGTCCGTCGTCACCATAAAGGTCGCGAGCGCCGCGACACCGAGCGCCCACCACCGGTGATTCGGGCCGAAGACGATCTGCCTCAGCTGTTGGAGCATTAAAAGTATTCGGGAAGGATCGTTATCGAGGGATCGGCCAGTAGCGCTGTTTCTTCACCTCGATGTCGAAGTCGACGCCGTATAACTTTCTCAACGTCTCTCTCCGCAGCAGCGCATCGGTCTTGCCGGCCGTGAGAACGCGACCGTTTTTCAGGATCAAAATATTTTTGAACATCGGCAGAATCTCTTCGATGTGATGCGTCACGTAGACGAGCGCGGGCACCTTCTTGTGCCTGCCGAGCTTTTCCAGGCTTGCGAGAAAGTTTTCCCGCGCGCCGGGATCCATGCCCGCGCACGGCTCGTCCAGCAGGACGAGATAAGGCCGCGTCATGCGTGCGCGCGCGATCATCACCTTCTGCTGCTCGCCTTGCGACAACGTGCCGAACTCCTGGTTCTTCAGCCGCGACGCTCCCATCTGTGCGAGATAATGCTCGGCGCGCTTATAGTCGCCCCGCGTGGGCTTGTCCCACGGCCAGGAAAAAAGTCCCATCTGGGCATATTTACCGGATACCACGGTTTGCAGCGCCGGCTCGCGCCGCGGGATCTCGGCGGCGAGCGAAGCGGTCACCCAGCCGATGCTCTTTCTGAGTTCCGGCAGATTGACGAGCGTCTCGCCGTTCCGTCGCACTTCTCCGCCGGCGTTCGGCCAGAGAAAGCCGCACGCGATGCGCAGCAGCGTCGTTTTTCCCGAGCCGTTCGGGCCGAGAATCGCCCAGTGCTCGCCGGGCCGGACAGTCCAGTCGACCGCGGCGAGAATTTTTCGCCCGTCGAGTGCGTAGGAAACCTTGCGAAGCTCGAGCGCGGGGACTTTTCTCATTGACGAAGGCACGTTCGCGAAGTAAAGGCTGTTGAGCGGCGAATGTAACGCAATCGCCGTGAAACTGAAAGCGATGCAGCGCAGCGCGCACGTAATAATTGTCTTTCTGTCTCTTTGCGCGATTTTACCTTCTGCACGCGCCGCGGACGACTGGAAACAGGACTGGGAAAAAACCGTCCAGGCGGCGAAGCGCGAGGGCGAAGTTGCGATCTACGGTCCGCACAATCCCATGTACCGGCCGCTGTGGGAGCTGTTTCAGAAATCCTTTCCCGGCGTCAAGGTCAGCTTCGAGCCGGGTAAAGGCGCCGACCTCACGCAAAAGATTCTGAACGAGCGGCGCGCGGGAAAATATCTCGCCGATCTGCTCATGGGCGGATCGTCGAGCTTCGTCGTTTTTCCCGCCGGCGGGCTCGAGCGGCTGCGGCCCCAGCTCGTTCTGCCGGAGACTTACGACGAATCGGGCTGGTGGCAGAAAAAGCTCTGGTTCGCCGATGCGCAGAACCAGAGCGCGGTGCTGCTGAGCGGCGAGGTCGGGACGCGCCGCGGCTCCTACAATACGCGCCTTCTCGACCCTAACGAGGTCCAATCGTGGTGGGACCTCCTGAAGCCCAGATTCAAAGGCAAGCTCGGCACCTTCGACCCGCAGACCGCCGGAGGCGGCGGCGAAACGTTCGTATTTTTTTACAACTCGCCGGCGCTCGGCCCGCGCTTCATCACGCGCCTTTTGAGCGAGACCGATATTCTCATTACGCGCCATCTCGAGCAGGGCACCGACTGGCTCGGCCAGGGAAAAATTCAATTTTACATCGGCAGCGCGCAGCCGGTCGTGCGCGCCAAACAGCAGGGCCTTCCCGTCGATCTCTTGCCGCACCCGTTGAAGGAAGGCGAAATCATGGGCGGCGGCGCCTGCTGCATGGCGATGCTCAACCGCGCGCCGCATCCGAACGCGGCGAAACTTTTCGTCAACTGGGTCATGTCGCGCGAAGGGCAGGCCGCCTGGCAAAAATACAGCGAGACGAACTCGCTGCGCACCGACATCTCGAAGGACGACCTCCCGCCTTGGGGAGTGCCGCAAAAGGGCGTCGACTATTTCATGCTGAGCGCGTCGCAGAACCAGGACCCCGCCAAGGTGAAAGCGATGTACAAGGTCGCCGAAGAGGCTCTGAGAAAGAGATCTCAATGAAAAACGTCGGCGTCATCGGACTCGGCAACGCGGGCAAGCCGCTCGCGCTGCGCCTCATCGACAAAGGCTATCGGCTTAGAGTCTACGACTTAAATCCTCAAGTAATGGATGAAGTCGCAAGCCGCGGCGCCGCGAAGGCATCTTCCGCCGCCGACGCTGTCAGCGAGATCACGCTGACGGTCCTGCCGTCGAGCGTGGAGGTAAGGACCGCCGCATTCGGAGCGGCCGGCGCGCTGGCGGCCCTCAAG
>DASWZY010000463.1:0-4381 GCA_036407055.1 Binatia bacterium
TCAGCCGATCTCCGGAAACGTAAACTTCCTCTTCCCCAACCGCCGCGCGCCTTTCGCCTCGATCACGACGGTGTCGCCGCAGCGGATCGAATCGGGCGCGTCGGAGACCATCGCGCCGGGCTTCAAGACCATGACGTTGCCTTCGACGAGCGGGATGTCGAGGTGCATCGTGTACTGCGCCGTCGTGTAGCCGACGTCGGCCTCGCCGGTCACTTGCGGGCGGTCCTCGCCGATGCCGCGGCCGTGGAGCAGCATGCCCTTCGGGATGCAGCCGGCTTCGCGCACGCGCTGCTGATAGTGCGCGATCACCTGGCGATACGTCGCGCCCGGCTTCATGTACGCGACGAGATCGTCGAAAATCTCGACGCTCACGTCGAAGGCGCGCTTGAGATCGGGCGCGATTTTTCCCAGGCACGCCGCCTGGATCGTCTGCGCGATATAGCCGCCGTACTTCGCTTCCAATTCCGTATTGATCATGTCGCCGGCCTCGAGCTTGCGGTGCGGCGAGATGCGGCACGCCCACGGCACGCCCTTGCCGGCGCCCCAATGCGTCATCGACGGATAATCGCCGCCGTTGGCGATGATCGTGCGCCAGATCTCCGCGACGACTTCGTTCTCCATGACGCCGACGCGCGCCTTGGCGAGAATCGCGTCGGCGACTTTGTCGAGAATGCCGGCGGCGCGCTCGATCCATGCGACTTCTTCCTTGCCTTTGACCGAGCGCGCGTCCTGCAAGAGTTCGGTCGCGTTCTCGAATGTCGCTCCGGAAAAAGCTTTTTTCGCTTTATCCAGCATACCCGTGACGACGGTGCCCTCCGGCGCGCGCAGGAGACCCGCAAGCCCGGTGACTCCGATGCGCGCGCGGTCCAATTTCAGCTCCTTCATGCGTTCGATCACCGGGTCCGCCCAAGTGCGGCGCGTCTGGCGGATGTCTTTCACCCAGTCCTGCGCGATTCCCCACCATTCGACCTCGTTGCCGCCGCGCACGAACGCGGTCACGTCGCCGGAGATTGGAAAGACGACGGCGACCTCGGTCTGATGGCCGCCGATGTGCGTGAGATAGCGGATATCGGCTTGAAATTGGTCCCAGTGGCTCTGATTCGGAAAGCCGATAATGGCGTCCAGCCCCGCGCCGCGCATCAATTCACGCACGCGGCCCCAGCGCCGCTCGCGCTCCGCCGCGCTGAATTTCGGCAGGCCGAAGCCTCGCTCGCCGCTGTTGATCATGGATCTACCCCCTTGAATCTTCCGATTCCCTTTATAAGCTTGCTCAGCGGCGGCGTTCAAGGCCGGTGGCAAAATCGGCGGTGGAATGATAAGGAGAGGTTAACGCCTTGTTGAGCCCTTCGCAGACCTTCCCGTCAGCCTGCTTCCGGTCCTCCCGAATAGGGGTAACCTCGTGAAATACCTCGCAATTTGTGAGGACGACCTGCTCTTTCAATTCATGCGCAAGCTCGCGACGAAGAGGAGCGAGGTCCTGTTTCTGGTGCAAGAGCCCGATGCGGCGAGGCGCATCCGCCGCCGCGGCGGCAGCAGCCAGGCCGGCCCGCTCGACAGCGAAACCACCTATCAGAAGGCCCATCTGGAGCGCGCCGATCAGGTGATTCTCTTCGTCCGCGATACCGAGCTTTGGGAGCGGGTTTATACCCAAATTCGCAGCCTGCGGCCGGATACCTCCATCCTGTCGCTCGCCTCGGGGAAAAAGTCGATCGGCAGACATAAAGACAAGCTGCTGAGCCAGCTCCCGCTGGAAGATATCTTCGACGAGTTCTGCGCGCCGCAGCTTCTCGACACGGTCAACCGGCGGCGCGTCGAGATCATCCGCGGCCTGTTTCGCGAGAAGGATAAAATCAATATTTTGCTGCAGCACGATCCCGACCCCGACGCGATCGGCAGCGCCCTCGCGCTGCGCGAGCTGCTGGGACGAAACCGCGCCACCACCCCGATCGTCACCTTCGGCGAGGTCACCCGGCCGGAGAATCTCGCGATGATCCGCCTGCTCGAAATTCAGATCGAGCGGGTGAACCCGACCGACCTCCACGCCGACGGCGCCAAGCTCGCGCTCGTCGACGTGCAGCCGCCCTACTTCGAGCAGCCGCTCGGCCGCGTCGACCTCGTCGTCGACCATCATCCGAAGCGGGCGCCGTTCACCGCGCGCTTCGCCGACCTCCGCACCGACTACGGCGCGACCTCGACCATCTTCACCGACTATCTCCGCGCCGCCGGCATGGAGCCTTCGCAGCGGCTCGCCACCGCGCTGCTCTACGGCATCAAGACCGACACGCTCTTTCTCGAGCGCGGCAGCCATATGATCGACGTCGAGGCGTTTAGCTTTCTCTATCCGTTCGCCAACCGCGCCCTCATCGCAAAAATGGAGCGCCCCGCGCTGCCGCGCGAGGATTTGGAGGCGCTCGGGCGCGCGCTCAGCAAATTACAGCTCGAGGACGGCGTCGCGGTGATTCACATGGGCGAGGTCAAGCGCGAAGACGTAATCCCGCAGATGGCGGAGTTCTCACTCCAGATCGAGGGCGTCGAGTGGGGCATCGTCTCCGGGCTTTCCGACAACCGGGTCGTCATCTCGGCGCGCAATGTCGGCTACGTAAAAAGCGCCGGCGACATCATGAAGCGCCTCTACGACGACATCGGCAGCGCCGGCGGCCATCGCGCGATGGCGAAGGCGGTCATCCCGGTCGCCCGCTTTAAGGAAAAATTCGGCGAGGTCAGCGAGAAAGCGATCCGCGACGCGATCGTGCCGCTGATCACGCAGCGCGAAGACGAGAACGGCCGTGGCTGAGCCGCCGCGGCGCGGCTTTCACGAGATCGAGCACACCGCCGACCTCGGCATCGAGGCCGAAGGCGCAACGCCCACGGAGCTGTTCGCCGCCGCGGCCGAGGGATTCTACTCGCTGATCGCCGATCCCGTCAGCATCGAGCCGAAGCAGGAAATCGACATCGAAGCATCGGGCGGCGCGTGGGACGAGCTGCTTCAATCGTGGCTCTCCGAGCTGCTCGCAGAGTTCAATCTGCGCGGCTTTATCGGAAAAGACTGCGCGGTAACCCGCATTGAAGCCAACCGCGTGCATGGTACAGTCAAAGGTGAGCCGCTCGATCTAACGCGCCATCGCTTCCATACCGAGATCAAGGCTGTCACTTATCACGAGCTGAAAGTCTGGCAGGAAGGCGGCGCGTGGCGCGCGCGCGTGATCTTTGACGTATAGAAAATCTCGGAGCCCTTCGACAGGCTTAGGGCGAACGGGATAAAGAACCGCACTCCGTTCGTGCTGAGCTTGTCGAAGCATTCTTCATGCCCGACGGAATCAAAATCAACCGCCTCAGCGATTATCTCTGGGAGATTCCCCGCACCGGCGGCATGCAGGTTCCGGGACGCGTCTACGCGACGGAGAAGCTTTTTTCCGTCCTTAAGGAAGACAACAGCCTCAAGCAGGTGATGAACGTGGCCCACCTGCCGGGCATCGTCGGCTATTCGCTTGCGATGCCCGACATCCACTGGGGCTACGGCTTTCCGATCGGCGGGGTCGCCGCGATGGACGCCGAACAAGGCGTCGTCTCGCCCGGCGGCGTCGGCTACGACATCAATTGAGGCGTCCGCCTGGTGAAGACCGGTCTGGTCTTCGATGACATTCGAGAGCTGACTCCGCGCATCGTCGAGGCCCTGTTCGCGGCGATTCCCTCCGGCGTCGGCGGCGAGGGGGCGATTCCGAAGCTCACGAAAGATGAGGAAAAACGCCTGCTGCGCGACGGCGCGAAGTGGGCGGTCGCGCACGGCTTCGGCCGCGCGGAAGACCTGGAGCACACCGAGGAGGGCGGCTGCCTCGCGGGCGCCGACGCCGAATTGATCGGCGAGCGCGCGCTCGAGCGCGGCCTCAAGCAGGTCGGCACGCTGGGCTCGGGCAATCATTTCCTCGAGATCGGGCGCGTCGACGAAATCTACGCGCCGCAGGTCGCGAACGCGCTCGGCGTCTTCGAGGGCCAGGTCGTCGTTCTGATCCACTGCGGCTCGCGCGGCCTGGGATATCAAACGTGCGAGGATTTTCTCCGCGTGATGAATAATGCCATGGCGAAATACGACATCCGCCTTCCCGACCGCCAGCTCGCGTCGACGCCGATCCGCTCGCCCGAAGGGCAGGATTATCTCGCGGCGATGGCGGCGGCGGCGAACTACGCCTGGGTCAACCGCCAGGTGATCATGAGCCTCGCCGAAAAAGCGTTCTTGAAAGCGCTCGATATCTCGCCGGCGGCGCTCGGCTTCTCGCTCGTCTACGACGTCTGCCACAACATCGCGAAGATGGAGGATCACGTCGTCGACGGCAAGAAGCGCCGCCTCTGCGTGCACCGCAAGGGCGCGACGCGCGCGTTTCCG
>DASWZY010000464.1:0-1732 GCA_036407055.1 Binatia bacterium
ATCTCGGCGCGCAACGTCGGCTACGTAAAAAGCGCGGGCGACATCATGAAGCGATTGTACGACGACATCGGCAGCGCCGGCGGGCACCGCGCGATGGCGAAGGCCGTCATTCCCGTCGCCCGCTTCAAGGAAAAATTCGGCGAGGTTAGCGAGAAGGCGATCCGTGACGCGATCGTGCCGCTGATCACACAGCGCGAAGACGAGAACGGCCGTGGCTGAGCCGCGGCGCGGCTTCCGGGAGATCGATCACACCGCCGACCTCGGCATCGAGGCCGAAGGCGCAACGCCTGCCGAGCTGTTCGCCGCCGCGGCCGAAGGATTTTATTCATTGATCGTGGATCCCGCAGGCATCGAGGCGAAAGAAGAAATTTCCATCGCCGCGTCCGGCGCCGGCTGGGACGAACTGCTTCAGGCGTGGCTCTCCGAGCTGCTCGCGGCCTTCAATCTGCGCGGCTTTCTCGGAAAAGACTGCGCCGTCACACACATTGAAGCCGAGCACGTGCATGGTACAGTCAAAGGAGAGCCGCTCGATCTATCGCGACATCGCTTTCATACCGAAATCAAGGCCGTCACTTATCACGATCTGAGAGTCTGGCATGAAGGCGGCGCGTGGCGCGCGCGCGTGATCTTTGACGTATAAGTAGGTGCAGTTTCGGTGTCCGAGTCGATTCCCGTCAAGCGCATTCACGATTATCTCTGGGAAATCCCCCGCACCGGCGGCATGCGAGTGCCGGGACGTGTCTATGCGACGGAAAAACTTTTTTCCGTGCTCAAGGAAGACAACAGCCTCAAGCAGGTGATGAACGTGGCTCACCTGCCGGGCGTTGTCGGCTATTCGCTCGCGATGCCCGACATCCACTGGGGCTACGGTTTCCCGATCGGCGGGGTCGCCGCAATGGACGCCGAACAGGGCGTCGTCTCGCCGGGCGGCGTCGGCTACGACATCAATTGAGGCGTCCGCCTAGTGAAGACCGGTCTGGTCTTCGAGGAACTCCGAGAGCTAATTCCTCACATCGTCGAGGCGCTGTTTGCGGCGATTCCCTCCGGGATCGGCGGCGAGGGCGCGATTCCCAAGCTCACGAAAGACGCGGAAAAGCGCCTGCTGCGCGACGGCGCGAAGTGGGCGGTCGCGCACGGCTACGGCCGCGCCGAAGATCTGGAGCACACCGAAGAGGGCGGATGTCTCGCGGGCGCCGACGCCGAATTGATCAGCGAGCGCGCGCTCGAGCGCGGCCTCAAGCAGGTCGGCACGCTCGGCTCGGGCAATCATTTCCTCGAGATCGGGCGCGTCGATCAAATCTACGCGCCGCAGGTCGCGAACGCGCTCGGTGTCTTCGAGGGCCAGGTCGTCGTTCTGATCCACAGCGGCTCGCGCGGCCTGGGATATCAAACGTGCGAGGATTTTCTCCGCGTGATGAATAACGCCATGGCGAAATACGACATCCGCCTTCCCGACCGCCAGCTCGCCGCGACGCCGATCCGCTCGCCCGAAGGGCAGGATTATCTCGCGGCGATGGCGGCGGCGGCGAACTACGCCTGGGTCAACCGCCAGGTGATCATGAGCCTCGCCGAAAAAGCGTTCTTGAAAGCTCTCGATATCTCGCCGGCGGCGCTCGGCTTCTCGCTCGTCTACGACGTCTGCCACAACATCGCGAAGATGGAGGATCACGTCGTCGACGGCAAGAAGCGCCGCCTCTGCGTGCACCGCAAGGGCGCGACGCGCGCGTTTCCG
>DASWZY010000465.1:0-6857 GCA_036407055.1 Binatia bacterium
GAACTGCAGCTTCTCGAAGCCGTCGGCCCACAGGCCGATGATGAAGCCGAACAGGCTGAACGCCGCGGCGGTCAGCACGAGGAACGCGATCATCCAGAACGGATGCAGTATCTGAATCGGCACGAACAGGGCCGCCGTCGCGAGGATCACGAGCCCGAGCACGATCGATTTCGTCGCGGCGGCGCCGACGTAGCCGACGACGATCTCGAAAGCCGATATCGGCGCCGACAGGATCTCGTAGATCGTGCCTGTGAACTTGGGAAAATAAATGCCGAACGAAGCATTCATGATGCTCTGCGTGAGCAGCGAGAGCATCATCAATCCCGGCACGATGAAGGCGCCGTACGACACGCCGCCGACCTGGACCATGCGCGGACCGATCGCCGCGCCGAAAACGACGAAATAGAGCGACGTCGTGATCACCGGGGTGACCACGCTCTGCAGCAGCGTGCGCAGCGCGCGCGCCATCTCGAACTTATAGATCGCGGCGACGGCGTGGCCGTTGAACGTCGTATAATTCGCTATCGAATTCATTTCCGGTCGCTCACGAGGCTAACGAAAATATCCTCCAGCGAGCTCTGGCGCGTCTCGAGATCCTTGAAGCCGATGCCGAGCTCCGCGACGCGGCGCACAAGCTCGGGGATGCCGGCCTCTTCGTTGCCGTCGAAGGTGTATTCCAGCTCGCGGCCGCCGTCTTTCAACACGAGGCGCCAGTCGGACAGCTCCGGCGGCACCGAAGCGAGCGGCGCGTGCAGATGGAACGTGAGCTGCTTCTTGCCGAGCTGCTTCATCAGCTTGTTTTTCTCCTCGACAACGATTAGCTCGCCGCGGTGCACGACGCCGATGCGGTCTGCCATTTCCTCCGCCTCGTCGATGTAGTGCGTCGTCAAAATGATCGTCACGCCTTTGGCGCGCAGCTCGCGCACGAGCGCCCACATGTCGCGCCTGAGCTCGACGTCGACGCCGGCCGTCGGCTCGTCGAGAAATAATATCTCCGGCTCGTGCGCCAGCGCCTTGGCGATCAGGACGCGCCGCTTCATCCCGCCGGAGAGCGTCATAATCTTGCTTTTGCGCTTCTCCCACAGCGACAGGCCGCGGAGCACGCGCTCGATGTGCGCCGGGTCGGGGCCGCGGCCGAAAAGGCGGCGGCTGAAATTGACCGTCGCCCAGACGGTCTCGAACATGTCGGTCGTGAGCTCCTGCGGGACGAGGCCGATCTTCGACCGCGCCGCGCGGTAGTCGCGAATGATGTCGCGGCCGTCGACCAGCACGGTGCCGCCGCTGGGTGTGACGATACCGCAGACGATGCTGATGAGCGTCGTCTTACCCGCGCCGTTGGGGCCGAGCAGCGCGAAAATCTCGCCCTTGCGGATGTCGAGGTCGATTTTCTTGAGCGCCGGGAATCCCGAAGCGTAGGTCTTCGTGAGTCCGGCGATCGCGATCACGGAGCGCGCGTCAGCGCCGGCTTTCACGGGCGCGCTCGCGGCACGCGCTGCGGCGGTGTTGGGGTAAGTCATAGGAAAATTTTCGGCTAGCTGCCGAGCCTGATCGCCTTGGGGCGCGCGAGCAGCCGATCCGTGTACGCCGCGAGCTTCGGCCGCTGCTGGCCGACATTCAAAAAGCGCTGCCAGATCAACATCGAGCCGATCATCACGTCGGCGGCGGTGAACCAATCGCGGAAAAGATACGGTCCGTCGCCCAGCTCGCGCTCGATCACGTCCTGGACGGCGTCGAAATCGCTCCAGCCACGATGGACGTCGACATCCAGCTTTAAGACTTTGTCGCCGAGCGACGGCTCGACCTGAGCGGTGGAATACACCATCAGCGAGAGATACCGCCCCCGTCTCGGGTCATTGATTTTCGGCGCGAGGTTCGAGGCGGGGAATTTTTCGGCAAGGTAGAGGCAGATCGCCGCTGTCTCGAAGACATTCGTCTCGCCGTCGACGAGCGCGGGCAGCTTCCCGGCAGGGTTGATCTGCAAGTATTCCGGGGACTTGTGCTCGCCCTTGGCGAAGTCGATCGGCGCGAGCTCGTACTCGGCGCCGCACTCGTCGAGCATCCATTTCGCGATCACGGCGCGGCTCTGCGGATTGAAATAAAGCTTCATGGGTGCACCTCGAAGAAGACCGAAGGCGGGAACAATTAAAGTCTGGAGGAGAAGCGCGCTGAAATCAACACGCGGCGCCGCCCATTCGCGGCGCCGCGTGGATTTTTCACGTGATTTTCACAGATCTTCGATGCGCAGGTTCACGGTCGCATCCTTCCACGCGGCCCGGAACTGCTGCTCGACGAGCGCCGCTTCGCTGTCGCGCCGCTCGGCTTTCAAGCTTAGCCACAGGCCGAAGAGCAGACGCCCCTCGCGCGGTTGCTTTGCGAGCGCCTCGCGAAACACCGTTTCGGCTTCCTTCGACCGGCCGGTTTGGAGCAGCGCGGCGCCGAGCGACTGGCGCGCGCTGCAGAACCACGGCGGCGGCTCGTCGTACTGAAGCCCGCCCTGGAGCTTCACCGCTTGGCGCCAGCCCTGAATCGCGCGCTCCCTGTCGCCGCGCGCCCACGCGAGCTTCGCGTCCAGCGTCGCGGCGGCAAACGCGAGGATGTCTACCGATTTATTGTTGATCATGTAGCGCGAGTCGTGCGGCACCGCTTTGCGCAGCGCTTCGAACTCGCCGCGCTCCTTCGCCGCCTCATTTATTTGTCCTTTACCGATGAGCGCCATCGCACGCGTATAGCGCCAGAACGGCCGCGAGAGCTTGCGCTCGGCGCGCGGCTCGGGAGCTTTGAGAATATCGTCCCAGCGCAGGAAGCGCAGCTCGATCATCAACGGATAGAGGTGAAAGCCTTCGAGCATCTGCATGTGCAGATCGTGGTCGGCGACGTTCCGCGTCATCTCCTCCGCCGCTTCGCGCGCGTCCTCGTAGCGTCCCTGCTGCGCGCGTGCGAAGGCGATGAAATGCAAATTGTGCGTCCAGTACATGAGGGGATAGACGCCGGTCGCGCCGGTGCGCGTGACGAACGCCTTGTCGGCCGCCGCCGCCTTCTCGTTGGTCAGCGCGGCGAGGTCGTAATCGCCGGTCTGGAGAAAAATATGGCCGGGCATGTGCACGAGATGGCCCGCGCCGGGCACCAGGCCCATGAGACGCACGGCGCTCGGGATCGCGCGCTCGAGGTTGGGCGAGGCCTCGACCGCGTGGATATAGAAATGGTTCGCGCCGGGGTGGTCCGGGTTGCGCTTCATGACCGATTCGAGCACCGCGACCAGCTCGAGCGTGTTCGGCGCAGGCTTGCCGTCGGCGGTCCAGAGCTGCCACGGCCTCAGCATCATCAGGCTCTCAGCGAACATCGTCGCGGCGTCGAGGTCGTCGGGATATTTCTTCATCAGGGAGCGCATCGCGTTGCTGTACTCCAGATGCTGCTTCTTCCAGTCGGATTTCGGATTGGCGGATTGGTAACGCTTCGTCAGCGCGCGGATGTAATCCTGCTCGGCCGCGCTCGCCTTGGGGGCGCGCGCCGCCGCCGCGCGCACCGCCTCGTAGGTCCGCTTCGCCCGCGCCGCGTCGACATCGGTGTCGTTGTAGTTGGGGCCGACCGCGAGCGCCAGCCCCCAGTACGGCATCGCCGCCTCGGGGTCGGCATTGGCGGCACGCTCGAAATATTTCGCGGCCTCGTCGTGGTTGAAGCCATAGAGCAGCGTCAGGCCCTGGTCGAAGTAGGTTTGCGCCTCGGCGCTCCTGGTCGTGATCGGATGGTGATAATTGCCGAGGCCGGGATAGAGATCGCCGGACGCTCGCCGCTCACCACCGCCGCCGTGGTCATGCCGCTCGGACGTCGAAGTGGGAGCACAAGCAGCTAATGAAATAATCAAAAATATGCCGAGGCCCTGCGCGCGCATCGTTATCCTCCTCGATCGGGATGGTTGCCGGATCAAAGCGATTCTGGCGAAGATGAAAAGCGAAATCAATACGCGGGCAATGGCGTTCAACCTATCTCGTCGGGAACGCCGAACACCTTCTGCGGACGGATGAAGCCGGCGAGCTCGAACTCGCCGACGGCGACCATAGGCTCTTCACAGGCGGAGGCAAACGCGGTCGAGGCGAGGATCGTGCGGCCGAGGCGGCCGGTCAGCTTCTCGATGCGCGCCGCGAGATTGACCGCCGGGCCGATACAGGTGAAGTCAAGCCGGCGCTCACCGCCGATGTTGCCGTACAGGACGCTGCCGAGATGCAGCGCGACGCCGAAGCGCATTCCCGTGCGCCCTCCATCGAGCCCGCGCTCCATCGCGAGGATCTGCGCGCGCGCTTCGTAGGCCGCCGCCAGCGCCTCGTTGCAGACGGTTTTTGCGTCGCCGTCGCTCTCGCTGATCGGAAAGACGGCGAGCATGCCGTCGCCCATGAACTTCAGCACCTCGCCGCCCCGGCGCGCGATCGCCGGCACCTGGCAGTCGAAGTAGCGGTTGAGCAAATCGATCAGCGTGTGCGGCGCGATGCTGTCCGCGAGCTCGGTGAAGCCGCGCATGTCCGACAGCCAGATCGCCGCGTGCAGCGCCTCGGTGTGGCCGCGGCGGATCTGCCCGGCCAGAATGCGCTGGCCGCTCGCCCGGCCGACATACGTGTCGAGCAGTACCGCGGCGCGGCGCCTCAGCGCGTAAATCTCGGAGAAGCGCGACAGCGGCCCGACGATGTTTTCGATGCCGCGCTTCTGCTCGCCGCTAAAGCCGCCGGGCCGGCGCGTCGTCCAGATGGCGAGATGCATCTCGCCGTCGGAGAAGACGATCGGCGTCGCGACGAAAGTCTTGACGTCGGGAACGCGGAGATCGCGAAAGACTTGCAGGCCAAGACAAGAGTCCGCCTGCTCGGGATCGAGACTCACGATTCTATCGCTCGGGCGAATGCCCGCCTCGACGGAGCGCTGGAGCGCGATGCTCTCGCGACTTTCGTAAGGAAATTCGAGAACGGTCGGCCCGAACCCCTGCCGCCAGATGAAGCAGCGGCCGAAAAGCTCGGGGTGCAGCGTCTGGATGAAGACCGCACATCCGGCGAGCGGGACGCCGCCGGCGATCATGCGCTCGCAAAGCTGCCCGAGAATGTCTTCCGGCAGAGTCGTCGTACGCGCGTCTTGCGTCAGCCAGCGCGCGGCTTCGGAGGTGTCGCAGGGCGCCATCGGCCGCAGGATAGCGCAGGGGAGACCGGCTAAGCAACGAACGTTGAGCGAATTAAAGGAAGATTAGCGGCGGCGCGGGAGATAATCCTTCTCGATCTTCTCCCACTCCTCCAACCCCGCAATCCGATCTCTCTCCCTGAACGAGACCATCTTGTCGTCCATCGCGTCGGTCGAGCCGTCGCGTTTCAAGACGGCGAGGGTTTCCTGCATCGCCTTCATCGCGGCGCGCTGGGTGTCGGACGGATAGATCGCGACGCGGTAGCCCATCGCTTCCAAGCGCTTCGCGGGCAGCAGCGGCGTCTTGCCGCCGCGCGTCATGTTGACGATCAAAGGAACGTCTTTCAGCTCGCGCGCGATTTTCTCCAGCTCATTTTCGGATTCCGCCGCCTCGACGAAGGCGGCATCGGCGCCGAGCTTGGCGAATGCGCGGGCGCGCGCGATCGCGTCGTCGATTCCATGCACAGCCCGCGCGTCCGTGCGCGCGATGACGATGAAATCGGGATCGCCCCGCGCCTGCAGCGCGGCGCGGATTTTAGCTTCCATCTCCGCCTGCGGAATCACTTCCTTGCCGTCGAGATGGCCGCAGCGCTTGGGCGCCACCTGGTCCTCGATGTGGATCGCGGCGACGCCGGCGCGCTCGAACTCGCGCACCGTGCGCACGACGCTGACCGCGTTGCCGTACCCGGTGTCGGCGTCGGCGATGACGGGGATTTTCACCGCGCTCGTCACCTGGCGCGCGCGCTCGATCACCTCCGACATCGTCATGAGTCCCAGATCGGGCAGCGCCGCGCTGCGCGCGACCGCACCGCCGGAGAGATACACCGCCTCAAAGCCGGCTTCCTCGACGAGACGCGCCGAGAGGCCGTCGAAGCAGCCGGCCGCGAGCAGTAATTTTTTGCGCGCGAGCAGCTCGCGGAGCTTTTTGCGTGCACTCATAAGTGATCCCGCATCGCGCCGATGCGCTCCGCCGTGGTCGGATGCGAATAATGATAAGCCGAGTACCACGGATGCGGCGTTAGGTTGGAGAGATTGTCGACGGTGAGCTTGATCAGCGCCTCCTCCATCGGCTTCGACTCGCCGATCGCGCGCGCGGCGAAAAGATCAGCCTCGTACTCGTGCTTGCGTGAGAAATAATTCATCAGCGGCGTCAAATAAAACGTCGCCGGACCGGCGAGCAGGCTAAAGAGCACAAGCGCCGCGTGATTCGACGGCGCGTCGAAGCCGAACGCCTGGAAGAAGGGCGGGTAATCGACGAGCAGGCTGAGCACGTAGAGGCCGGCGAGGAGAAATAGCGAGCGCAGCACGAGCATGCGCCGGATGTGCTTCATCTTGTAGTGGCCCATCTCGTGCGCGAGCACGGCGACGCCCTGGTCGGTCGTCATCTGCTCGGCGAGCGTGTCGAAGAGCACGATGCGCTTCGCTTTCCCGAGGCCGGTGAAATAGGCGTTCGAGTGCGCCGAGCGGCGCGAGCCGTCCATGGTGAAGATGCCGCCGGTCTTGAAGCCGATTTTGGCCGCCATCGCGAGGATGCGGTCTTTGAATTCGCCTTCCTTCAGCGGCTCGAACTTGTTGAACAGCGGCGCGATCAGCGTCGGGAATACGATCACCATCACAAGCTGGAACGCGACGATGAAAACAAACACCCAGAACCACCAGTACGTTCCCGCGCGATCCATCAGCCAGAGCACGCAGAAAAGAAA
>DASWZY010000466.1:0-3379 GCA_036407055.1 Binatia bacterium
CTAGCGGTTTTGCTTAAAGCAGGCGTGTATAGGTGAACAAGGCGGAACGCGGAGTACGCTTATGGAAGCCCGATTCTTAGTATTATGTCCCCTGAGTATTCCATGTGCTCGGAATATGCCCCCTACTCCCACTCCCTGGAAAGAGAGGTGCGTCGCTTGACACGCTATCCATTTCCCCGCTTTTTAAGGAAAAGATATAAACTTAGGCAAGCGCCAATGTCACGACACAAGTCGCCGTAACATAATTCATTTGATTGGTACGCAGAAAATATAAGATCGGGACAGTACCGACGATTAGTGGGATTGCCATAATTACCTGCCTAGGCCCTACTTTCTGAGCCTCTTTCTCGGAAGTTGACCCATTGCGCGTAGAATAGAACTTGTATGTTATTATTGAGATGCCGATAAATAGAGCAAACAGTGAGCCCGCGACGATTGCGCCAGTCGAGCCTTTAAAAATTAACATACCCAAAAAAATCCCGAAGACGAGCGATAAAAGAGCTAGCCAGAATTGTCGCGATTGAAATAAGTTCTGCACTAGTATTTCAGGTGTCCGTCAAACCCGGGTCAGCTCAGACTTTCTATTCTTGACAATCTTTGCCCAGCCGCTCCACTCGACGCGTGAGCTCGGCATCGCGCTCCATCCGGACGGCGAGTCGCGAAAGGAGCGCGCTCACGGTTGCGGCGTCGCGGCCGAGCGCCGCGGACACATCGGTCAAACGGTAACCGAGTCTTCTCACCAAAATATAGGCCGCGATCGCCCGCGCTCGGGATATCTTCCAGCTCCGATCCGGTGTTCTCAGTATCTTCGGCTCGAGTGATAAGGCTTGAGCGATCCGCGCCGCCGAGGCCGCTAGCGGTTTTCGCCGCATAGGCCGGCTCGGCTCCTCTTTATCGATGATTTTCTCCGCGAAGTCTTCCGGTCCGAGAAACCGCTGATCGTCGAGCTCGTAGTATTCGTCTTTGTGCCCTTCTTCGATGCCGTCCATGACAAAACGACGGTAGCCGCTGGTTCCGCCGAGAAGTTTCCGCACGAGCGAGGTTTCGACGACCTTCTCTCCGTCCATCCCGCAATATTCCCGATGGCCGCTGTAGCGAAACGCCTCGGGTTTACGGACAAGCTTGGCCCTTACCGGATTTAAATGGATGTAGCGGACGAGCGTCAAAAGATACTCGTCCTTGTCGCAGACGATGGCGTGATAGCGCCCTTGGAACAGGTGCCCGTTCTTGCGATGGCGCCGATTGAAATACTGCGTGAAGCTTTGCTGGACACCCTGCATGAATTTCGACAGCGGCGTGCTGGAGACCTCGGCCAGCAAATGCACATGGTTCGGCATCAGGCAATAGGCATAGATGCGCACGCCGCAGCGCAGGTGATAATGCGCCAGCCGCTCCAGGTAGACTTGATAGTCGCGATCATCAAGAAAGGTCTTGCGCCGGTGATTGCCGCGAACGATGACGTGGTAGAGCAATCCCGGTGAGTGGAGCCTCGGACGTCGCGCCATGCACGGCGAAATATCAGATAGGAAAGTGGATTGTCAAGAATAGAAAGCCTGACCCTAATTGCATCATTTTATCGAGCTCTGCCTCGACACGCGCGACGCGGTCTGGATCATGCTGCACAGCGGCTCGCGCGGCGTCGGCAACCGCATCGGCAGCTACTTTATCGAGCTTGCGAAGAAAGACATGCGCAAATGGTTCATCAATTTGCCCGACGAAAACCTGGGCTATTTTCCCGAGGGCACCGATCATTTCATCGATTACGTGCGGGCGGTTCACTGGGCGCAGGACTTCGCCATGACCAACCGCCGGCTCATGATGGAGAATATAATCCGCGCCCTGAAGGGAAGCGGCCGGCTGCCGCCTTTCGACACGACCGAAGAGGTCGTCAACTGCCACCATAATTACGTCGCTGTGGAAAACCATTTTGGAGCGAAGGTCTTCGTCACGCGAAAGGGCGCAGTGCGCGCCGGAGCGGGCGACATGGGCATCATTCCCGGCAGCATGGGCGCGCGATCGTACATCGTGCGCGGGCTCGGCAACGAAGAGAGCTTTCAGAGCTGCAGCCACGGCGCCGGGCGCGCCATGTCGCGCGCCGAGGCGCGCCGGCGCTTTACGCTCGACGACCACGCGCGGGCGACGGAAGGAATCGAGTGCCGTAAGGATGCCGGCGTGATCGACGAGACGCCCGGCGCGTATAAACCGATTGACGCCGTTATGCAGGCGCAGAAGGATCTCGTCGAGGTCGTGCACACGCTGCGACAGGTCGTGTGCGTGAAGGGGTGAAGATGATCACGATCGACGGCTCGGAAAACGAGGGCGGCGGGCAGATCCTCCGTACGGCCCTGACGCTGAGCCTTCACACGGGAACGCCTTTCCGCATCGAGAACATCCGCGGCGGAAGGCAGCGGCCGGGTCTCTTGCGCCAGCATCGCGCCGCGGTGAAAGCCGCGGCGGCGGTGGCAAGCGCTCAGGTTGACGGCGACGAACTCGGCTCGCTCGAGCTCGCGTTCACGCCCGGCGCCGTCGCCGCTGGAGAGTACAAGTTCGCCGTCGGCAGCGCGGGCAGCGCGATGCTGGTATTGCAGACCGTGCTTCCGGTGCTCATGCTCGCCCCGAAGCCCAGCACCCTTGTGCTCGAAGGCGGTACGCACAACAGCGCGGCGCCGCCCTACGACTTTGTCGAGCGCGCCTATCTTCCGTTGATTCATCGCATCGGCGCGCGCGTGCGCACGGAGCTTCTCGCCGCCGGCTTTCATCCGGCGGGCGGCGGCATGGTGAAAGTCGCCATAGAACCTGCGGCGGCGCTGAGACCGCTCGAATTGATTCAACGCGGGGCCTCAAAGCGGCGCGCGGCGCGTGCGATCGTCGCCAACCTGCCGCGCCGCATCGGCGAGCGCGAGCTCGCTTTAACCGCGCAGCGCCTTTCCTGGGAGAAGTCCTGCTTCGCCGTCGAAGAAATCCGCTCGCGCGGCCCCGGCAACGTTCTTTTCCTCGAGGTCGAGAGCGACAATATCACCGAGGTGTTCACGGGATTCGGCTCGCGCGGCGTTACGGCCGAAGCCGTCGCAGAAGGCGCGGTAGGCGAAGCCAGGCGCTATCTTGCCGCGAACGTCGCAGTCGGCGAGCACTTGGCCGATCAATTGCTGTTGCCGCTGGCGCTCGCCAAAGGCGGCGTCTTTACGACGTTGCCGCCGACGCGCCACACGCATACGAATATCGCGACGATCGGCCGGTTCCTGCAAACGAAGATTCGACTGATTTCAGGCGACAACCGCGTGTGCACAGTCGAAGTTGCGCCGTAGCTCAGTGCACCTTGATGCGCAGCTGCTTCGCCTTGCATTCGCCGCAGATCTCGCCCAGGTCGGGCTCCATCTCG
>DASWZY010000467.1:0-22544 GCA_036407055.1 Binatia bacterium
ATGATGATGGGCAAGCCCGGTTTCGCGTTCGCGTGGAGGCTCGCGTGCGCCGCGCTTCTCGTCGCGGCGGTCGCCGGCTGCTCGCGAGGCGACGAGCGCAAAGTGAAAAGCGCGGTGCGGAATTTTTACGATACCTATCTGAAGGTCCGCCCATCCGGCGTTCCCACGAAGGCGCAGCTGGTGGATTTCAAAAAGGTCGTTTCCTCCAGTTTGGCGGGTCTCCTCGATGAGGCCGCGACGGTCGAAGACACTTCGCGTGAGCCCGACAGCCCGGCGCCGCCGCGGCTCGAAGGCGACGTCTTCACCTCCGTCGACGAGGGGGCGCTCTCGTACCAGATCGACCGCTGCGATATCGAGAGCGCCTCTGCCATGTGCGTGATCGACCTGACGAGCGTGCAGAATAGCAACCATGACAAGCTCACGTGGAAAGACCGCGTCTTTCTGGTGCGCGAAGGCGACCGCTGGGTCGTCGACGACATCGAGTACTTCGGCGATAAGCAGTTCATGCATAAAGGCCGCTTGAAAGAGGTGCTCAACCAGGTGATCAAGGAAGGCAAAGAGCCTCCGACCGTGTGAGGACTACGTTTGTGGCCGCGGGGTGGAAAGTCGGATTGATTCTGTCGCTCGCTGTTGTTATCGCCGCATGCTCGCGCGGTGGCGATGAAAAGGCACTACGCGATTCCGCCGCCGCGTTCTACAATTTGTATCTTAAAACCCATCCTGCCGGCGTCCCCAACGACAAGCTGCGCGAGCAATTGCAGCCGCTGATTTCCGCGGAGCTGAGCGATCTTCTGAACGACGCCGCCGTCGCTGAGGCGACGTACGCCAAGGAGACGAAAGGCGAGTCGCCGCCGCTCGTCGAGGGCGATTTGTTCACCTCGCTGTTCGAAGGCGCCGACGCGTATACGCTCGGCGCGTGCAAGGTCGAGAACGATTCCGCGTCGTGCGGGGTCGATCTGACCTACACGGACAAGCGCGACAACTCAAAAACCGCATGGCAGGACCGCATTTACCTCGTCCGCGAGGATGGGAAGTGGCTCGTCGACGACATCGAATTCCTCGGCACCTGGGAATTCATGCACAAGGGAAAATTGAAGGATCTGCTGAGGCAGGTCGCCGACGAGGCGAAGGATACGCCGGAGTAAAAGCCGTAGAGGAGATATGAATAGCAAGAGATTGGGTAGTTTAACCCTGTTTTTCTTCGCCACAATCTGGACGTCTACAGGTCATACGGGCGAGCTACGTGACTTTTATAATAAAGTTCATGGAGATTATCAGCCGACGAAGTTCGAAATATTAAAGGTTTTAACACCGGAGGAAGCCGAGGCGCTTGGTCCACACATAACGGAAATAGGTATCGAACGAGACGGCTGTCGTGGTACCTGCCCAATCTTTACTTTCATTGTAAAGAGTGACGGCACTTTTAGATATACCGGGGAAAGATACGTCCAACATATCGGAACGTATACGGGAAAGGTTTCGATGTGGGACTTTAATCTGTTGGCGGAATTCATAAAAGATGCAGGGTATATGCAATTGGAGGATCACTACGCCCTTGCAGCCACCGATTTACCGGCTGCTTTCACTACCGTCGTTATGAACGGGAAACGAAAAATTATTTATAACTACGGAGATGCAGCCCCCAGGAGATTATGGGCAATTCAAGAATTGATCGACTCGCTTCTTGTACACGCAGACTGGGGCAACAAGTTGGTCACACAACCAGAGTCGAAGTGATTTCAACCGCTGTAGCTCTCCTCAAGCGTCGATCGTCTGGCCGCCGTCGATCACGAGCGCGTGGCCGGTGACGAACGACGACTCGTCCGACGCCAGAAACAGAACCCCGTAGGCTATCTCTTCCGGCCGCGCCATGCGCAGCAGCGCCTTGTTCGCGGCGGCCATGCGCGCGCGCTGCTCTTCGGTGAACTCACCCGTCGCTTTCGGCGGGACGCCGCGAAAGCGCGCCGTCTCGACGCTGCCGGGACAGACGCAGTTGACCCGGATGCCCTTCGGTCCGTAGTCGAGCGCCATCTCGCGCGTGAGGTTCACGATCGCCGCCTTGGTCGCGCAGTAGGCGGGATACTTTTCGCTCGCCAGCAGGCCGAACGTCGAGGCCGTATTGACGATGTTGCCGCGGCCCATTTTCAGAAAATACGGCATCACGGCGCGCGCGCTGCGAAAGATGCCGTTCAAGTTCAAGTTAAGGATGAAGTTCCACTCGTCATCGGTATGCTCGTGAATCAGCTTGCGGATGCCGCCGCCGGCGTTGTTGAAAACGATGTCGAGCCCGTCGAAGTTTTCCAGCGCGGCGGAGACCGCGCGGTCCCAGTCGTCTTGTTTCGTCACGTCGCAGCGTGCGAACAACGCCTTTCCGCCGTCGCCTTCGATGAGCTTGTCGACGCGCGGCTCGGTCGATTCCTGAATATCGCAGCAGACGACGCGCGCTCCCTCCCGGGCGAAGAGCCGCGCCGTCGCGCGGCCGATGCCGCTGTTCGCGCCGGTGACGATGGCCACTTTGTCGGTCAAACGCCCGAGTCCAGGCCGTAATCCGGGATGTTCGTCCGCCATAACGTTAGCTCCTCAACAAAAGTGGTTTAAGGGTTTCAGGGTTTTAAGGTTTAAGGGTTAAACTCATGAACGTTACAGATTCTCCGCTCGACCTGCTGTTAACTTTCAACCCTGTAACCCTGAAACCCTTCAACTTATTTTACCTGCCGTACAGCTGCTTGATGAATCCCGAGTTGTCGAGATCGCGCACGAAGCTCGCGTCCACGAACGACTTGGGATCGGCCGCAGCGGCCTTGGGATTCGTGCGCGCGAGGTCGTCGAGATAAGTCTTGACGCCGTCGGGATCGGGGTAGGGCGCTTCGCGGAAGATCGGCGCATAGGCCCGATAGGCGCGCTCGAGGCTGTCGGGATCGGTGACGCGGAGATTCGCCGTGATCACCGCCTTCGTGCCTTCCTTGTCCGTTTTGATGTAGTGGATCGACTCGATCATTGCGCGCGTGAATTTCTCGGCCAGCGGGCGGCGCGCTTTAAGGAGCGATTCGGTCGCGAGAATCCCGTTCGTGTGGAACGGGATCTTCAGCGTGCCGATGTCGACGAGGACTTTAAATCCCGCCTTTTCCGCTTCGCGCGTGAACGGCTCGCCCATCATGGAGAACTGGATCACGTTGCGCGACAGCGCGGCCAGCCGCTCCGGGTTGCCGCCGACGGCGATGATCCTCACATCCTTCTCGGGATCGACGCCGATGCGCCTGAGCCCGTGGCGCAGCGCCATGTCCGAAGACGTATTCTGGCGGTTGACCCCGCCGGTCTTCCCCTTGAGCTGCTCCGGCCGCGTGATGCCCGGCGCGACGACGATCTGGTCCATGAAATAGGGGACAACGGTCGCGATCATCGTCGTATCGGCGCCGCCGAGTCGCGAGGCGACGAGCGACGGCACAGAGATGACGGCGAGCTCGATCTCCTTCGCGAGCAGCGCCTGCAGCGCCGTGACTCCGCTGTTGACCGCGATCACCTCGGCGTCGATGCCGTTCTTCTTGAAGAAGCCGCGATCGCGGCCGACCCATACCGGCGTCGGCGCGAGGGTCGATCCCGCCCACGCGATGCGCGCGCGCTCCTGCGCGAGCGCCGCACCCGGAGAGGCGAGGACAATCGCCCCTAAAAACAGCGCGAGAAACCGACCGAATATCAACCTATACTTTAACACGCCGTTGCCGCCGCTACTTCTTATAGAGCTGCTTTACGAAGCCTGACGCTTCGACTTCGCGGACCAGGCTCTGGTCGACGAACGCCTTGGGATCGGCGCCTACGGCTTTGGGATTGGAATGCACGAGATCGTCCAGCATCGTTTTGACGCCGTCAGGCGTGGGCAGGAGGTTTTCGGGAAAGATCCCGTTATAGGCGCGATAGGCGCGCTCGAGGCTTTCGGGATCGGTAATGCGCAGATTTTTGCTGAAGATCGCCTTTGTCGCCTCCTTCTCCGTCTTGATGAAGTGCACCGCGTCGATCATCGCGCGGGCGAACTTGACGAACATCGGCCGTTTCGCCTTGAGGATCGGCTCGCGCGTGAGCACGGCATTCCACCAGAAGGGAATTTTCAGCGACCCGATGTCGAGCAGGTCTCTGAACCCCAACTTCTCGCCTTCGGCCACGAACGGCTCCGGCATGATCGAGAACTGGATGACGCCCTTCGAGAGCGCGGCGAAGCGTTCGCCGTTGCCGCCGGCGGTAATGATCTTGGTGTCTTTTTCAGGATCGATGCCGACGCGTCTTAGCGCGAGCCGCAGACCCAAGTCCGAGGTGCTGCCGAGGCGATTGACGCCGCCGGGCTTGCCTTTCAGCTGCTCGAGGCCGGTGATCGATTTGAGCGAGATGACATGATCGACGAACGTCGGCACCATGCCGAGGATCATGATGATATCCGCGCCCGCGAGGCGCGACGAAACGAGCGTCGTCACCGACGTGACGATGACGTCGACCTCGCCGGCGAGCAGCGCCTGGAGCGCCGTCGGGCTCGCGTTGATGCGGATCACCTCGCCGATCAGTCCCTGCTTGGCGAGCAGGCCTTTCGATTCCACCACCCAGATCGGGCTGTTCGCCGGGCTGTCACCCGCCCACGCGATGCGGACGCGCTCCTGCGCTGTTGCGGTCCGGCAAACGACGACGAGGGCGATCGCGGCGGCGGCGAAGGCGGCGATCCTGAATAAACTATGGCGCATGCTGTTTCCTCCGAGGTTAAAATCCTGGACGGATTTAACCTTACACCCGAAGCACTGTCAACAAACGGGCTGGGCGCACCATTTGGGACGGGTCGGGCCTTGTGGTATGACTACCGATCGCATCCGGTTCAAGGAGGTGGTGATGAATCCGATTCGAATCCTGGCAATCGTCCTGATCGTCGCCGGCGTTCTCGGTCTCGTGTACGGCAGCTTCAGCTACACAAAGGAAACGCACGAGGCGAAACTCGGGCCGCTGGAGCTCTCGGTAAAAGAAAAGGAGACGGTGAACGTCCCACAATGGGCCGGCATCGGAGCCATCGCCATCGGCGCGATTCTGCTGCTCGTGAAAACAGGCGGCAGGCAATAAGGCCGCCGGCGATACACCGACTGGCGGCTATTTTTTGTAAAGCTGTTTGATAAAGCCGGAGCTTTCGAGCTCGCGCACGAAGCTCGGGTCGACGAACGTCTTCGGATCGGCCGCCGCCGCCTTCGGATCTTTCACCGCCATATCGTCGAGCATCGTCTTCACGCCGTCCGGCGTCGGGTAAGGAATCTCGGGAAAGGCATTGGAGTAATCGTGATAGGCGCGTTCCAGGCCGTCCGGATCGCTGATGCCGAGATTCTTCTTAAACAGCCCCTTGGCGTATTCCTTTTCCGTCTTGATGATGTGAATCGCCTCGACCATCGCGCGCACGAGCTTCTGCAGCAGCGGCCGCTTGACCTTGATGATGCCCTCGCGCGTCATGATGCCGTTCCACCAGAACGGGATCTTGAGATCGCCGATGCGAAAGAGCCTGCGAAAACCGAGCTTCTCAGCCTGCGTCGCAAACGGCTCGGGAATGATCGTGAACTGGCTGAGCCCCCTCGACAGCGACGCGAAGCGCTCGGCGGTGCCGCCGACCGGAATAATCTTCACGTCCTTGTCCGGATCGACGCCAAGCTTTCTTAGGGCGAGTCTCAATCCCAGATCGGACGTGCTGCCGAGACGGTTGACGCCGCCGGTCATGCCTTTTAACTGCTCGACAGCAGTGATGCTCGAAAGCGAAAAGATGTAATCCACGAAGGTCGGCACGACACCGAGGATCATGACTGTGTCGGCGCCGGCGAGGTGCGAGCTCGCCACGGTTGTGACCGAGATGCTCGCGACGTCGATCTCGCCCGCGAGCATCGCCTGGAGGACGATCGGGCTCGCGTTGATCGCGATGATCTCTGGCTGAACGCCCTGTTTCTGCAGCAGCTTACGGTCTTCGATGACCCATATCGGACTGTTCGTCGGGCTGAAGCCCGCCCACGCCAAGCGGAGCCGCTCCTGGGCGAAAGCTGCGCTTTCAGCAACTGCAAACAGCCCCAGAAACGCCAGCAACGGAAGCCATCGTTTCGCCATGGTTTTCACCCCTCGATTGAGGCGAACCTAACAGTTTATATCCGAAACGGTCAAGATAGGTGAGGCTGAAGCGTCGCGCGTCAATTCGCCGGCGGCGCCGGCCGGCCGATCAATGGATTTAAAGCGATCGCCACGGACCGCGCGTTTTTCGCCTCATCGGCGAAAAAGTCATGGAGCGGAACGTCGTAGAATTTCATTCCGGAACCAAATTTACTCATCACCTGAATGCCCCCAGCGTTGACGTACATTTCCGTCCCCTGAAAATCGACGAGGTGAACCCATAGAGAGAGCGCCGGCACAGTGCCGTAGCCTTGCGGGCCGGAAATCATGCCCCAGACGCCTTCAGGCCGGACATAGTCGGTTGTCCCATGCCATTCCGCGACGTTCGACGAAAATTCCGCTTTTTCGACAGAGACGGCCAAGCGTAGCAGCGCGTCTGCTCCGGTTTGTCCCCGCAGCTCATTGGCGGCGGCGGCAAAAGCCGCGTTGAATTTTTTATCGTCTCGCTTGCCGCTTGCCGGATCGTACACGGGCCCGAGCTTCGCGACGCTCTTTTTCCAGATCGACGCGAACTCATCCGACGAAACGACCTTAAAGCCGCCTTCCTCGAGCTTGGTTCGAATGAGCCGTTCGAATTCAGCTTTGACAGCCGCCGGATTCTCGGCGTCGCTCGAAAGCTCGATCGGCACCAGCGCAACGATTTTCACCCGCCCCCGAATATCGGACTGCGCTAACTTGAAGGGATCGTAGGTTTTCGTCGCCGCGCATCCGGACATCGCCCACAACACAAGCAAACAGGCAGCGAGCTTCCGCATAACAGTAAATGCGGCTTTTATGATGTCCAGAGTTTGAAGTCAATCGGAGAGCTACCGCGTTTGACATGCTTGGCGGAGGTAATATATACCGCCGATATTTTCCATTTGCTTATTCTGCAAGTAACAGCCGCCCATTAGAGCTTAGAATTTTTATGATGCGCCTGAAGCGCGGAGCCATCACGCGTGCGGGGATCGGCCTTCTGGTTGTAACGCTCTCCGGCTGCTCCTCTTCCGCCCACTGGCCCAATCTCCCCGAACAGAAAACCGGCGTCGTCGCTTATCTGTTGATCGATGACAACGACCTGATCAGACCGGCCGTCGGTCTCGTTCATGTCTTGGCCGAGACGGCGCCATTGCCGGTCGACAAGCTTTACGTATTCACCTCCCGGCAGGGTAACACTGCGCTGAAGGTTCAGGCGTTCCAGAGCAAGAATGCGGGCGCGTTCCGCTGCGGAAAAGGCGCACCCCCGCCCTCAGGCTGCGTCTTTGTGGGCGACGAGCTCTTGGCGGCCTTATCCCTCGATGCTTTAGCCGGGGTAATGGCACACGAGCTCGGTCACCTCGAGCGCGGCCATAAACCCCTCGATTCGGACCTACGAACGGCCAGAGGCGTGACGCGCACAGGGAATCAGCTTTGCGGGCAGTTGGTCCCAGGACCTATTGGCACCATCGCGGGGGTTATCGGATGCGCGCTCGCGCTCGGCGGACTGGCGTCGGCGGCGACGCTCTCCAGCTACTCCCGCGATCTCGAGCGCGAGGCCGACGAATCGGCGCTTAATCGCCTAAAGGCAGCCGGCGTCCAATGCCCCTCACTCGTTATGCAGCAAACATTCACCGAATTGTCGAACCTTCCCGGTGCGGGCCAAGGAGGCGGGCTTTTTTCCACGCACCCGAGCTTCCGAGAGCGCTGGCAAAATGCGAACGCGACCTGTTGACGCGCTATTTCCCGCGCTCAGTACGATTTTTCGTCGGAAGTCTGTTTATCAGGTTCGACGCTCCTGCCGATGAGCGGATTGAGCGCGATATCGACTGCCTTATGGTTGCGTTCTTCGTCGGCAAACAGTTCCGAGCGCGGGACGTTGACGAAGCGGTTGCCGGACAACTTGCTGAGGGATTGAATACCGCCCGCATTGACGTACATCTCGACGTCATTGATATCTGACAGATCGACTACAAGCGACAAAGCAAGCACGGTGCCGCTAAAGCTGCCGCCGAGAAACGCGGCGAACGCGCCTCCAGACATCAAATATTCACTCGTTCCATGCCAGACGGCGCGGTTATTGGCGAAGCTTACCTTGATCGGGGAAAGCGAGAAGTCTAGGATCGCGTCGGCTTTTGTTTTCGCAGCGAGCTCGCGGAGCGTGTGTTGGCGCACGGTTTTGAACTTCTCGTTGTCGCGCTTGCCGGTCATCGGATCGAAGAAGCCGCCTAGCTGCTCCATCATCTGTTTCCAAATCTTATTGTATTCATCTGAGGGTACGACTTGATAGCCCCCGTCCTTAAGCTTGGCGGCGACGAGAGTCTCGAAAGTCGATTTTACCGGGTCGGGATTGTCGAGGTCGGTGGGGACATTGATCGGCACGAGCGCAACGATCTTAACTTTGCTCTTGATATCCGCCTGCGGCACCTTGAACGGATTGTAGGGCGTCGTCGCAGCGCAGCCGGTGACGCAGCACAGCAGCGCAAAACACATTGAAAAGCGCCGTGCAGATTTCATCGTGCCCTCCTTAAAGCAACTCAAGGCGTTTCCGCGTCTTGAAGATAACCGCGAATGATCGGCGCATCGAGCGCCTTGGGAGACAATGCGAGATATTTCTCGAACTCCGCGCGCGACTCATTCGATCGCGATTGCGCGCGATACAGAAGGCCGAGCTCTCGGTGCGGGTCAGCGTAACCGGAGTCGAGCGCAGCCGCGCGTACGTATTCGGCCGCGGCGTCCTCCAAGCGCCCCATTCTCCGGAAGACTTCTCCGCGCGTGAAATGCCCGCGCGCGCTGTCGGGCTCTCGTCGGAGGTGTTTTTCCACGACAGCCTCGGCAAGGCGCATTCTCCCCAGATTCATGTCAAGGAGAGCGTTTTCCAGCAGAACCCGCTGCATTTCGGTCGAAAAACTCTCGGAGTTGACGAGACGTGCGGCTTGAACCGCCTCTTTCTGATAAACGCCGTTCACCAGACGGCTCATATTTTCGACGCGATCTTCGATCAGCAGGGGCGTGCCGTAAAAAAACGGCTCCTTGACTTTGCCTTCTTCCCAGTCCTGCTTTAGCAGGTCGAACGCTTTGAGCGATTCTTTAGGGTCGTAGCCGGCGGCTACCATGAGATTGAGACCAGTGCCGTCCGCTTCGTTCTCGATCTCTTTTGAATATCCCGTTACCGACGCTGAAGCCCAGACATCCGGCAGCTTGTCGGCAAAAACGCCGAATACGCTCAGGACGAGCACCGTCTGCAAGACACGGGCGGTCGTTTGCCGGTTTTCCGTGTACCGCAGCTGGCGCGCGGAATCGCGGTTGATGAAATGTGCGATTTCGTGGCCTAGGACCGTAGCCAGCTGCGCCTCGTTTTCCATGCGCGCGAGCAGGCCGGTATGAAAATAAATCGATCCGTCCGGCAGGGCAAAGGCGTTTAGAAAGGGATCTTTGACTACTTTGACTTTCGGCAGGACATTGGTGCCTTGCAGGCGATTGCCCAGAAGCCGCGCAGCGACCGAATTCAGGTAGTTCTCCAGCTCCTGATCTTCGTAGACGAGACCGGCCTTTTCGAGTCGTCGCCTGAACGCTTCCGACTCGTCCCACAGCTTTTTCTCGTCCGCCTCGGCTTGAAAAGCTTTGGACGAGTCAATGGGAGGAAGCGCCGCCGGAGCGCAGGACGCCGCGACAATCGACAGAAGCAGGAGAAAAAGCGATCTTCGGACCATCACCGAACAGCGATTTTTATTGCGTTATAAAACGAAAGTCAATCGATATTATTGCAATTGACATCGGCGGGGCAGTTTCAGACTGGCGCCGCGATAAAATCGTTTGATATAATTGAGAAACATGGCTGACATCCAGGAAAAACTCGAAGCGCTCCCGGCGCAGCCGGGGGTGTACCTCATGCGCGACAAGGCCGGCAAGGTCATCTATGTCGGCAAGGCCAAGAACGTCCGCGCGCGGGTGCGTGCCTATTTCCGCGGCGGGGAAGAGCGGTCGCAGATCGAGTTCCTGATGAACCGGGTCGGCGACATCGAGACGCTGCTCACGAGCAACGAAAAAGAAGCGCTCATTCTGGAAAACAACCTGATCAAGCAGTACAAGCCGCGCTACAACATCCGCCTCAAAGACGACAAGAGCTACTTGAGCATCAAGATCAACGTGCGCCACCCGTGGCCGCGCATCACGACCACGCGAAAGATCGTCAAGGACGGCAGCCGCTATTTCGGCCCGTACTCGTCGGCCATCGCAGCCCGGGAGACGCTCGACGTGATCGAGAAGCACTTCCTGCTGAGGAATTGCACGGAATATAATTTTAAAAATCGCGCGCGGCCCTGCCTGCAGTATCAGATCAAGCGCTGCCTCGCGCCGTGTGTGCTGCCGGTCGACCCGAACGAGTATCAAGAGAATCTCCGCGAGGCGACGCTGTTCATCGAAGGCAAGCGCCAGGAGCTGATCGACGAGCTCAGGCATCGCATGCACGAGAAGTCCGACACGCTGGAGTTCGAGGCCGCGGCCAAGATCCGCGACCAGATCCAGGCGGTCGAGAAGACGATCGAGAAGCAGCGCATGGTCTCGCACTGGGGCGCGGATCAGGATATCTTCGGCCTTTACCGCGAAGGCGGCTTCATCGAAGTGCAGGTGCTGTTCGTGAGACAGGGAAAGCTCACCGGCAATCAGGCCTATTCGCTCGAAGACCTGGAATTCTCCGACGAGGAGATTCTGGAGATGCTGCTGACGCAGTTTTACCAGGGCGAGCGGTTCGTGCCCGACGAGATTCTGTTGCCGGTCGATGTCGAAGACCGCGAGCCGCGCGAGGAATACCTCGGCGAGCGCCGCGGCAAGAAGGTCTCGATCCTCTCACCTCAGCGCGGCGACAAGCGCCGGCTCGTGGACATGGCCGAGGAGAACGCGCGCCAGAGCTACGCCGAGCGGCACGACCAGGAAAAGGAGCGCGAGCGCATGCTGCTGGAGCTGAAAGAAAAGCTGCGCCTGAAGAACTATCCGGCGCGGATCGAGTGCTACGATATCTCCAACATCCACGGCACGCACGCCGTCGGGTCGATGGTGACCTTTATCAACGGCGAGGCGGACAAGCAGTACTACCGCCACTTCCGCATCCGCACGGTCGCGGAGGATGTCGGCGGCGACGACTTCGCGATGATGCACGAAGTCTTGAAGCGTCGCTTCGCGCGCGGCGTCGCCGAGGGCGACCTGCCCGATCTCGTCGTCGTCGACGGCGGTAAGGGTCAGCTCGGCATGGCGATCGTCGCGCTCCACGAGCTCGGGGTCCGCGACGTCGATCTCGCCGCGCTGGCCAAGATGCGCGTCGAGCGCGCGCCGCGGAGCGCCGAGATCCACCGCTCGGAGGAAAGAGTTTTTCTGCCCGGGCAGAGCAACCCGGTGATCCTCAAGCGCAACTCCAACGCGCTGTTTCTGCTCCAGCGCGTGCGCGACGAGGCGCACCGCTTCGCGATCACCTATCATAAGAAAGTCCGCGCCAAGCAGACGCTTTACTCGGCGCTGGACAAGATTCCCGGCATAGGCGGCGCGCGCAAGCGCGCGCTGCTGCGCGCCTTCGGCAGCGTGCGGCGGATAGAAGAGGCGTCGGTGGAGGAGCTGATGAAAGTCCCGCTTATCAACGAGAAAGTCGCGCAGGATATCAGACAGGCCCTCGGATCGTTGCCGCCCGAAGCCGCCTCCGATGCCGTCGGATAACGCGGCGCCGCCGGGATTGCTCCACCGACATCCTTCCGCGTGGCTCATCGGCCCCACGCTCGCCCTGCTTGCGGGCCAGGCGCTCGCCGCGAGCCCGCTCCGCCCGCCGATTCACACTCTCGCATTGCTTCTCCTGCTCCTGCCCTTCGTTTTCCGGCGCTCTACCCGCACGTGGGCGATTGTCTTACTGCTCGCAGGCATCGCCTTTGCGGTCGGCTACCGGCGCCATCTCGACCAGCTGGAGCCGGCGTTTTCTCCCAACCATATTCGGTCGCTCATGGAGCCCGGAAAAGAGCTTTACCTCGAAGGGCGGCTGATCGCAGAACCGGATCGTCTGCCGCAAAGGATGCGCTGGAACGTGCGCCTGCTGCGCGTCTGGCATCCGACAGGGGCCCAAGAAGTTACCGGCGATATCCTCGTCACGATCCGCTTCGCGGCGCGCGACTGGCGTTACGGCGACCGGGTGCGCTTCCGCGCCGAGCCGTTCGTGCCACGCGGGGGCGCCAACCCCGGCGGCTTCGATTACGCCGCTTATCTGGCGCGCCGGGACATCTATGCGACCTCGTTCCTGGTGAGCGACAGCCGCGTCGAGCTGCTCTCGCGTGCGCCGCCGGGCCCGCGGGTCGCGCTCGAAGCGCTGCGGCGTAAGATCCGCGTTTTTATCGAGCAAAGCTTTTCTTCGCCCGACAACGCCGCATTGATGAAGGCGCTCGTTGTCGGCGACATGGGCGGCATCTCGCGCCAGGTGCGCGACGACTTCACGGCCGCGGGGGTGAATCACGTGCTGTCGATCTCCGGTTTACACGTCGGCATGCTCGGCGCCGTGATTTTTTTGCTCGTGCGCTTTGTCGGATCGCGGAGCGAGACCGCGCTGCTCAAGTGGAGCCTGCTGAAGATCGCGACGTTCTCGTCGTTCGCGACGGTGTTGTTTTACAGCGCGCTCGCCGGCTCGGCGGTGCCGACGGTGCGCTCGGCGATCATGATCGGCGTCTACGAGGTCGCGGTGCTGCTCGACCGCGAGGAGGAAATTTTCGCGAGCCTCGCGTTCGCGGCGCTGCTCATCGGCCTCGTCTGGCCGGGCGTTGTCATGGACATTTCTTTCCAGCTTTCGTTCCTGGCCGTGCTTTTCATCGTCTGGGGCTCCCGCAAAATCGAGGTATGGTGGCCAGTCTCTCGCGCCCGTGGTCAACTGCCGCAGGAGCGGAGCCGCTGGCGCATCTGGCTCCGGCGCCTCGGACTGTCCCTCGCGGTGCCGATCCTGGCGACGATCGGCACCGGCCCGATGATCGCGCATCACTTCGGCCATCTCTCCTGGGCGGGATTTCTTTCCAATCCGCTGATCGTCCCGCTCGTCGGCTTCGTCATCGTGCCGCTCGGTTTGGCGATCGGCGTGTGCGCGCTGACCGCTCCCGTGCTCGCCGCGCCGTTCGTCTTCGCCGCCGATCCGCTGCTGACCCTCGTCCAGCGGCTCGTGCACTATTTGGCCGAGCTCCCGATGGCGAACCTCGCCGTGCCGATTCCCGACTATCGCGAAGTCGCCGTGCTCTACGCGGCGATTCTCTCGTTGCTCATCTTTCGCCGCAGGCCGCAGCTCGCGCTCGCGCTTGGCCTGAGCGTCGCGCTGATCGCCGCCGACGCGGCTTACTGGTGGCGCGAGCGCTGGCACGGCGCGCGGCTGCGAATCACGCACTTGAGCGTCGGTCACGGCGATGCCGCCGTGGTGGAATTCCCCGGCTCGCGCGTGCTCGTGATCGATGCGGGCGGCACGCCCAATCCCGACTTCGATCCCGGCGAGTTCATCGTCGCGCCGTTCCTCCGCTCGCGAAAAATTCTTCGCGTCGACTATGCCTTCGTGAGCCACCCGCGGATCGATCACTATGGCGGCATGGAGACGGTTGCGGCGCAATTCACACCGGAAGAATTCTGGGCCGGCGCGGCCAAGGGCCGTACTGCGCGCTACGAGCGCCTGGACGACGCGGTCGGCCGCGCCGGCATCAGGCGGGTTACGCTTGCCGGCTCTTATCCGTGCCGCGTCATCGAAGACGTAAAAATTTGCGTGATGTATCCGCCGCAAGACGACGAGGGCGACGCGTCCGTCGTTTTGCGGTTAAGCTACGGCCGCTTCGATGTGCTTTTTGCCGGCGACCTCGAGGCGAAGAATGAAAAACGGCTGGTCGCGACCGGCGCCCCGGTCGCGAGCGCGGTGCTCAAGGCGCCGAGCCACGGCAGTCCGCGCGCGAACACCGAGGAATTCGTCCGCGCGGTCGGCCCGCGCATTGCCGTTTTCTCGCTCGGTCCGAGAAGCGCGGCGCAGGCCGAGGAAATCATCGAGCGTTACGCAACGGCGGGCGCCGTGACGCTTCGAACCGACAGCGACGGCGCGATCATGCTCGAGACGGACGGCGCAACGCTTCGGTATCGCACGTATCGGAGCAAAAAAACCGGCGTGATCGCCGGCGGAAGTTGACATACGGATTTTCGGTGTTACTCTCCGCATCATGCGCCGGCGCGCGCC
This sequence comes from Binatia bacterium, assembly GCA_036407055.1. Taxonomy (GTDB): domain Bacteria; phylum Desulfobacterota; class Binatia; order UBA9968; family UBA9968; genus JAJPJQ01. The sequence continues at coordinate 14,345 of DASWZY010000467.1, forward strand.
GGCAACCGCAAGCGATGATCCCGCCCGAAGCTATCGAGACCGCTCGACTCCGTCTCTGCGCCGCGTGGGAAAGCGACGCCGAGGAAGTGTTCGCCGCCTACGGGCAGGACCGCGATGCGACGCGCTACCTCGCATGGCGGCCGACCGGAAAGATCGAAGATACACGGCAACACCTTCGCCTCACCTCGCAACAGCGTTCCGAGGGCACAGCGCTTCAATGGGTGATTCGCCGAAAAGAAGACGGCAGACTCGTGGGCACGATTGGCGGCCGCATCGACGGCCACAAGGTCGAGCTCGGCTACGTGCTGGGCAAGACTTTTTGGAACTGCGGCTACATGACCGAGGCGGTGCGCGCCGTGATCGAATGGGCGCTCCGCGAGCCCGAGATCTTCCGCGTCTGGGCGGTGTGCGACGTCGACAATCCGGCGTCGGCGCGGGTCATGGAGAAGGCGGGGATGAAGCGCGAGGGGCTGCTGCGCCGCTGGTCGGTGCATCCGACCGTGAGCCCCGAGCCGCGCGACTGCTATTGCTACGCCATCGTAAAGTAAAGGCGACCGCTACTTCGCCGACGCCATCCGCTGGAGCTCGATGCGCGCCCCTTCGTACTCGACGAACTTCGTCACATTGGTCGCGAGCGCGGCCTTGAACATCTTGGCCGCTTCGGCTTTCTTCCCGTCGATCAACAGCTGCTCGCCGATATAAAAATTCGCCTCGCACTGTTTCTCCCGCCGGCGCTTCGGATCGGAATCGTTGGCCGCCTTCAGGAGCGCCTGCTGATTTATGTTGCCGAGATAATACCCGAGGATGGTGCCCGGCCATTCGTTCAAATTAACCTCCTTGGAGACGCTCCGGACAATGTCTCTCGCGTCGTTCTCGCCGACGCGCGCGCGGGCGATATAAATCCAGAGCATCGCGTAAATGTCGTTGCGCCTGAGCTCGAGGGAATCGGCGAAGTTCCGCGCCGCCGGCCGGAAATCACCGACGAAAAAACGGGCGAAGCCCAATGTCTGGTGCGCCTGGGGCACCGTCGGATCTAGAGTGGCGGCCTCCGTGAAATCCTCGATGGCGCGCTTGTAGTCCTTCTTATCCATCCAGATCGTGCCGCGGTAATAGTACATTTGGGCGAGATTCCGTTTCGTGAGCTCGCCGGACCGCATGGCGCGCTCGCACGCGGGCAGAGCTTTCTCGGGATTAAAAGACTCGGGTTTAGTATCTTCGTAGCAATCCTGCGCGTCTTCGTTCCATTGCGCAAAAGCGGGAGTGCTAAGCGCAAGCAGGAGAACGACCGGCGCTAACCGTCGCAGCATGGGAAAAGCCTCCATCGTTGGTTTAAAGAGCCCCATCATAGAGTATCGCTTCATTAAAATCCAAACCTCCCGACCTTCGACTCTGGCGGTGACGGGAAACGGTAAATGTCGCCGATTCGCGCGCATTCCCCGAGTCGAGAACGTTCCCCGGTGAACCAAGCACGACCATGACGCTGAAACTCACTCCGGCATACCTGCCCAAATCTATTTTGGCATCCGCCTTGCGTTACTTCCGGACGCTACAGCCGGCATCGATGCCGGTTCAACCAGTCGGTGCTTTGACGATTCGATAAATGAGGAGGAGCGATGTTTCGTAAATACATCGGAATCTTTGTCGTAGCGCTTGCAATGCTGCTCGCCGGGCAAGCTGACGCCAAGGGAAAGAAGGGCGGCAGCCTCACCACGGTGCAGGGTACCGTTTATGCCGTCGACGTGAGCGGCGGCAGCGTAACGCTGCAATCCAACGACGGCACGCTGACGTCGCTGAACGTCGTCCGCAACAGCAAGCTTAAACGCAACAATAAGAAAGTGGCCTTGATAGGTCTCGTCCTGGGCGATCGGGCGACGGCGCAGTACGATGCTTCGAGCAACACCAAGCAGCTGAGCGCGACCGGCGCGGTCGTATCGACGCTTTCCGGCGCCGTGGTCGGGGTCAAATCCGGCACCGGCGTCGTCCAGCTCGACAGGGGCAGCTTCGGCACGAACGCGCATACCCGTATTATTCGCAATGGGGAGGTAAGTACCCTCGGCACTTTGACCGCACGGGACCGCGTCGTGGCGCACGTGAAGCAGGGCGGCTCGTCGTCTCATGGATCGCAATCGTCCAGCGAGAGCGAGGGCGACGACGACACCGCGATCGACGTCACAGTCGACGGGCCGGAGGAGTGCGAAGTCGAGGGCACGATCACCGAGATCGATCTTGACGCAAACACTGTCACGATCGCCTCCGAGTACGACGACTGGGGTGTGACCGTAAATATTACTCCCGACACGATCATAGAAGTCGAGGGCATCGAGACGCCGACAATCGCCGACCTCGCCGTCGGCCAGTACGTCGAAGTCGTTTACGCCTCGGATACACAGGACGCCTTCCGCATCGAAGTCGAAAACGAGGAAGAGGAAGGCTACGCGGAAGGGCCGATCACGGCGATCGACCCCGTCGCCGGCACCATCACCATCGATTGCTACGGCTCGCCGGTCACGCTGTTCGTCACCGCGAGCACCAAGATCGAAAAGAACGACGAAGTGGCAATATTCAGCGATCTTCAGGTCGGCGACGAGGGCATGGCCGAGTACAACACGACCACCATGATCGCGAAGGAAATCGAAGTCGAGTCTCCGGAGGATGAGGACTGACCCGCGGCGGTCAGACTTCACGCGCGCGGCCGCCACGGCTGAAACACTCGGCTCATGTGGCGGCCGCGTTTTTTTATCAATAAGTATCGAACATACGCTGAATCTCGTCGGCGTTGTTCGTCTTTGAGAGCGCCAATGCCATCAGCACCCGCGCCTTCCATGGCTGGAGATTGTCTCCGGCGACGAAGCCGCGCTTGGCGAGCCCGGGGCTCCGCACCACACGCCCTGAGGCGACGCGGCTGCAGAGGCACATGATCACACCCTTTTCCTTGTAGACGCGGTCGAAGGCCGCGTCCTCGGCAGGCGTCGGGCGGCCGGCCCCGGTCGCCGCACTGACGATGCCTTTCGCGCCCGCCGCGGCGGCGGCCTCGATCATCTTGCCGTCGGCGCCTACGTAGGAAACCACCACGTCGACGCGCGGCAGCGAGTCGATTCCGCGCACGTCGAATTCCGTCGCGGTCGTGTGCTTCTTTGCGGGAAGATGATAGTAGACGACCTTCCCGTCCGCGTCGGCGTAGCCGAGCGGCCCGAGATCGCGCGACTGGAAAGCCTCCACCCGATAGGTCGCGTTCTTGGTCACGTCGCGCCCGCTGTAGATCGCGTCGTTCATGACGAGCAGGCAGCCGCGCCCGCGGGACTGCGGATCGGCGGCGACGCGCACCGCGTTAAATAAATTCAAGTAGCCGTCGGCGCTCAGCGCGGAGGCGGGGCGCATTGAGCCGACGATGACCACCGGCTTATCGGTCTTCAGCGTCAGATTGAGAAAGTAGGCGGTCTCCTCGATCGTATTCGTGCCGTGCGTGATGACGACGCCGTCGGCCTTATTGTTGTCGAGAATATCGTGGATCGTGCGCACCATCTCGATCCAGTCCTTGTCGACTAGCGCGTGGCTCGGCAGGCGCCGGAAAGGCACGCTTTCGACCGCCGCGACGGTTTGCAGCTCCGGAAGCTGCGCCAGGAGCTCCGGCGTGTCGATGCGTTTGTTCGCCTCGATGTACCAGGCGAGGTCAAGCCGGTCCTTGCCGAGAGAATCGATCGTGCCTCCGGTGATGATCAATGCGACGCGACGCATATCGCTCATGTTCATGTGCTCCTTTGGTCGATGTTTGGAAAGTGCTGCGGTTGTCTTCGAACTTATCGCAGCGCGCTCCGCGCCGCAACGATTTACCCCGTCGGCGCGGAGACCGGGGCGGCGACCGCGGGATATCTCTTGCCGCGGAAGAGATTGACGATCCAATCGGGATGCGCGTTGGAAAGCACGAAGGAAGCGGTGATGTGGATATACGTCCACATGATGAACTGTTTTTGAAAAATCATGACGGCATAGCGGGACGAGAACAGTCCGAGCGGCGAGACGAGCAGAAAGCCGGCGACCGACACGATCGTCAGACCGAGATACGCCGCCAGCTGCCGCGCGCCCTGGGCCCGCAGCTTCGGGATCGGATAAAAAGTCCAGGAGACCACGTGATACAGGACGACATGCAGATAGCTGAACGTCACGCTGAGCGAGACGACGGCGATGAAGAGCCCGACGATCTCGCCGCCGCAATTCTCGATCAGCGTCCGGCGAGTGAGAAAGCGGCGGACGCGGTAGAGGTAGAAAAAGAATACCGCGTAGGAAGCCGCAAAGCCGCCGGCGAGAAGATACGACAGCAGGTATCGGTTGCCGCCGGTTCGGCCCGCGACGAGCGGATAAATCGGGCTCCATGGGCTCAAGGTGAAGCCGGCCTGACCGCGGAGAATAAAGAAATAGAGAAACAGGTGCACCAGCACCGCGCTGCCGCGGAAGGCCTTGACGTCCTCGTTCTCCGACGGAAGCGTCCCGCTCAGAATGAAAGCCTCGTTGAACGCATGGTGCAGCGCGAAGTAATAGAGGAGCGAGACCTGCCCGAAGTAGAGCGCCACCGTGATCAGCGCGATCGAGAGCAGCGGTACGAGGCCGTACGGCTGTTTGAAGGCCTGCGCGACCTGGCGCCGGGAGTAAATCAGCGAAACCGCGAAATGCGCGAAGGTGACGGCGTAGACGAAAAAAATCCAGCTGTTGAGGTGGCGGGACTGGCTGGCGATGAGGACGCAGAGAAGAACGCTGGAGACGCGAAACAGTAGATACAGCGGCAAGCGGAACTCCTTCGGGCTTTCAGTTCCGCGCGAATGTACCGACTTTCATTTTTCGTTTCAAGCAAAGAATCTCACCGCATCGGAGAAATATTTATTGACATTTTTTATCGCGCCGTGTTACATATGCGCAATTTTTTTAGGTGGAGGGTGGAGAATGCCGATTCGAGTGACTTGGTTTTTGGCGCTTGGATTGTCTTTGGCGATGCTCGCGGGCTGCGAGCTGGATCCGGACCCCAGCCTTTCCGCTCCGCCGCTCACCCGCGCGCAGGCGCGCGGCGTCACCAACTGCCAGCACACCATCAAAACCTCCTCACTGGCTTTCTATTCGACCAAACTCGCTAACCTCATGGAATGCGCAGACAAGCTGCTCGCGATTCAGATCCAATTTGAGAACGGGCTGCTGACGGAGTCGCAGTTCAATAAGGCCGTCGCGAAGGCGCAGGAGGACTGCGCCAGGAACTTCGCCGCGGTCAGCATCGCCTCGAAGAACCTCGCGAACGAGATCATCGGCAACTGCCGGCCCGTGGAAGACATCATCATCAGCAGCTACGATCCGCTCCAGTTCGTCGCGCTCGGCGCGGCGTTCAACGGCGAGAGCACCGAGTTCCCGCTGATTCAATCGGTCGAGGACATCATTCCGTACACCTGCGGCGGTGGGGAGCTCTGGATGGACCTGGCGCTATGGTTCGATGCGCCGCGCTACCCGCGGCTGTTCGACGACTATCTCAATAACGCTCTCCCGCAGCTGGATGCGCGCTGCAGCGCTTTTTTCATACCCCCCGGGTAATAGATTATCCGAGCCCGTTCGTAGCCCGCCAGCGAATAAAGCTAGCGCGGCATGACTTCGCGCGCGAAGCGCTCGATCTGCTCGACGCGGTCCGGCCATCGCGGCACCATGAATTGCAGCGCGAGGTGCTCGACGCCGATCTCCTTGTATCCATGGAGCGCGTCCGCGATCTGTTCCGCCGAGCCGCGGAGGCGATCCTCTTCCCAATCCGACGGCTTTTCCGAGAGCTCGATCGGCAGGCAGCAGTTCAGGCGCACAGTTTCCGGGTCTCTTCCCGCTTTTTCCGCCGCGCGCCGGACGTTGTCGAATCGGCGCTTGAGCTCGCGCGGCGTCATGCGCACGAAGTACGGAAACCACGCCTCGCCGTATTCGCCGGCGCGGCGCTGCGCCCGCGCGCCTTCGCCGCCGACCCAGATCGGGATGCGCGGCTGCTGGAGCGGCTTCGGCGCGAAGGCGATATCTTCGAATCGATAATGCGCGCCGGAAAAATCCGCGCGCTCCGCGCTCCATAATACTTTCAAAAGATCGAGCTGCTCGTCCGAGACTTTGCCGCGATCCGGAAAGTTCGCGCCGAGCGCGTCGAATTCTTCCTTCATCCAGCCGACCCCGACCCCCAGGATCAGCCGGCCTTTCGAGAGATGGTCGATGGTCGTCGCGATCTTCGCCCAGTAGAGCGGCTGGCGGTAGGGGAGGACGAGCACGCTGATGCCGAGCTTTATTTTTTCCGTGCGGCCGGCGAGATAGGCGAGACAGGTGAGCGGCTCGAAGAAGGGCCGATCCGGCGGCACGATGAAGCTCTGGCCCTCGGCGTACGGATAGGGCGTCTTGATCTCCCACGGAATCACGATCCGGTCCGCGCACCAGACGGAGTCGAAGCCGAGGCTTTCCGCCTGGCACGCTGCCTGGGTCAAAGTATCCGGTCCCGCGGCGCGGCCCGAGATGGGAAGAAAGACGCCGAATTTCATGAGAACGAATCGCCTGCGTTCTTGACCATGCGAGTCAACATCGATACGTTACGTTTCGGACTTTCTATCACAAAGGAGTTTCCGTGGCTATTTCGCGTTTCGCCGTTTTATTTTTTCTACTGTTTTCAGCCGCCGCCCAGGCTCAGGAATCGAGAAAAATCTACGTTGCTATTCCCGCCGTGACACCGTCGGTCTCGACGTTTGCGATCGCGAGAGACAGAGGCTATTACCGCGAGGAAGGGCTCGACGTCGAGCTGGTCGTGATGCCCTCCGCCGTCGGGACTCAGGCGCTCATCGGCGGCAACGTCAAGTTTTCCACCCTCGGCGGCGCCAGCATGCCGCCGCTGCTCCGCGGCGCACCGCTCAAATTTCTCTTCAGCACGTTTCAGCGGCCGATGTTCTGGCTCTACGCCAAGCCTGAAATCAAGACGGTCGCCGACTTGAAGGGAAAAAAGATCGGCGTCTCGAGCCTTGGCAGCGGCCCGGATTCGATCCTCCGCGATATTTTGAAAAAACACGGCCTCGATGGGGGACGCGATGCCGTCATCCTCCCGGTCGGCTCCGGCACCGCACGGTACTTCGCGTTGCAGGCCGGGTCGGTCGACGCGGCGATGCTCTCGATCCCGGCGATCTTCCTCGCGCAGGACGCGGGCTACCGCGAGCTCGTATCGCTCCCCGAGCAGGACGTCGTCGAGCTGCAGGGGAGCATACTCGCGCCCATCTCCGTCATGGAATCCGACCCCGCGCTGGTCGAGAAGTTCGTGCGCGGCTCGCTGAAGGGCTTCATTACGTTTCGCGACAGCCGCGCGATCGCCATTCAGGTGCTGGCGAAATTCCTCCGGCTGAAAGAGGATATGGTCGGGAGAATTTACGACCGCTTCCGCGTCGCTCTGACGCCCGACGGGACGATCAGCGAGGCGGTGCAGAGAAAGTCGCTCGAGCACATCATCGATCGCGTCGGGGTTAAGGAGCCGCCGCCGCTCGCGAAGATTTTCGACTTTTCTCTCACGCGGAAGATCAACGACGAGCTCAAGGCCAAAGGCTGGAAGCCGAGCTGATCCTTTCTCCGACTCGCCGATCGGCGGTCGAAATCCGCGGCACCGCCGGCTTTACAGCCGGGCAAGCTGTCTCTCCAAATCCGCTAGCGAGACTTCGTGCTTTTGCGAAAGCTCGGGAATCGCTGCGCGCCGAGAATAAATCGTAAAATAAAAGTCTTGTGATTTCCCCGCATCCGATCGTGGATCGGCTTGGCATAAACGTTGCTCCACTTTCAAACGCAGGCCCTTAGCTGCAAAAAAAGAAAGGGGATGAAAATGAAACGCGTTCCACTGGCTTTGCTGCTACTCACAGGAGTAATGGGTTACGCCTCTGCTCCGTTGGCTGACACTCCAAATCAACCGAAAGGCGTTAAGCCTGGCGTCATTGGAGCGATGCCTCTAGATGCGAACGGCACGTTCTGTCATCTGCGGTTCCCGGCGATACAGGCTCGCACTTTAGGCACGGATGACCCGCAGCTAAAGGCTTCTACCACGGCAGATGTCATCGATTACTATGGGCCGTGCGACCACGATCCATTGGGCAAGGATGAAGTCCAGTCCCAGATACGCTTGAATGACGAACGTCAACAGGACCTTCGGTGAGAGGCGGCTAGACGGCAATAAGGAAGT
>DASWZY010000468.1:0-4359 GCA_036407055.1 Binatia bacterium
CCTGCTCGGGCCCGTGCACGGGGCCTACGGCGCCTTCGCGCTGATCGTCGACCAGCTCCATCCCGCCGACGTCGTCGAGCAGATCAACCGCAACAGCGTGCCTTACGAAAACCTCGAGGTGGAAAACCGTGTTTCATGACATTTCAGCCGCGATGCAGCAGGTGATGAAGTCGCTCGAGTCGCTGAACGAGCGCAATCAGTCGGGTATTCGCAGCGTCGACACCGACGTCGCGCGTCTTTTAACGATGCTCGCGATCACCGCGCCCGACGGCGCGTGGCTCGAGCTGGGCACGAGCGCCGGCTATTCCACGCTATGGCTGTCGCTCGCGGCCAAAGCGCGCGGGGTCACTGTGACGACGGTCGAGCTCGACGAGAAAAAAGTCGCGATGGCGCGCGATCACTTCGCGAAAGCCGGCGCCGGCACGATTTTGCAATCGATCCACGGCGACGGCCTCGAATATGCCGCGCGCTTCGATAAAGTCGGGTTCTGTTTTTCCGACCTCCAGCCGCCGGAGCTGAACGGCGAAGTCTACGACAAGATCGTGCCGCGCCTGGTCCCGGGCGGCTGGCTCGTGGTCGACAACGTCACCTCGCCGCGCATGCAGACCGATCTCATCAAGCGCGCGCAGCAAGACCCGCGGGTCGACGCCGTGCTTCTGCCTTTTCCCAAGGGCGATCTGATTTGCCGGAAAGTATAAAAATGTTTGGAGTCTCGGGTTTCTATTTCGAGACGGAGCTATCTTTCAAGTCCGAGACGCTACAACACATCTCGCAATTTCTCTGACCGATTCGAAACCCGAAACTCGCAACCTGTTTCGTTATCTGGCGCCTGGAAAAATTTTCCGATACTGATTGCCGATCGCGTTGTAGCGACGGCCGATGTCGAGGACGTCGGGCGGCATGCGTAGGTCGCGGCCTTCGAGCGTCTGCGCCTCTTTCGATTTGACCCGGCTGCTCGCCGGCATGCGGTTGGTCGTGGCGATAAGACGCTGGCCGTCATCCGAGAGCAGATAATCGATGAACAGCGCGGCGGCGTGCGGGTGCGGCGCGCCCTGCGCCAGGAACAGCATGCTCGGACTGAAAAAGAGCGGCTGGATCGGCGCGAACCAGAGCGGCGCGCCGTGCGCGGCGAAGGTCAACACGGAATTCAAGTTCGTCTCGACAGTCATGTCGAACTCGCCCGCCGCGATGAGCTGCGTGCCGAGCCGCCGGCCGCGAAAGTGGCGCGGCTCCTGCGCACTCAGCTGTTTCATGAAGCGGAGCCCGGCTTCTTCCCCCATGTATTGCAGCATCGTGCCGAACCAGACATACGACTGGCTGTCCATCGCCAGCTTGCCCTTCCAGCGCGGCTTCAGGAGATCGTCGATCTTGGCCGGCGCCTCCTCTTTTTTCACCAGCCGCGTGTTGTAGGCTGTGGCCATGACGTTCGTCATGTAGACGGTCCAGTAGCCGTCCTTGTCCTTGAAGGCGTCGCGGAAATTCTGCCGCTCGGGCGAGCGGTAGCGCGCATAGATTTTTTTATCCATGAGCGCGAGCATGCCCAACTGCCCGCTGTCGATGATGTCGGCGAAAGTTTTTCCCGCGCGCGCCTCGGAGTCGATGCGCGTGATGATGCCGGCGCCGGATACGCGCACGGAGTTGGCGTTAATGAACGGATATTTTTTCATGAAGCCGTCGAGTAGAGTCTGCGTCGCGGCGAGGTCGAGGTTGCCGTAGGCGGTCATCTCGCCCTCTTTGCGCGCGGCCTCGACGAGCTTGGCCTGCCGCTCGGCGGGCGGCAGCGCGTCGAGCCAGGCGAGCTTCGATTCGGTGGTTTGTGCGTGAAGTCGAACGGAAACGGATAGAAGCAGTAAGAGAATAGCGACGGTTTGCAGTCGTCCGTGCATGAGTCGATTCCTCTTATCTTAGATGTACCCCTTCTCCCGATAATACTTCTTCGCGCCGGGATGCAGCGGGATCGTGAGCGCGCCGCTCTCGCCGCCGCGGCAGAACTCCTCCATCGTGAGATGGCCTTTGTCGAGGCGGTCGGCCTCGATGTCCTCGTGGCAGCGGTCGATCGCGCGCGCCATGTCGTAGGCGATCTTCGCCGGCAGATCGGCGCGGCAAAAAAACAGCCAGCCGCTGAAATCGACCGTCGCGATGTCCTCGTCCATCGCCGGAAAGGCGTTTTTTCCCAGCGTCGCGCCGCCGAAGCCCAGGCGCGACATTTTTTTCAATACGTCGTCGCGCACCGGCAGGAATTTCATGTCGGCGGCGAGCGCCAGCGCGCCCCAGGTTTTGATCCCTTCGTCGAAGACCGCCTGAACGCCGCTCTGCAAATGCTCGCGGCGCGCGGGGTCGCTCGGGCTCTCGACGCGCAGCACCGTGCCGCCCCATTTCTGAATGTCGCCGAGACTGAAGCCGTAGGCTTTCAGGAGCTGGCCGATGACGTAGAGCGTCGCGTGCTGCTCCGTGCCGGCGCGCGTCGAGACCGTAAGGGGAATTTTTCTCTCAGCGATCTCGTCGAGCGACGAGATGCCGGAATCCTTTCTCACGGCGAAGACGAGCCGGTCCCACGAAGGAAAGACGCCGATCGCGCGCAGCGGAAGCTTTTTCTTGTACGGCCCTACGCCGGCCGTCGCCATGCGCGCGAGGCCGGCGGGATTGGCGATGCCGAAATCCCATTCGCCGCGCGCGACACTGAGCGGTATCGCCGTGCCGCCGAGCCGGGAGTCGCGGAAGCCGAGACCGAGCCGGACCTCGGCATCCAGCGGCATCTTGGCCGAGCGGTAAAGCGAGCGCGCGACCGCGATCGCGATCTCCGCGCGGCGCGAGGTGGTCGCGATCGAGACGAGCTTTTTTTCTCTCACGAAGCGGCCCGCGATTTCGCCGGCGCCAGCTGGCGCCCGAAAAATTCCAGCGTGCGCTTCCACGCCGTCGCGGCGGATTCGGCGCGGTACTTGTCGCCGTGCGGGTCCATGAACGCGTGGCCGGTCTTCTCGTAGGAATAGAATTCGTGCCGCTTGCCGAGTCGCGTCATCTCGGCGTCGAGCTTCTTGATGTGCTCGGGCGACGGGTTCTCGTCGTCGAGGCCGAAGTGGCCCATGAGCGGGCAGTGGATCTCCGCGGCGCGCTGATACGGCGACGGACCGTCGCCCCACGGCTCCAGCATGTTGCCGCCGTAGAAATCCGAGCCCGCCTTGAAGCGCGGGCCGGCGGATGACATGAGCAGCGTGACGCGCCCGCCCATGCAGAAGCCCATGATCGCGAGGCGCTCGGGGTCGACCTTCGGATCGCGCGCGAGAAAATCCGCCGCCGCATTCACGTCCTGGATGACGAGCTTGTCGCTGAGCCGCGCGCGCCGCGTCTTCGCGTCGTCGCGGCAGTCCGGCGGATCGCGGTGGTAGAGCTCCGGACCGGCAGCGACATAGCCCTCTTTAGCGAGCCGCTGCGTCACTTCCTCGATGAAGCGGTCGACGCCCTTCTGCCCCTGAATGACAACGACGCCGGGGAACGGCCCCGCGCCTTCGGGGCGGCTTACGTACAATCGCATCGTGCCGTCGGGCACTTTGATCGATTCCCATCCCATAAAGACCTCCCTGTCCTCGCCGCGCGAGGAATTTAAAATCTCAGATCTCAAATTCCATCTCGAAATCCGGCGTCGTGTCAAGTGGTTCGCTCAGCGCTTGCGCTCCATTTCTTGCTTGACCTCGGCTGCCAAACGAAGGCTAAGAAATTTGTCCGTCTGCACCTCTTCCTTTATTTTAAGCGGCGCCTTGACGTCAAACTCGACGACGTTCTTGAGTCCCTGCGCCGACGGCACGCCCGGCACGCCCTCCGGCAGCGCCTGCGCGAAGCGGCGGACTCCTTCTATGATCATCGGCCGCGTGAGCTTGCCGACGGGAAGTTTTTTGATCGCGATGTCGGCCGCCTCCTCGGGCTTCTCGCGGATGAAAACCAGCGACCGCATCATCGCGCGCAGCCAGCGCTTGATCTCGCCCGGCCGCTCGGCGATCTTTTTATCCGTCGTGAGAAATCCCTGAAACGGGTAGGGAAACAGATCGCCGATGAAGGCGAGGGTGCGCAGCCCCTCGCTCTCGCCGAGGATCGCCTCGTCGCCGTTGACGACGGCGGCGTGGACCGCGCCGGACTTGAGCGAGAGAAAGGTCGTGAACGTATTGCGCGACGGCATCGCGACGCGCGTCAGCTCGCGCGCGCCGACGCCGTGCTTTTCCGCCACCAGCGTGATCAGCGTGTCCTGCGTGTCGCCGATCGTACCGACGGCGATGCGCTTGCCTTTCAAATCGGAAATCTTGTGCACCTCGGGCGCGGCGAGCAGATACCAGGTGACCTTCTCGGTCTGGAACATGATCGCCTTGA
>DASWZY010000469.1:0-8662 GCA_036407055.1 Binatia bacterium
GTCGATGATCAGGACGGTGTTTTGTCCGGTGCGCCGGCGCTCGATCAAAAAGTTGTTCAGCGCGAAGAGGCGCTGCGGCATCGACTGGAAATTTTCCGAAATGCCGAAATCCCTCAACATATATTCCACAAGGGCGTCGAACGGCAGCTTCGAATTGAAGATGTAGGCGACCTCCGTCTTCTCGTCGAGCCGGCGCAGCAGCGTTTGGATCAGCGTCGTCTTTCCCGTCCCGACTTCGCCCGTCAACACGATGAAGCCTTTGCCTTCCTGGACGCCGTAGAGAATCTGCGCCAGGGCTTCACGATGACTCGGCGTCAGATAGAGAAACTTCGGATCCGGCGTCGGGTTGAAAGGCTTCTTTTCGAGACCGTAAAAATTCAAATACATGGCTGACTCGATTCAACGAGCGGACGTCTCGGCCGACCGCGGGCTGCGGCTCAGGATATAGACGATGCCTTCGTTGTTGCGCGCGAAATAATAGGAGAACGCGACGACGAGTGCCAAAACGGCGGTCGCCGCGGCGAGCCTGAGGCCGATGGTACGGCGATCGCGCCAGCGGTCCTTTTCAGTTTCGATCCGCCGAATGCTCGCGAGCACCGGCACGCGCGTGAAGCCGCGCAGGCTATCGACGGAGTGAAATGAGGTGTCGATGCGCTCTGCGAGCAGGACGACTCCGACAGCGAAGCCCAGCGCCAGCAGAAAGCTAAGAACCTTGAGAATCATTCGGTTCGGCGCGGCCGGCGCCTTCGGCGGCAGCGCAGAATCAAGGATGCGGAAGCGATCGCCTTTTTGACTCTGCTCGACGAGCTCCGCCTGCTGGGCGTCGGCGTATTTTTTCAACATGCCGACGTAGAGCTCTTTACTCGCTTCGTAGTCGCGGACGGCGTCCGGCGCGCGCGACTCCGCCGTCCGCGCCGACTCCAGCTTGCGCTGGTAATCGCCGATTCCGTCCTGAATCTGGCTCCCTTCGCGTTTGACGCGCTGGATTTCGGTGTCCACTTCATGGAGATCGTTCCGCAGCCTCTGGATCGTCGGGTCCGAGCCGGCTTGGCTCCGCGATTTGACGTTGAACTTCGCGTCCGCCGCGCCGCTCTCGATCGTGGCGATTTCCGCCTGCGCCCGGATCACATCGGGGTGCTCCGGCGTCAAGCGTGTGCGCATTTCGTTCAAATCGCGGCGCAACTTGGCGAGGTATTCGGCTTTGCCGCGCGGATCGCCGCCGGGATCGAGCTCGGAAAGCTGCTTTTGGATCGCTTCGCGCCGGTCGGCGAGGCGGGCAAGTCTGTCCATGTTGAGGCGCAGCTGATCGCCCAGACGCTCGTAAGGAACGAGGTATTCGGTCGCGCCGCCCGGCCCGAGACGCCCCATGCTCGCGAGGCGCCGCTCTTTGTCGTCCATCTGCTTCTTCATGTCGTCAAGCTGGGCCTTAAAGAATGCCGCGGTTTCGGTCGCCTGCTGCCCCCGCGTGCGCCAATTCTGATCGACGAAAAAGGAGGCGAGCGCGTTCGCAACGAGCGCTGCGGTGCGCGGGTCTCTCGCGCGGTAACTTACGTTGAACGCGATCGTGGAGCGTTTGCCCGGCTCTTGCTCCAGGGTTTTGAGCTCGAGTCGGATGTCGCGCCGCATCCGCTCGGCGATGTCTTCGATCGAAACTCGGCCGCGCTCCGTCGGGTATAAATTCAAACGCTCGATGACTTCCTGGAGCCGCGCGCGGCTCAGCACTTGCTGGTTGATGGTTTGAAGGCGCATTTCGACACTCTGCTGCCGTGACGGGTCCGTATCATTGGCTCCCGCCGGGCGCACGAGAGAGCCGAGTTGGTCCTGGTCTACGAGGACGGTAGCCGTCGCGGTGTACATGTCGGGAAGAAACACGGCTATCCCGACCAACAGCGCGAAGGCGCTCGCAAAGGCGGCGATCGCAAGCCCTTTTCGCCGCTGCCAAATCGCCCACAAATACTCGGCGCCGGCTTTTTCCGTTTGGTCCATAACCACCCGTCCTTTTTATTTCACCTAAGCGGCCACGATGAGCGTGCAGTCGATCTCGACGGCGACGCTGCGCTGAAGCAGGTCGACGGAGACGACGAAGAGTCCCTTCTCGGGCTTAATTTTCAGGAGAATGCCCTCGACGTCCTTGAGAGGCCCGCGGCTAATGCGGACTCGCTGGCCCTCGCGGACGTAGGCGTGCGGCACGGCATGCAGGCGGCTGTCGAGAACTTTTTTAATTCCTTCGATCTCCTTTTCTGGAATCGAAGCCAGTCGGTCCCAGCGCTCGCCGAGAATGCGCACGAGGCCGCGCGTCTTACAGATCTCGTTATAGCTGCGTTTGTCGACCGCGCGGCGGATAAAAAGATAACCGGGAAACAGCGGCACCTGGGTCAAGCAGCGCAAGCCGCCGCGCCGTGACCAGATGTTGATCTTCGGCAGGAACATCTCGAAACTTTTGGCTTGCAGCTGGTCGTGTACGATCTGTTCGAAATGGCTGCGGGTCCACAGCGCGTGCCATTTGGGCCCTCCTAACGCCGCGCAGTCTTCGTCTTCATCGAGCTGCCACGGCAGCCGCTCCGCATCTGCTTTCACATCTACTGGCAAGGCTTCGCCCCCTTCGGTTTTCTTCCCGCCCAGCGGGAGGCACCGATCCAACTCATTCTGCCATGACTAATGCGCCCGCTGTCCAGGAGGCGGGCCCGGTATCTCCCCGCGACTTGCACGGGGTTACTCCTATGCCGGATCGTGCCGGCCCGATTCTACGGTTACTTCACACCCGACTGCACGTTGACCTCGCAGATGGAATCCGGCTCCGGCTCCGATACTTCAGCGAGGATGTGTTCGAAGCTCTTTCTAAGATCCGCACCAGCCCGCTCGCGCCGCCGCTTGTATGCGACTAACGCGCGCGGATCGCTGGACCATGTGCGTCCGCCATCGATCGAGCAAAACTCGAAACGTTTGCCCTGTAACTCGACTTGCTTCAACATGACGGACCTCCTTCCGCGTTTTGTCCGGAGTTTCCGGACCCGCGGTGAATGAGTGGAGTATAAATTGGCGATCAAGTTACGGTAAGAGGGAGAATCATGTAGATGTTTCGATAAAAAGCCTGAAGACAATAAGGGAAATCCCGGGAGCTTATTAATTGTTGGCGTCGATACTGTCAGGTGAAATACCCATAGATTTGCAGCGCGCCAAGCGAAGCGCTGCTCCACCACAAAGGCATTCTTTCGCTGGATACAGGTGAGATTAGGACGTCACCAGAGAATGACGCTGAGCGTGATGCCGGCGAGCAATGCGACTGCGAGCGGCAGAACGAAGACAAGGAGCGTCTCGCCTTCGAGCGGCGGACGGTCTTCAACGAGAATTTGTTTTTTCATAGCTAGCTCGATCGTTTTTCAGAGAGCGGTTCTGCTTGCGAAATAATCCAGTCGCGCCGGGAACCGCCGCTCATTTTTCCGGGCGCGGACGATAATCCCGCGCTGCCGTTGACGGGATCTTGTCTGATTGAAGCGTCAGAAGTTGAAGAGGAGATATCCGCGGCAGTAGTGCGGCGGCGGAGGCGAAGGTGTCCTGAAATTTACGCTCGCGCTTCTTCACCCCGCGATTGTAAGTTGCTCACACGAAGACACAACCCAGTGATCGCCTTATTTAGGAGGGAAAAGAACCTGACGCGCCGCTTAAGCGCCGAATTTGATCCAGTTGTAGAAGATGTCGAAGCGGTAGCCGACGTTTTTGACGGTGAGTATATGGCCGCCTTCCGGCCCGAGTTTTTGACGTAAACGCTGGATATGAACGTCGATTGTGCGGGAGTCGACCTCGGAGGCTTTTCCATAACCCCAGATTTTTTCCAGGAGAAATTCGCGGCTCAACACTTCGCCGCGCGTCTCCATCATCTCCCGCAAAAGCTCGAATTCTTTTGTTGTCAGCTTGACGGGCTTGCCGTGGACCGTCACGGAGGAGCGCTGGAGGTTGATTTCGATCGCTCCCGCCCGAAGCGTGCGTGTCGGGGTAGTCGAGGCTCCGCGGCGTAGCGGTTTGATATCTTTATCGTTCATACAGCGAGGCTATTCAGGTCGACCGCCTTGCCGCACGCGAAGCCACACGAGCGGCTTCACGCATTCGCATGCGCGGCCCTTCTCATCGTCGAATTTAGATCGGTGAGAATCGTTTTTTTGAGGACGAAGCCGTCGGCGCCGCTTTCCGTTGCGGCGCGCCGGTAGGCCTCCTCTTCGTGGACGGAAAGGATGATGACTTTTACATCGGGGCGCCGCGCCTTGATCCGCCGGGTCGCTTCCAGGCCGTTCAGTCTGGGCATCGTGATATCCATGAAAATAATTTCCGGCCTGAGCTCGTGATCCAGGCGCAAGGCTTGTTCGCCGTTTTCCGCCTCGCCGACGAGATTAAAAGTATTTTCCCTCTCCGACAACCGCCGCACAGCCCTGCGGAAGCCGGCATCGTCATCAACAAGCAGTACGTTCACCGACATGATAAACAGGTATAAAGGCCGGGCGTATATACAACAATCAGGTAATCTCTTAAGTTTACGTCAGAAATTACTTGAGAGGCGTAACGCTTGACAAAATCAGCAGAAAAAAGACGGGCTGGAGCGAGGAACGCCCCAGCCCGTCGGGAGATGCACGCGTTTTACGGTGATTAAGGCTGGATGAGGCCTGTCCGTATGGCGTAGCGCACAAGGCTCGCCGTCTCGTGCACGTCCAGCTTTTCCATGAGCCGGGTGCGATGAGACTCGGCGGTTTTGACGCTCACGCCGAGCACGACGGCGATCTCTTTCGTTGTCTTTCCCTCCGCGACGAGCTGCAGGACCTGCCGCTCGCGGGGTGTCAGCGGGTCCGAGGGCAAGTGGGTCTTCGACAGGTATGCTTCGACGAGCGCGCGCGATACGCCCGGACTTAAGTAGACCGTTCCACGGTAAACTTCCTGCACCGCTTGAATGAGGTCCGGCGTCGCCTGCGACTTGAGAACGTAGCCGCGGATGCCGGCGCGGAGCGCCTCGATGACATACTGGTCTTCGGTATGCATCGTCAGCAGAATGGTCTTGGTTTTTGGCGAGCTCTGAATGATCTCGCGTGCCGCATCGAGCCCGTTCAGGTTGGGCATTGCTAGATCGAGCACCGCAACGTCGGGGTGAAGCGTCCGGGCCAAGCGAATCGCCTCGTGGCCGTCCGACGCCTCTCCGACGACCTCGAGGTTCTCGCGCTCGAGGACCGCCTTCAATCCCTGGCGAAACATCAAATGATCTTCCGCTAACAACAATCTCATCCTCATTGTGACCTCCTCGATGCCTTCACGCCTCGATAGGCACCGTAATAATAATTTCTGTTCCCTTTCCTGGATGCGAATTAATTTGGACCGTTCCGGCTAGTACGGCGACGCGCTCGCGGATCCCGAGCAATCCGAGCCCGCCGCCGCCTTTTCTTGCGAGCATGGCGGGTGCATCGAAGCCGACCCCGTCGTCGCGCACGGAGCAGGCGACCGATTTCTCGTTGCGCCTGACGCGCACCGTTACGCCGCTCGCCTGCGCGTGCTTCGAGGCGTTGTTGAGCGCCTCCTGAACGGCGCGATAGACTGCCGTCTCGATGGCGGGTGGAAGCCGCCCGCCGCGCTCGCCTTCGACGGCGATCGGAACGCCGGAGCGCTTGGAAACGCCTTCGGCGAGAAATTCGAGCGCCGGTAGAAGTCCGAGGTCGTCGAGAATCGTCGGCCGCAATTCGTGCGAGAGCCGCCTCAACTGCCCTTCGACCTGATTTAAAAGCTGACGAATCTCTTCCAGGTGTTTGCGCGACTTTGGCGGCAGCTCGCGGGCGACCTCCTCGAGCGCGATGTGGACGCATGCAAGGAATTGTCCGGCTTCGTCGTGAATCGAGTGCGCAATGCGCTTCGCCTCGTCCTCCAACTTTTCGTTGAGGCGGCGGAGCGCGCTGGTGGCGTCATGAAAGCCGCGATAGGCCATTTCGAACGGAGTGAGACTCTCCACGAAAAAGTTCTTGGCTTCCTTTACGACTTGCAGCGCCTGCTCGCCCGAATCGGGCAGCAGGCTCGACAGCGCGTCATGATGCAGCATCGCCATTTCGAGCGGCCCCAGCTCCTCCGCGAGCGCCTGGCGTCCGACCGCATAGGCGCGATGCAGCCCGTCCTCGCCGGGGTGAATCAGATAATTTTTCAGCGCCGAGGCGTATTCTTCCTGCAACATGTTATGCACGGATGTTTTCATTCTCGTCTGCCGTCGCTCCCCATGTAACGCGCGACCAAGACGAGCGAATCGTCGGTGCCCTTGGAATCCTGTGTCAAGATTTGATCGGCGATCGCCTGCGGCGACACCTTGTACTGCCGGCTCGAGTC
The DNA here is from genome assembly GCA_036407055.1 of Binatia bacterium. Lineage (GTDB taxonomy): Bacteria > Desulfobacterota > Binatia > UBA9968 > UBA9968 > JAJPJQ01. Next base: position 6,346 of record DASWZY010000469.1, read on the forward strand.
AAAACTGTGCCGGATGCCGTCGGTCGTGAAAATGAGTGTGTCTCCCGCCGTCACGGGCACGACCGCCGAATGCAGCGGCGGCAGCTGGTGACCGAGAACGCCGGCGCGGAGCAGCAGCGATTCGCGCGGCGGATTGAGAGGCTCCGAGCGCACCAGCAGTCCTTCGACGTTGCCGACGCCGCACCAGGCCATCATGCGCTGAGGAAAATTGAACGATGCCACACTCATCACGACTCCGCGCGTTCCGCGCAGCGCTTCGTGGCAGCGCTTGAGCAGCGAAACGATGCTTTCGTTCGGTCGTTCCGAAAGAATGACGGCCGCCGTCTCGGCGGCGCGGCAAGCCTCCGCGCCGTGTCCGATTCCATCAAGCACGGCGACGAGAGCGCCGCCGGGGAAGTCCTTGACGACATGGCTATCCCCGCATTTCGGCTCGCCCGCCAATGCGGCATGCGCGACACCCCACTCGATCACCGGCGGTCACAACCTCCACTTCTTGACCGTCACGGTGGTGCCGTTGCCGACCTCCGAGACGATGTCGAATTCGTCCATCAGTCGCCGGACGCCGGAAAGCCCCAAGCCGAGGCTCCGCGACGTGCTGAATCCCTCCTCGAGCGCGCGCTCGATGTCGGGAATGCCCGGACCGTCGTCGCGCGCGGTGACTTTGAGACCGCGGCGGCTGCCGTTTTCGACCACGCTCAAAACGATCTCGCCGCTATTGGCATACAAGATGATGTTGCGGGCGAGCTCGGATATCGCCGTCGCGATGAGCGCCAGGTCTGTCGAGGTGAAGCCGAGATCGCGCGCCAACTCCCGGCCTTTTTGCCGCGCTGTTACGATGTCGATGTCGGCGTTGACCGGCACGGTTGTTTCTTGGCTGTGCAAGATCACCCTCGTCTTTTGACCGGCGGGGGAGCGGTGATTCTCAACTTTTTGTCCAGGTACGCGAGCCCTTCCTCGAGGTCGAGAGCGGTAGAAACGCCCTCCAGAGTCAGGCCCAGCTGAACCATCGCGAAGGAAACCTCCGGTTGAATACCGACGATGACCGTTTCGGCGCCGCGCAGCCGGATCATATGCGCAAGATCGCGGAGCGTTCGCACGGCGAAGGAGTCCATGACGTCGAGCGCCGTCACGTCGACGATGACGCCGCGCGAGCGGTAGGTGCCTACCTGGCTTACGAGCGCGTCGCGAAGCTGCAATAGATCGGCGTCGGTGAGCGCCGCCTGAATGCTGGCGATCAAGTAATCGCGCTGCTTGAGTATCGGGACTTGCACATGCGCTCCTACGACTGAATTGGCGGCTCTTCGATCATCGGAACGACGTGGTAGCCGAGCTGTCGTTCCGCTTCCTCGATGCCACCCTGGAGGTCGCCGACGGTATTCATCTTACTGAGATCGACGCCGATGTTGACGAGCGTCTGCGCGAGCTCAGGCGAGAGGCCGGTGACGATCACGGTTGCGCCGAGGAGCCGCGATGCCTCGACGGTCTGCACGAGGTGATTGGCGACCGTCGCGTCCATCGCGGGGACGCCGGTGATGTCCATGACGACCACGCGGGCGCGGTTGGTGCGGATGCCGCGAAGAAGCTGCTCGGTCAACTGCCTCGCGCGGAGCGGATCGACCATGCCGATGATGGGAAGGATCAGCAGCCGCTCGCGCACGGGGAGGACGGGCGTCGAGAGCTCGCGGATCGCTTCCTGCTGCTCGCGGATGATGCGCTCGCGCTCCTGCACGAAGCTGACCGCGACGGTGCTGCCGATGCGGTTCGCGGCCGGCTCGTAGGCGTCGAGGACGCGGCTCAGTTTATCGAAATCCTGGCGATATTTGGCGAACAGCGAGCGCGCGAGTACGTCGCGGAGCAGCAGCACGATGCCGATAACCTCGTGGGTCTCGACGCCGCGGGGGATAATGCGCTCGGAGAGATTGCGCGCGTAATCCTGCAGGGCTTCCACGGCGCCGGTCTCAAGAACGTCCACGTAGTTGTCGTAGACGGCGGTCGCTTCGGCGAAGATCTCTTCCTTGCTCATTGCGGTAAGCAACTGCGCTTCGGTGATGCGCCGGGCCCATTCCTCGCGGAGCTGTGTACGAGACTGCCTGAGATGCGCCACGAGTTCGCGCAGCAGAACCGCCGTCGATTCGGGTCCGCCGACTTTTTGTAAAGGCACGGGGTGGGGATTAGCCTCGGCCATGCTGTTTCTCCTCTCAAGCAGTTTCTTCACCTAACGTAACTCTTGTCAAGACTCGTAGCCATAGATTTTGCGGTAAATACCGGAAAAGACAAGGTTTCGGTATCAGGTATTTACCTGAATTTGATTAAGAAA
>DASWZY010000470.1:0-6034 GCA_036407055.1 Binatia bacterium
CGCCGCCGCGCTCGTCGCCGGCAACTGCGCCATCTTTAAACCGGCCGAGCAGTCGCCCGTCATGGGCTATCATCTCGTCGATATTCTGCGCGCGGCCGGGCTGCCGCCGCTCGCCTGCCAGCTCGTCCAGGGCAGCGGCGAGATCGGCGCGCACCTCGTGCGCGACCCGGGGGTTCACGTGATCGCGTTTACCGGCTCGCGCGACGTCGGCCTGGAGATTCTCCGCGAGGCGAGCGTAGTCCAGCCCGGCCAGAGCTACGTCAAGCGCGTGATCTGCGAGATGGGCGGCAAAAACGCGATCGTCGTCGATGCCGACGCCGATCTCGACGAGGCGATCGCGGCGATCATCGATTCCGCGTTCGGCTATCAGGGGCAGAAATGCTCCGCCGCGTCGCGGCTCATCCTGCTCGAAGCCGTGCACGACCGGCTGCTCGAGCGGCTGGTCGATGCCGCGCGCAGCCTCGCGATCGGACCCACGAAAGACCCGCGCCATTTCATCGGCCCGGTGATCGAAGCGGCGGCGCAGAAGCGCATCCTGGGTTACATCGCGCTTGGCAAGCGCGAAGGCGTCTGCGTGCTCGAAGCCGCCGCGCCGGCGGATGGCTGGTTCGTCGGCCCGGCGATCTTCGCCGGCATCGAGCCGCACCACCGCCTCGCGCAGGAGGAGATTTTCGGCCCCGTGCTCGCGGTCATGCGCGCGCGCGATTTCGACCATGCGCTTGAGATCGCCAACAGCACATCGTACGCCCTCACGGGCGGCGTCTTCTCGCGCTCGCCCGCGCACATCGAGCAGGCGCGCCGCGAGTTCCGCGTCGGCAATCTCTATATCAACCGGAGCATCACCGGCGCGGTCGTCGGGCGCCAGCCGTTCGGCGGCTTCAAGCTCTCCGGCATCGGCTCGAAGGCCGGCGGGCCGGATTATCTGCTGCAATTTTTAGAGCCGCGGACGGTGAGCGAGAACACGCTGCGCCACGGCTTCGTTCCGCCGGAAGAGGCGGGCGAGTGATGGAAACGCGGCCCAAACACGCCTCCACGGTGCTGCTCGTGCGGCCGGACAAGAGCGGCGCGTTCGAAGTGCTGCTCACGCGCCGGCCGGACGCGATGCGCTTTCTCGGCGGTTTTTACGTTTTTCCCGGCGGCAGCATCGAGGCGCAGGACCGCGCGAAAAATGTCCTCGCGCGCTGCCGCGGCCTCGTGCCGGAAGAAGCGGAAAGATTATTGGGCAATACTCTAGGGCCGGAGCTCGCGGTCGCACACTGGATCGCCGGCATCCGCGAGCTGTTCGAGGAAGTCGGCATCGTGCTGCTGAGCGACGCGAGCGGCGTCGAGGTCCGTAGCGATAGCCAAAGCCGCGGGCGATTCGAGGAAAAGCGCCGCGCGATCGTCGCCGGCGCGTCGGACTTCGGCGAGTTTTTGGAAGCGGAGAATCTCTACATCGATCTCCGGCGCGCGGTCTACTTCGCGCACCGCGTGACGCCGGAATTTTTTCCGATTCGCTTCGACACGCGCTTCTATCTCGCCGCGCTGCCGCAGGGCCAGAGCGCGCTCGAATCCTCCGAAGAGGTCACGCACGCGTTATGGATCGCGCCCGCCGACGCGCTCCAAGAGGCGAACAAAAATCTCCCGATGCTCCCGCCGACGACGACGATGCTGCAGACGCTGGGCGGATTCGGATCGTGGAAGAGCTTGTGTGAAAAATTTTCGCTATCGGTGCAACGATAATCTCCGCCTGTCACTTATTCGATTTCCAGTAGATTTTGATCACTCCGATTGCAGCAAAGCAAAATATAGCTAGGTACGGCATCGTGCCGAAAATCATTTTCGCTTGATCAAATTCTTCTTTCGTCACATAAACGACGGTCCTGTGATTGACATTTATTTCGAAGACCCGGCCTACTTGAGGTTGTGGGGCTCTCGGCATTCGCGAACCATAGCTAATGTGGATATAGACAACTGACAGAAGGGCAAGGCTGAAAAAAAGTCCGAGAACCAGCAAACTTAATTGCCTAAGATTCGCCACCCTCACGGCTTGAACGCCTCGTTCGCGGCCGAATAGGTCGCGCCGGGCTTGGGGCCGCCTGCCAGTAGATAAATCATGTCGCCCACCACTGCGGCGCCGAGGCCGTGGCGCGCGGTCGGCATCGGCGCCATCTTCGCCCAAGTGTTCGTCGCGGGATCGTAGGCCTCGTTGTCGCCGAACGTCCTCGCCGGCGTCTCGCCGCCGATCACGAAAATGCGTCCGCCTAAAACTGCGCCGGGGGCGCCGCTGCGAAGCGTCGGCAGGGCTGCGCGAGTCTGCCACTTATCCGCCGCGGGATCGTATTCCTCGTTGGGGTCGACGTTGTCGGCATGCCGGCCGTCGCGGCGGCCGCCGATCGCGTAGAGCTTGCCCGCGACGACGCCGACCGCATGATGGTCGCGCGGCGACGGCAGCGGCGCGCGCTTCGTCCAAAGATTTTTCGCGGGGTCGAATTCCTCGTTCGCCGCCGTGTTGCGGTTGTTCGTGCCGACGCCGCCGATGGCGTAAATCTTGCCGCCGACCACGCCGACGGCGAGCGCGCCGCGCGCGGTCGGCATCGGCGCGAGCGCGCGCCAGCGGTCGGCGGCCGGATCGTACTCATAGACGGTATCCATCGATTTGCCCGACGAGTAGCCGCCGATGACGTATATCTTGCCGCCCACGGCGGCGGCGCCGATGTGATGGAGCTGGATCGGCAGCCGCGCGCGCTTGCGCCAGCGGTCGGTTTTCACGTCGTATTCCTCGACGAGATCGCCGCCCTTACCGAAGCCGCCGATAACGTAGATTTTCTCGCCGAGCGCCGCCGCGGCGACCTCGGTGCGCGGCGTCGGCATCGGCGATTTAATCGTCCAATGGCCGCCGTTCTCGGCGGCGCCTCCCGGTGAAACTATCGCGAGACAGGCGAGAACAATCAGCGCCGCGAGACCGGCTGCGACCTGTTGGGGAGGGCAGTGCACAGCTGCAATCAGGCGATGACTCAATGGAATCGTCGACTGGATTAGTGCTTGGGCTCTATTCTCTTACCGTAGGTGATCTCGCCCTTATCGACTCGAAGGGAGAAGCCACAATCCGGGTTGGTACAGGCCCATGCCTTAAAGATTACCGCAGAGCCTTCCTGACCGTAATCCGACAGCGGAATCAGCAGACCATTATTGCACTTCTGGCATTTCGGCAGTTCCATCACCGCACCTCCTTTCGGCTCAGCAAGCAGGAACTACGCCACGATTAAAAAGCTTATAGAACGGTCCAGGGTTGGTCAAGGAAGCGCGTTCGAGATTTTTCTTTGGAAAGAAAATGGACCGGAAACGACACGATTATGTCGGAAACGCGCGACTATCGGGCCGAGCCCGATAGGAATGTCTCGATATAGGTAACGGCCGGGGCGCTAGCCGTAGAACCGCTTGGCGTTATCTTCGAGCAGCTTGCCCTTCGCGCCCGCGGGCAAGTCGTCGCGCTCCTGCAGGTAGCGCGCGGTGCCTTCGGTGCGGTCGGCGTGCGGATAGTCGGACGAGAACAGCAGCTTGTCCTTGCCGAGCTCCTGCACGATGCGCCCGAGGTTAGCCTCGTTGCCTTCGCAGCCGAAGAAGATGCGCCCGGAGTTCAAATATTCGCTCGGCGCCCGCTCGATTACTTGGCGCGCGTTGTAGCGCGCGTTCTCGAAATGATCGTCCATGCGCTCGACGTACGCCGGCACCCAGTTGCAACCGCCTTCGAGGAACGCGAAGCGAAGCTTCGGGTAGCGATCGAGCAGGCCGGTGCACATGACGCTCGTGAAGCCGGCCATGATGGGAAAAATTCCCGCGATGACGCGGTTGGGAAAGAAATGCGGAAACAGCTCGCTCACCGCGGGGAACTCGAGGCTGAAATGGACGGCGATCGGCAGATTGAGCCGGTTGGCCTCGGCGAAGAACGCCTCGTGAGATTCGTGGTCGAGGCGGTGGTCGCCGACCGTGCCGTTCACCATGATGGCGGCGAGGCCGAGCTCTTTGATGCGCGCGACTTCCTTGGCGGCGCCTTCGCCGTCGGCGAGGCAGACGAGGCCGACGCCTTTAAGGCGGTCCGGCGCCTGCGCGCAGGCCTTCGCGAGCCACGTGTTGTAGGCGCGGCAGACGGCGTTGCCGAGCACGCCGTCCTGCCATGCGTTGATGTGGAGCAAAAAGCTCGGATAGAGGTATTGCAGGTCGATGCCTTCCTTATCGAGGTCTTCCAGCCGCTCTTTGATGTTCGCGAGCGTCTGGCTTCCCGGGGACGCGCGCCGCGGCCCCTGGAGCTTTTTTCCCGGAGGGGCGGCCGAGCCGGGATTGCCCGCGCCGAGGACGCTCGGGCGCTTGTAGCGCGTCGTGCCGTCGAAGACCCAGAAGTTCGCGCCCTCCTCGTCGCCCACCAGCCGGGGACGATAATTGCGCAGCGGCGGCTCCATATATTTTTCGAAGACCTCTTCGGTCTCGAACAGGTGCCCGTCGGCATCGATGATCATTTTTTCTCCTTGCTTCCTGGGGTAACGCTCGACCCGACGCCCGTTCTCCAAGGCCGCGCGATGGAGCGTTGCTTAATCCCAATGCCGGTAACCGGACGCGCGGACTTTCCGAGCGGGCATCGGCTCTCGCCGGCGTGCGCGAGGGGCGCGAGGAAGAGGCCCGCGGGCGTCCGACACATAAGTTCGACGCATGGCACTGCCCCATCGGCCGCGGCCGAAGCCTCGCGCCGCGAGCGCTTCTCACGGCAAGCGCTGGCGGCCGTTTGAAAGTCCGCGCGTCCGGTTACCGGCGCTCGAATAAGCAGTATCCCATCGCGCGGCCTTGGAGAAATGGGCGTCGCGAGCCATCTTTATTCCGCTAGACCGATCGCCTTTAAATCCACTTCGACGCCCAACCCCGGCTTCTCCGGCGCCGACGCGTAGCCCTCGACCACCTCGAAACCGCGCACCGGATCGTCCGCCATGCGCTCGAACTCGCCGATCTCGCACGGCAGCCGAAGATTTCTGAGACTCGCGGCGAGATGCGCGTTGGCGGCGTCGAGCAGCCGGCTGCCGGGAGCGGTGCCGACGAGATAATCGACGCCCGCGGCCTCGCAGACGGCGGCGGCCTTCCGCGCTTTGAAGATGCCGCCCATCTTGGGGATCTTCAGGCTGATCACGTCCGCCGCGCCGGCGTCGATGATCCGGAGCGCGTCGGTCGCCGAGTTGACCGCCTCGTCGGCCATGACGAGCGGCCTCACTTCCTGGCGCACCAGCGCCATGCCTTTCAAGTCGGTGAGCTTCACCGGCTGCTCGACCAGCGCGACGTCGTAGGGCGCCATCGCCTCGATGCTGACGATCGCTTCTTTCGCCGAGCAGGCCTGGTTGAAGTCGATCGTGATCGTAGCATTCGGGCCGACCGCCTCGCGCACGCGCTTGACGCGCTCGACGTCTTCCTTGACCGTCGTGCCGACCTTGAGCTTGAATGCCGAATAGCCGCGCTGGGCCAGTTCGCCCGAGCGCTCCGCCATCACCTTGGGCTCGAACATGCCCATGAGGCGCGTGACGCGCACGCGCGGATGGATCACGCCGCCGAACAACCGGTTGCACGGCGCTTTCACGGCTTTGCCGCAGAGATCGTAAAGTGCGAGGTCGATGCCCGCCTTCGGCCGCTCCGCGCCGCGCACGACCTGATCGAGCTTGTGCATGATCGCTTCGATGTCGAACGGGTCCGCGCCGACGATCGCCGGCCCGAAGCGATTGTTGACCATCTCGAGGACGTTGACGCCGGTGTCGCCGGCGATGAAAAGAGCGCCGGGGCTCGCGATGCCGATCCCGGCGAGATTCTCGTCGGTGTCGATGCGGACGAAAATCAGCTCGTGCGTGTCGTGGCCGCCGAGCGAGGTCTTCCAGCCCGTCATCGTGTTGCGGACCTTGTGCGAGACCGCGCGGACTTTGGTGATCTTCATATTTGCTCCCGGGACTTTTGTATTTACCTCCGCGACGCCGATGTTTGCAACAGCACCGACGACGATCTGCGCAATGGAAACGCCGTGTCG
>DASWZY010000471.1:0-7649 GCA_036407055.1 Binatia bacterium
CGTGAAACGCGACCGGCACGCCGAGCTCCTCGGCCGCGGCGTAGATCGGATCGAACTGCGGCTGGCCGAGGTCGAAGCCGGGGCTCACGTAGGTCGGCATCATGACCGCGACGGCGCCGAGGCGCGTCACCGCGCGGCGGACTTCCTCGACCGCTTCCGGCACGGATTGCGGCGCGACGACGGCGGCGGCTTTGATGCGTCCGCCCGCCGCGCGGCCGAATTCATGCGCCCAGTCGTTGTACGCGCGCGCCAGCGCGGCGGCGAGATCGAACTCGCGCACGAGTCCGATCGACAGCGACGGGCTCGGATAGGCGACCATCAGCTCGATCGCTTCCGCTTCCATGTCACGCACGTACGTTTCCGGATCGGCGTCGAGCTTGCCGAGCTTCGCGTTCATGCGGATGTCCCAGCCGAACTGGAGGAAGAACGAGCCGCTGCGGCTGCGGTAAGGCTCGGGCAGATGACGGCGGTAGCAATTCTCGGGGCCGTCCAGCAGATGGCCGTCGCCGTCGATGATGCGATAGCGGCCTGGCATGCGACCTCCTCGACGTTAATCCGTCTTGTGCTTGACCGGCGGAACGGTCTTTAAATAATCGACAATCGCGAGCGCGTCTTCGCGCTTCATGTTTTTGTAGCCGGCTTCGATCACTTCGGCCATCAAGCCCTGGACGTTGTCGAGATCGGGCTTGGTACCCGTCTGGATCAGATCGGCGATCGAATCGCGGCTCCAGTCGCCGATGCCGGTCTCCTTGTCCGGCGTGACGTTCGGGACCTCGACGTTGAGCGGCGGACCTTTTTTCGCCCCGGCGAGATAGAGCGAAGGCTGCGGAATGCCCATCGAGTTCCGCGGCGTGTGGCAGTCGACGCAGAGCGAGACGTGCTCGACGAGGTAGCGGCCGCGCTCCGCGCCGCCCGCGGGCGCCTTCGGCACCGATGTGTAGCTCTTGGCGACGAAGCGCGACCAGAAAAAAGTCCCTACGCCGCGATAAAACGGCACCCACGTGTCGAGCCGTGGCGTCGGTTTACGCACCGGCTTCAGCGTCCTTAAGTATGCGATCAGCGCCCGCAGATCTTCATCGGCCATGCCGGAGTAGGCCTCGTACGGCATGACGGGCAGAAGCCGCTCGCCGTTCGCCCGCACGCCTTTGACCATCGCGTCGCGGATCTGCTGATCCGTCCAGTTTCCCAGTCCCGTTTCCTTATCCGGCGTGATGTTGGTCGAATAGACCGTTCCGAGCGGCAGCGGGATGGCGCGGCCGCCCGCGTTCGGCGTGCCTTTCGGCTCCGTATGACAGGCGCAGCCGCCCGCGAGCGAAAAAATGTACTGTCCGCGCGCGACCACATCGTCTTTGGCCGTTTGCGCGCTCGCGGCCGACGCGCACGCGAGCAGCAGAAAACCCACGACGGCGCTGAGAAAGTGTCTCGGCATCGTTGTCACCTGCCGGCGCGAATCCGGCTGTCCAGAAACTCCAAAACCGCGCAGCAGGCATCGTTGACCGGCGCTTTTTTGCCCGCGCGCGCGAGAAGATCGACGACGATGCCGTTGAGCGCCTGGTATTCCAGCGGCTTTCCGGCCTCGAGGTCCTGCAGCATCGACGGCCTGAAGCCGCCGAGGCCGCGCGAAAAATTGAAAGTGTCTTCGACGATCGAGGGCGGAAGCTCGACGCCGGCAGTGCCCGCCGCTTCGCGAACCTCTTCCATGCACGCGGCGGCAAGAAGGTGCAAGGGCTTGGACTCTAGGATTTCGTTCACGGTCGCGCGCGCGAGACACGCCAGCGCGCAGAACGGCGCGTTCCAGACGAGCTTCGACCACATGACCTTGCGGATCTCCGGGCTGACCGAGCAGAGAATCTGCGCCGCGGATAAAATCGATTCAGCCGATTTCGCCGCCTCGCCGTTCGGCGCGTCGAGCGCGCCCAGGACGATGCGGCCGCCGGCGCTGTGCGTGATCGTCCCCGGCGCGCTGAGCTGCGCGCCGAGATACACGACGCCGCCGAGCACGCGGTCACGGCCCCAGCGGCTCGCGAGCTTATCCGCGTTATCCACGCCGTTTTGCAGGGAGAGAACGACCGTGCGCGGGCGCATTATCGGCGCAAGCATGGCGGACACGGATTCGGTGTCGTAGGATTTCACGCAGAAGAGCACGAGGGCAACGGGGCCGACCTCGCGCGGATCGCCGGTAAAAATACCGCGCGCGCGGAAATCGCCGGCGACGCTCTTGACGAGAAGGCCGTTCCGGCGCATCGCCTCGAGATGCGCGCCGCGAGCGATGAACGCGACGTTCTCGCCGCTCGCCGCGAGCCGCGCGCCGAAATAGCCGCCGACGGCGCCGCTGCCCATCACCGCGATGCGTGTTTCTGCGCTCGTCATCCGTGGAACTCTAGTATCCGCCTACCGCCTTGTCAATTAGACTGCCGCCGCGGCGCGTTTATTCCTGTCTTTGCCGCTCGCTCGCTTCACCCCGCCGCGATGTGCTATGAAGATTCAAATCCATGGAAAGAATCGAGCCGGTTTCCGATCACATCAAGCTCCGGCGCTACGCCGTCGGCCAGGAGGTCGACTTCCGCGGCAGCCGCTACAAGGTCGTCAAGCATACCACGCTCGCTTCCGGCGAGGCGGCGGTCGTGCTCACCGGCGACAAGGATCAATTCACCGTCGGCGCGGCGCAGTTCCTCGCCGGCGTCGGAGCGAAATAAACTTTGTCATCGAGGAGAGCTCATGGCGAAAATTAAACTCACGCTCTCATGCTGGGACTACGACCGCACGCGCGCCCTGCAAGACGGCCGCGTAGAAGTGGAGGGCGTCGATCTCACCTATCTTCCGCTCCGCGTCGAGGAGACCTTTTGGCGCATGCTCCGCTACGGCGAGTTCGACGCCGCGGAGCTCTCGATGGGCTCGTATTTGATGGCGCGCGAGAAAGGCGCGCCGAAGCTGATCGCGATACCGGTCTTTCCTTCGCGCGCGTTCCGCCACTCCTGCATCTACATCAACACCAAGTCCGGCATTAAAGAGCCGAAAGACATGGCGGGAAAGCGCGTCGGCGTGCCGGAATATCAGATAACGATGGCGATCTGGGCGCGCGGCATCCTAGAGCACGAGTACGGCGTCAAGCCGGAGCAGATGAAATGGCTTACCGGAGGGGAGGAGCATCCCGGCCGCGTGGATAAGGTGCGGCACGATCTGCCGAAGACGCTCGACATCCGTCCGATCGAACCCGAGAAGACGCTCTCCGCGATGCTCGAAAGCGGCGAGATCGACGCGATGATCTCGGCGCATATGCCGTCGCCTTTCGTGCGCCGCTCGCCGAGCGTCGCGCGCCTGATCCCCGACTTTCCCCGCGTCGAAAAGGATTACTACCGGCGCACGAAGATTTTCCCGATCATGCACGCCGTCGCGCTGCGCGAGGATTTTTACCAGAAGCATCCCTGGGTCGCGCAGAGCCTGTACAAAGCTTTCGCGGAATCGAAACAAATCTGTCAGGAATCGATGTACGAGTTCTCCGCCCTCAAGTACATGCTCGCTTGGTCGATCGCCGAGATGGAGGAGGAGCGCGAGCTATTCGGCGGCGGCGAGCTCTGGCCGTACGGCCTCGAAGCGAACCGCCACGTGCTCGAGACGCTGGTGCAATACGCGCACGAGCAGGGGCTCATCAAGACGCGGCCCGATTTGAAGAGCCTGTTCGCGCCGAACACGCTGGAAGAGTTTAAGATTTAAAGGAAGGCGTAGTCTGGCGGCCCGAACCGGTGCTGCGCGCGCGGCCGCGGCGCGTCGCGCGCTCCGCGAACTCCAGCGCGCTGAGCTCGACGCATTTCTCGCATATCTGGCTGATCGGCGGCGTTTCGAGCTGCTCGACGAAGTCGTGCCCCGGCCACTTCGGGCAGTCTTCCATGAAGTGCCAATCTTCCAATCCGCTCCTCTCGGTGCGGAATCTTGGCTGCATATCGACCTTCCTCCTTACGAAGCTCAGCCCCGGTGCGATGATAAATTTATCCAGACTTAGCAACAATCAGGTAAAAACCTGACTTTGCGTCGACAAAAACCTGAATCAGGCCGTCGATTTGACAGACGGCGCCTCCGAGCGCTACCCTGCTGATATGCCTGACGAGAAAACCGCGGCTCCCGTCGAAGAGGTAAAATGGTGGATCGATCGCGGCCCGGTCAAAGAGCGCGAGAAGCAGACCGGCCTAGGCCGCGGTGTCATTGAAAAGTGGACCTATGAGCTGCTGAAGGATTACCGCCAGGAACAGGCGGTCAAGAACGTCGTCGACATCAACCCGCGGACGCTGAAGGATCTCGCGCAGGCGCCGCTCGGTTGGAACTATGTCAGCTTGGGCGTGGGCGCTTATCCGCCGGAACGGCTCGAGAAGATCAAAAAATCCGTCGCGCTTCCCGCCGGCGCGCGCGCCTTACTGATCGATGCCGGCTACTCGGTGCGCCTGCTCATCACCGGCGATCCCGTGGGCGCGCGCCTCGTCGATGTGAACTTCACCGAAGGCCCGTCGCTCGACTTCTTCATCGACAACGAGCTGATCGAAGAGAAATTATTTCCCAATCTGGAAGTCGCGGTCAGGAATCTGCAGAACACCCTGGCAAGCTACTTGGCCACGCCCAAAGTAGACTGACCTCCGGCAACTCGAAACCCGAAGTTTGAAGCTCGAAACTTTTTTTAATGGCAGCCGCACGTCTTCGGCGTGCAGCCGCAGCCCCCGCCGGTGCCGGGCGGCTCGGCGCCGCCGGCGAACGACCGGATGTCGCGCCCCGAGCTGAAGACCGAAAGCAGCCGCTTGACGTCGCGGCTCGCGCATGAAGGACAGGCGATCTCCGCGCCGGACGAGCGGACGAGCTCCTCAAAGGTGCGCTCGCAAGCCCCGCAGCGGTATTCGTAAATCGGCATCGTTCAACCTCGTACAGTTTCGTTCGACTCTTCCGCGGGAGGATCTGAGGAAATCGGTACCAAGCTCGTCACCTCCAGGCCGTAGCCCGACAACCCGACGAGATTTTTTCTGTTGTTCGTCAGCAGACGCATCTTGCGCACGCCCAAGTCGCGCAGAATCTGCGCGCCGATACCGTACTCGCGGAAATCCGCCTGGTAAATAAAAGACGGATTGATGTCGGTCTGGCTCTTGCCGCCGCGCACCGGATATTTAAGCCGCGCGGGCCGCAGCTCCTTCCCGTCTACCTGGAGGTACAGGATGACGCCGTTGCCCTCGGCGGCGATGATCTCCATCGAGCGCTCGATGACCGCGCCGGTGTTCAAAAGCTCGAAGCCGAAGACGTCGCCGGGGATATATTTTGAATGCACGCGCACGAGCGTCTCCTGCTGCGGCTTGATCTCGCCTTTGATGAGCGCGAGATGCTCGCTCGGGTCGACGTGCGTGTTGTAGACGACGGCTTGGAAGTCGCCGAACCTCGTCGGCAGGCGCGCCGACGCGACACGGTAGACGAGGCTGTCGTTCTGCAGCCGGTATTGAATCAAATCGGCGATCGTCACGACCAGGAGCCCGTGCTCAGCGGCGAATTTTTCCAAATCGGGGAGGCGCGCCATGGTGCCGTCGTCGTTCATGACCTCGCAAATGACGCCCGCGGGCCTCAGGCCCGCGAGGCGCGCGAGATCGACGGAGCCTTCGGTCTGCCCCGCGCGCACCAGCACACCGCCGTTGCGCGCGCGCAGCGGGAAGATGTGGCCGGGCGTAACGAGATCTTCCGGCACGCCACTATCGGCGACCGCCGCGAGGATGGTATTCGCCCGGTCGGACGCGGAGATGCCCGTCGTGACGTTCTTCACACCGTCGATCGAAACGGTAAAGGCGGTGCCGAAAGGCGAAGTGTTCTCCGACACCATCATATGAAGGCCGAGGTGGCGCACACGCTCCTCGGTGAGCGTGAGGCAGACCAGCCCGCGCCCGTAGCGCGCCATGAAATTGATCGCCTCGGGCGTCGCCTTCTCCGCAGCCATGCAGAGGTCGCCTTCGTTCTCACGGTTTTTGTCATCCATGAGGATGACCATGCGGCCGCGGCGAATTTCGTCTATCGCTTCTTCGATGGTGGCGATCGCCATTAGAAGCCTACTTTACCCACGCGGGTCGGCAAGATCAACCGCCGCGCTTTTCGCTTGCGGCGCTGCCTTTCTATCGAGCAAATCGCGTATCAGCGCTTTGGCTTCCGCGCCGTCCCATGGACGGATGCCGATCGCCATCGCGACAAAGCGGCCGTTCCGATCGATGATGTAGGTGAGCGGCAGACTGATGGCGTTGTAGCGCTCGCTGACCTTCCCGTCGGGATCGAGCAGCGCATGGAAAGTAAGCCCGAGCTCGTCGAAGAAGCTGCGAACGGATTGTTTGTCCTCTTCGAAATTGACCGCGATCACGGCGAGCCCTTGGTCTTTGAATTCGCGATGAAGCGCTTCCATCATCGGCATCTCATCACGGCAGGGTCCGCACCACGTCGCCCAGAAATTGAGAAAGACCACCTTGCCGTGGAAATCCTTCAAGCTGACGCGCCGGCCGGCGGGGTCGGCGAGGGTGAAATCCGGGGCGGCGATGTCTTTCTTCGGCTTCTCGAGCGCGAGAGTCCCGGACCGATTGGAGCCGCCTGTCATCGGGGTAGGAGGCCGAAAACGCGGGTGAAAGTAATAGACCAGCAGCAGTGCGGCCAAAACGAGCGTCCAGAGGATAAGGCGAAAACGGAATGAAATAATGGTGTGGCCTTCGACCATTCGCAGCGACGACGTAAAAAAGAATCGCCCGCCGGAGAGGAAAAGTCAATTCTCCGGCGGGCGATCTGAATGAAACGGCTTCCAGAGCTAGAAGGTGTAAATCCCCTGGAGCGCGAAGGTCGTCTGGTATTTGTCCGCGCTGGCGGCGCCGTTTTTATACACGTCTTTATTGGCGAAATCCTGACGTACTTCCGCCCGGCCGAGCAGCTTCGCCGTGAACTTATAAGCGCCCGTCAGCGTGAGCTCGCCGAGGGCAATGTTTTTCTCGGGGTGCGTCGCACCCAATCCGAAGGTCCGTGCGCCATTTTGATCCCAGAAAAACTCGCCTCTAAGCGAAGTGTTGACGCGGTCGGTCCAGTCGTACGAGAAGATGCCCGCCAAGGCATTCCACCACGCGCTCTTGGTTCGCGTAACCCCGACGGCCGGCACAAGAGCGTGATTTTCGTATCCGGGCGTCCATTCTAAAAAGACCGTAATAGGATCGAACTTGATCGTGGCGACGTTGCTTACAACGACGCGGGTGCCGCCGGTATGCGCCTTGATGCCGATGCCCGGCGACGTCCACTCTTTTCCGACCGTGCCGTTCGAGGTGAATGAGAAATTATCGTTAATCGTCCAGTTGATGCCGCCGAGGAAACTCGGCCCGCCGTTGTTGTCCGCCGGATTGTCCCAGCCGGTGATTAGACCGCCGCTCGCGCTGAAAGTCTTCGAGAAGGGGTAGGTAAACAGCGTGCCGAGATGGGTGATGGGAATGGCGAAGTTGAAGGCGAACGAGCGCGAGATGTTGTTATTGTAGTTGCCGGGCGCGGGAAGAATCTCCGTGCCGAGAGGCGTGACGAATTTCCCGGCTTTCATCGCGATCCCTTCGCCCACGGGGATGGTGTAAGTCAAATAAACCTCGCGCAACTCGGCGGAAGGCTCTTCGACGATGCGC
>DASWZY010000472.1:0-2270 GCA_036407055.1 Binatia bacterium
CTCGCGGAAGACGAGCCGCACGCTCTCGGTCTCGAGCAGCGCCGTGTATTGTTTTATGAGCGCGTTTTTAGGCTCCGTCAGAATGCGGACGAACTCTTCCTTGCCGAGCGAGCCTAGCTCGACGCGAATCGGAAATCGGCCTTGAAACTCCGGCAGCAGGTCGGAGGGCTTGCTGCTGTGAAAGGCGCCGGAAGCGATAAACAGGATATGGTCGGTCTTTACCATCCCGTATTTCGTATTCACGGTAGAGCCCTCGACGATCGGCAGCAGGTCGCGCTGGACGCCCTGGCGCGAGACGTCGGGCCCATGGGCGGCCTCGCGGCCGGCGATCTTGTCGATCTCGTCGATGAAGACGATGCCCGACTGCTCGACGCGCTGCACCGCCTCGGACGTGACCTTGTCCATGTCGATGAGCTTGCCGGCCTCCTCCTGCGTCAGAATCGCGATCGCCTCGGGAACCTTGACCGTGCGTTTTTTGGTCCGCTTCGGCATCAGATTGGAGAACATATCCTTTAAGTTGAACTCCATTCCCTCCATGCCTTGCGGCGTCAGCACTTCGACCATCGGCATGATCGTCTGGCTCATCTCGATGTCGACGAAGCGCTCGTCGAGGCGCCCTTCGCGCAGCATCTTCTTGAGCTTCTCGCGCGTGCCCGCGGCGCGCGCCGTATCCGCCTCCTCGGTTTCGCTCTTGCCGAACTGCGTCGGCGGCAAAAGAATATCGAGGATCTTCTCCTCGGCCATCTCGCGGGCGCGGATCTCGACTTTTTGCTTCTCCTCTTCCTTGACCATGCCGACGGCGAGCTCCGTCAAGTCGCGGATGATCGACTCGACGTCGCGGCCGACATAGCCGACCTCGGTGAATTTCGACGCTTCGACCTTGATGAACGGCGCCTGCGCGAGCTTTGCGAGCCGCCGCGAGATCTCGGTTTTGCCGACGCCGGTCGGCCCGATCATGATGATGTTTTTCGGCGCGATCTCCTCGCGCAGATCCTCCGGCACGAGCCGCCGCCGCCAGCGGTTTCGCAGCGCGATCGCGACCGCGCGCTTGGCGTCGCGCTGGCCCACGATGTAGCGGTCGAGCTCGGAGACGATCTCACGCGGCGTCATCATCGGCGCGGAGGCGTCGGGCATCGCATCAATCAGTCCTTCGGTTCGCAGATCTTTCACTTTCGTCCTTTACGGCAGCTCCTCGTAGCTCAGCTGCTCGTTCGTATACACGCATATATCCGCCGCCTGGCGCATCGCCTCTTCGGCGATCGCGCGCGCGTCCAACTCCGTGTGTTTCAACAGCGCGCGTGCCGCCGCGAGAGCGTAATTCCCGCCCGATCCGATCGCGATGGCGCCGCCGTCTGGCTCGATCACGTCGCCCGCACCCGAGACGACCAGCGTGCTCTCCGCGTCGGCGACGACCATCAGCGCCTCGAGACGCCGGAGCACCCGGTCGGTGCGCCAGTCTTTCGCCAGCTCGACGGCGGCACGCTTCAAATTGCCGTTGAACTGCTCGAGCTTCGCCTCGAACTTCTCGAAGAGCGTGAACGCGTCGGCGGTCGCGCCCGCGAAGCCGGCGATGACTTTATCGTGATAGAGCTTCCGCACCTTGCGCGCCGTGTGCTTCATCACCGTCTGGCCGAGGCTCACCTGGCCGTCGCCGACCATGACGATTTTTCCGTTGCGGCGCACCGCCAATATCGTCGTCGCGTGAAACATCTTCAAATTCAGGATGAGACGCGGGGCAACAGCGAGGGTTTATCCTTCTCACGCCTCCGCCTCTCGTCCCGCGCCTTTTTTATGCCCTCGGATGAGCCTTGTCGTAAACCGCCGTGAGCTGGTCCAGATTGAGATGCGTGTAGCGCTGCGTCGTGGAGAGACTCGCGTGGCCCAGCAACTCCTGAATGACCCGCAGATCCGCTCCGCCGTTGAGCAGATGCGTCGCGAACGTATGGCGCAGCCCGTGCGGCCCCATGCGCACTGGAACGTCCGCCGCCTTGAGATATTTATCGACGACGCGCGCGACGCTCCGGGTCGTAATTCTTTTGCCGCGATGGTTCAAGAACACCGCCTGATTGCCTTTCGCCGCGCGCTTCCACGCTAGCATCTGCTCCGCGCCGTATTCTTCGAGCGCCTTAAGCGCGACTTCGCCGATCGGCACGATCCTTTCTTTCGAGCCTTTTCCCATAACTCTAATGATGCCGAGTCGAAAGTCAACGTCGCCCCAGTTAAGCCCGACGGCTTCGCTCACGCGAACGCCGGTAGAATAAAGCGTCTCC
>DASWZY010000473.1:0-20090 GCA_036407055.1 Binatia bacterium
CGCTCGACGAACCAGCGGTTCGCCACCGTCGCAGACAGCACCGAGCCGACGCCGCCCGCGGCGAGGCCGACGACGACGCCCCACAAGAGCACGAGCTGCCAATAGGTATGCATGAACGTGGTGCCGGTCACGCCGGCGATGAGGATCGATAGACAGATCATCATGACGCGGCGGGGGCCGAAGCGATCGAGCAGCCAGCCGGAGAGCGGTGCCGCCAAGCCGAAGAGCAAGAGATTGATGCCGAGCGCGAACGAGATCTCCGAACGACTCCACGCGAATTCGTTCTCGAACGGATGGATGAAAACCTGCGGGGAGGAGCGGATGCCGGCGCCTACCAAGGTGGTAAAAAAGCTCAGGCCGAGGACCAGCCAGCCGTAATAAATAGTTTTCGATGACGCTGACTTCTGCTGGGTGGAAGATTCCGGCTGCATCCGTTGAAAGTATCCCTCCCGACGGTAAAAGACAATCGCAATCGGATTGACAGTCGCGCAGGCTTTCCACTACGCTCCGCCACGAACGGTGGCGACGAAGCAACAGCGGAAGATTGACTTGCGGCGCAGCTCTCTCGTAGTTCTGCTTTTAACCCTTGCCGTCGCAGCATTCGCCGACGGTCCGGCCGATGAGGTCCCCTTCTGGCCGACGCCGATCGAGGTCGTCGATCAGATGCTGGAAATGGCCGAGGTGAAGCCGGGCGACGTCGTCTACGACCTCGGCAGCGGCGACGGCCGCATCGTCATCCGCGCGGCCGAGAAATACGGCGCGCGCGGCGTCGGCGTCGAACTCGACTCGTGGCTCGCCGAATCAGCCCGCGCGAAAGCGAAGGCACAAGGCGTCGCCAAGCTGGTCGAATTTCGCAACGAAGATGCGGCGAAGGTGGATCTTCGCGGGGCTACGGTCGTTACCTTATATATGCTGCCGTGGTTCAACGATGCGATGAAAGACAAACTCCGAGCCGAGCTCAAACCCGGCGCGCGGATCGTGAGCCACGACTACGGGATCGCCGGCTGGCCGGCGGACCGCGTCGAGAAATCTCCGGTTGTAGAAGAGCGCGCGCCGGGCTTCACGCACGAGCACACGATTTATCTATGGCGGGTGAAGTAAACCCGCCGATATTTCGGGAAAATGTGGGAGGGCTTGTCGTCGGCCATGGCGGTCATCCTTTGGGAATCTGCATCCCGCGTTTCACCGCCTCGCGCGCGCCGACGACGTCGAACCAGCGCTTGACGTTGGAATAGTCCTCCAGCCGCGTGCGGTGCGCCTCGTAGCGCGCGATCCATGGATACGTCGCGATGTCGGCGATCGAGTATTCGCCGGCGAGATACGGCGCCTCGCCGAGACGCTTGTCGAGCACGCGATAGAGGCGCACGGTCTCCGTCATGAAACGGTCGCGACCGAACGGCTGGTCCTCGGGGCAGTTGCGGAGAAAGTAATGTGTCTGCCCGATCATCGGCCCGACGCCGCCCATCTGGAACATGAGCCACTGGATCACCTGATAGCGTGCGGCGATTTCTTTGGGCATGAGCTTGCCGCTCTTCTCGGCCAGATACATGAGAATCGCGCCGGATTCGAACAGCTTATAAGGCTTCCCGCCCGGCCCGTCGCGGTCGACGATCGCCGGGATTTTATTATTCGGATTGATCGCGAGGAACTCCTCCTCGAACTGCTCGTCCTTTCCGAGGTTCACCGGATGGACCTCGTACGGCAGGCCGATCTCTTCCAGCATCACGGAAACTTTTCGCCCGTTGGGCGTGATCCAAGTGTACAGGTCGATCATGGTGGGCTCCTTAAGTCGGCAATTTAACAGATATTTAAAATCTGAGAAGACCTTTCTTCTTGACAACGAGAGCTTATTCGTTGTATTGGCGTGTTTCAAATTATGTCGCGAATTCCGCTATGCATTATTCTTTCGCTAAGCTTCGCCAGCTGCGCCACGTTCAAACCGACTTGGACGTATCAGGACTTGCTGAACGCGCATCGACCTGAAGCTACGGACGCTCGCAACGGGCTAGAGATCTCGGTCGAAAATACCTCCGATGAAAAAGTGCAAAAGCTCTTCGATTCTAATTTGCGCTCCAACGGCGTTCTGCCGGTCTTCATTAAAGCGAGCAATAAATCGACGTCGGTCTACCGCGTGGTCGCCAACGCCGCAAAGGCAACCACAGGCAGCGAATCTCTTCCAGTGCTGCGCGGTGTCGATGCAGCGGTCTTTGCCGGCGACCGGGATGTCGCCGGCAAAGCGGCGCTCTGGACTTTAGCAGCCGGTCCATTGTTCTGGGCTACAGGACTGACGGTATCCGGCTTTCACTCATCGAAAGTCAACCAAGAGATCGAGCATCATTTCGAGAATCTTGAATTCGGTGACTCGACGCTACAGCCGAATCAGGTGATAGGTGGTTTTATTTACTTCAAGATGCTCGAACACACAAAGGGACCACAAACGATGACCATCGAGATTCCGGCTATCGAAGAAAAAAGCGGAGCGCGAACAACTTTCAGATTCTCTATCAACTCGTAGTGTCGGGCAAAACAATCAAGGAGATTTTCATGAAAATTCCAACTCGGGTGTTCAGAGCCTTAATGACCTGTGCACTGCTCGGCATGTGTGCCGCGTGCGGTGTGGGAAGAAATATGGTCATCCAATCGCCTGAAACGAGGATTCGTGCGGCCTCGGCCGTCGCTGCCGAAAACAATTCGCCTATTGGCGTCCCGGCGGAAATGAAGGCGGACTACCAATCGAGGCTGGAAAAATACTTATACGGAGAGAACGGCTTTCAACAAGGTAAAGAACTGACCATCCGCTACCGGTTCATTCAGTACGATCCGGGCAGCCAATTCGGTCGGTGGTTCTCGGGCGGCCTTGGTAACATGGGCGAAGGATCGCTGACTATCGAGAGCAAATTTTACGACTCGACGGGCAAGGAGCTGGCGACGATTCAAACGGAAGGCCGCATTGGCAGCGGATTCTTAGGGGGTTCGTATGGTGAGGCGCTTGATAAAGCCGCCGAGAAAGTCGCTGAGTTCGCTAAGACGAACTTTCGCTAGTCAATTAGCGCTGTTTAAGTCTGTAACGCGCTCACTCTGAAGATGCTTCAGATACTTTGGCGACGGGCTTCGCTTCGGTTTGCTCGATACTTTTGCCCGTTTCTAGATTCGTGACGGTCTTCACCTTGTCGTCTTTGTCGTATGTCACCTCGAGCTTCATTTCCGTTCCGCTGAAGATCATCTCCCCAGGCGTTGAAACGACTTCCCAGAGCCCAAGCGTGAAGAAATCCGAGACGCCGTGAAATACGGCGCGGGCAGCTTTTGCGCCCGTGCTATAGCCTTGGGTGAATTTAAAGACATCCGCCTTATCGCCATTCTTGTCACCCGACCATATCGGTGACCCTAGTTCCGCAATGACGTTGCCTCGAAGGGTCCCCGGCGTCAGCACGGATAAGTCTTTCGCTTTTGGTTGATTCGCAGCCATGTACACGGAACAGCCTGTGCTCAGGAACGAGACCACCACGAACGCGAACACAACTGCCACGCTCGCCTTGTTCGTCTGAATCGACATTTTCGCTCCTTAAATGCGCCATCCTCAAAAAGAATGGCGCTTCTAAGCGCGCGATTGTGCCGCACGGCGAGAGCGCTGTCAAGCCGAATTATCGATTGTAAATTGAGATAATAGGTACAAATCCGACCGACGGCTATAATGCGCCGAGGAGCGCAGCGTCTTTCATCTTGACCCCGCCCGTATACAGCGCCCGTCCCACGATCACGCCCTCGACGCCGTCTTTCTCGATCGCCTTCAAGCGCCGGATGTCGTCCAGCGTGGCGACGCCGCCGGAGGCGATGACGGGAATGTTCACCGCCTGCGCGACGCGGCGCGTCTCGTCAATGTTGACGCCTTCGCGCGTGCCGTCGCGCGCGATATCGGTATAGATGATGCGCGAGGCGCCGTCGCCTTCCACGCGGCGCGCGAGCTCGACCGCGTCGAGCGCGGTCGTCTCCTTCCATCCCTTGACCGCGACTTTGCCGCCGCGCGCGTCGATGCCGACGACGATCTTGCCGGGAAACTTTTGACAGGCCTCGCGAAGGAACTCGGGATTGTCGTAAGCGGCGGTGCCGACGATCGCGCGCGCGACGCCGAGCGCGAAAGCGTCGCCCACCGCGGCCAGTGAGCGCAGGCCGCCGCCCAATTCGATGGGAATGGATATCTTCCCGCACATCGCCGCGATCTCGCGCGTGTGCACCGGGCGGCCTTCGACCGCGCCGTTAAGATCGACAACGTGGAGCAGCTCTGCTCCTTCGGCGGCCCAGTGTCTCGCCGCATCGAGCGGATCGGCGAAATAGACCGTCTCTTTGTCCATGTCGCCCTGAAACAGACGGACGCAGCGCCCGTCTTTCAGGTCGATCGCCGGGATGACGATCATTATTTTTTCTCCGCAAAGCGCGCGAAGTTGCCGAGGATCTTCAGACCGACCGTCTGGCTTTTTTCCGGGTGAAACTGGCAGGCGAAGAGATGATCGCTCGCGATGCTGGAAGCGAACGACGGGCTGTATGGTGTCGTCGTCGCCACGAGCGACCGATCTTCCGGCACGACATAATAGGAATGCACGAAGTAGACGAAGTCGCCCGCCTCGACGCCGGAGAGAAACGGCGTCGATTTTTTCATCTCGAGCTGATTCCAACCCATGTGCGGCACCTTGGTGCCGTTCTCCGGGCGGAAGCCGACGACGCGGCCGGGAAAAATGTCGAGGCCTTTCTGCGGGCCGAACTCCTCGCTCTCCGTGAACAGCAGCTGAAACCCCAAGCAGATGCCGAGAAAGGGAGTTTTCCGCGCGACGACGTCGCGCATCGGCGCGACGAGATCGTAGCGCTTGAGATTCTCCATGCACGCGCTGAAAGCGCCGACGCCGGGCAAAACGACGGCGTCGGCGGCCATGATGGCGCCGGCGTCGCGGGTGATCCCCGCAGCGTGGCCGAGGCGCTCGAACGCCTTCTGCACGCTGTGGAGATTGCCCATGCCGTAGTCGACGATCGCGATCATAAGCTCCCTTTAGTCGACAAGACTCCTTTGATGCGCGGGTCGACGCGCGTCGCCTGCCCCATCGCGCGCGCGGTCGCCTTGAAGCACGCCTCGATGATGTGGTGCGGGTTGTCGCCCGCGCTCACGTTAATGTGAAGGTTCATCCCGAGCTGGTTCGCCAGCGCCTGAAAAAATTCATGTGGCAGGTCCGTGTCGAAGTCACCGACGCGGCCCGCGCGAATCTTCACGTTGTAGGCGAGATAGGGCCGCCCGCTCAGATCGACGACGACGTTCGCTAACGCCTCGTCGAGCGGCACGGTCGCCTCGCCGAAGCGGCTGATCCCCTTTTTGTCGCCGAGCGCCTCCTTGATCGCCTGGCCGATCGCGAGGCCGACGTCTTCCACGGTGTGGTGATAATCGACCTCAATGTCACCCTTGGCGCGCAGCTTGATATCGAACAGACTGTGGCGCGTGAATATCTCCAGCATGTGATTAAAAAACGGAATGCCGGTCTCGATCTCCGCGCTGCCGCCGCCGTCGAGTTCGAGCTCCGCGGCGATCTGCGTCTCTTTCGTATTGCGCTCCGTCTTAGCCGATCGTCCCATCGCCCTCTCCTTATTTTTTGAAGCGCGCTTCGACCGCGCGCGCGTGATCGTCCAGGCCTTCGAGCCGTGCGAGGCGCGTGATCTCCGGCGCGAGCGCGCGCAGCGCGCGCTTCTCCGCCCGGATCACGCTCATTCTCTTGAAAAAATCGTAAGTACCGAGCGGCGAGAAAAAGCGCGCGCTGCCGCCCGTCGGCAGCACGTGGTTCGGCCCCGCCATATAGTCGCCGAGCGGCGGCGCCGAGTACGGTCCGACGAACAGCGCGCCCGCGTTTCGGATCTCCCGCGCCCACCGCTCGGGCGCGCGCAGGATCAATTCGATGTGCTCGGGCGCGATCGCGTTCGCGATCTCGACCGCTTCGCCGAGGCCGCGGCAGACGATGATCGCGCCGTAATTCTCCAAAGCCTTGAGCGTGATCGCCCGGCGCTTGCCGTCGCGCGTCTGGCGCTCGAGCGCCGCGCGGATGCGCCCGGCGAGCGCCGCCGACGGCGTCACGCACAGCGCCGCGGCCAATTCGTCGTGCTCCGCCTGCGAGAGCATGTCGGCGGCGACGTGCTCCGGATCGGCGGAATTGTCGGCCAGCAATAATATCTCGCTCGGCCCGGCGATCGAGTCGATCGCGACCTCGCCGAAGACGAGCCGCTTCGCCGTCGCGACATAGATGTTGCCCGGGCCGACGATCTTGTCGACCTTCGGGATCGATTCGGTGCCGTAGGCGAGCGCCGCGATCGCCTGCGCGCCGCCGACGCGAAAAATCCGGTCGACCCCGGCGATCTTCGCGGCGGCGAGAATCAGCGGATTCACCCTGCCGGCGCGGCCCGCGGGCGTGGTCATGACGACTTCCTCGACGCCCGCCACTTTCGCGGGAATCGTATTCATCAGGACGGTCGACGGATACGCCGCCTTGCCGCCCGGCACGTAGACGCCGACGCGCGCGAGCGGCGCGATACGCTGGCCCAGATAAATGCCGAGCGGGTCTCGATAACCCCAGCTCTTCTCCATCTGCCGGCGGTGAAACGCCTCGATGCGCCGCGCCGCGAGGCGCAGCGTGCGAAGATTCCGCGCGGGAACATCTTTCATCGCCGCGGCGACTTCCCTCTTCGTAACTTCGACGCTCCGACGGTCGAGCTTGACGTCGTCGAATCGGCGCGTGAAGTCGAACAGCGCGCGGTCGCCTTTCCCTTTCACCGCGCGGACGATGGCCGCGACCGTCTCATCGACGCCAGCGCCGTTGCTTTTGTTGCGCTCGACGATCTTTCTGAGCGCGGCGTCGAAGCCGCGCTCGCTCGTTTTGAGCAATTTAATCTTCACGCTGCCACCCGCCTGATCTCGGCGCCAAGCGCGCCGAGCTTTTTCTCGACGCGCTCGTAGCCGCGGTCGAGGTGATAGACCCGCGAGATCTCGGTGTAACCGTTCGCGACGAGTCCAGCCAGGATGAGTGACATACTGGCTCGCAGGTCCGTCGCCATCACATTCGCGCCGGAGAGGCTTTTGACGCCCTTCACGACGGCCTGGTTGCCTTCGAGGCGGATGTCCGCTCCCATGCGGATCAATTCCAGCGCGTGCATGAAGCGGTTCTCGAAAATATTCTCGGTAATGACGCTGACGCCGTCGGCGACCGACATCAACACCATCATCTGCGCCTGCAGGTCGGTCGGAAAGCCGGGATACGGCACCGTCGCGATATCGACGCTCTTGACGCCGTCGCCTTGGACGCGCACGCGCTCGCCTTCCGCCTTAAGCGCCACGCCCGCCTCTCTCAACTTCAAAAGAAACGCGTCGAGATGATCGGCGCGCACGCCGCGGATCAGCACGTCGCCGCCGGCCACCGCCGCGGCGACCATCAGGCTCCCCGCCTCGATGCGGTCGGGAATGACGCGGTGCTTTACGCCGCCGAGCTTGCGCGCGCCCTCGACCTTGACAATCGCCGTGCCCGCGCCCGCGACGCCAGCGCCCATCTTATTTAAGACGGCGGCCAGATCCTGGATCTCCGGCTCCTGCGCCGCGTTCTCGATGACCGTCGTGCCTTCGGCGAGTGCGGCGGCCATCATGAGATTCTCCGTCGCGCCGACCGACGGCGAGTCGAGATAAATTTTCGCGCCCTTGAGCTTCTTCGCTTTCGCCGCGACGTAGCCGTGTACGAGATCGATCTCGGCGCCCATCTCGGCCAAACCTTTAATATGAAGATTGACCGGCCGCGCGCCGATCGCACAGCCGCCCGGCGTGGAAACCAGCGCCTCGCCGAAGCGGGCGAGCAATGGACCGAGCACGAGAAACGACGCACGCATTGTCTTCACCAGCTCGTACGATGCTTCGAGCTTGTCGACGCCGCGGGCCTGCAATGTCACCGATCCCGGTTTTTCTTGCTCGACTTTCACGCCGAGACCTTTCAGCAGTCTCAGCGCGGTCCTGATGTCGACGAGCTCGGGAACGTGCTCGAACGTGCACGGCTCGTCGGTCAAAAGCGAAGCGATGAGGATCGGCAACGCCGCGTTCTTCGAGCCGCTGACTTCGACTTCACCCGAGAGCCTCCGCCCGCCAGTGACGACGATCTTATCCACGCGCCGTCCTCCGCGCGCTCACCACTCGCTCCAAGCCCGCCAGATCCTTTTCAATCCGCACGTCGGCGAAGCCCGCGTTCGTGAATAGTCCCGCGACTTCCGGGCCCATGCCGGCGCCGATCTCCACGGCGACGAAGCCGCCGTCCAATAGATAATCCGGCGCTTCGGTCACGATGCGCCGGTAAAAGTCCAGCCCGTCGGCGCCGCCGTCGAGCGCGATGCGCGGCTCGTAGTCACGCACGTCGCGCGGCAGCGCCGCGATGTCGGCGCGCCGGATATACGGCGGATTGGAGACGATCAAATCGAAACCGCCGGTCATCGCCGCTACCGGCGTGAACACATCCCCGGCGAAAAAAGATATCCTGTTTGCCACGCCATGGCGCCGCGCGTTCGCGCGGGCGATTTCCAGCGCCTCGCGGAAAATATCCGTCGCAACGATCTCCGCGCCGGGAATTTCCTTCGCCAGCGCGACGGCGATCGCGCCGCTGCCCGTGCCTAGATCGAGGATGTGCGGCGACGATTTCGCCGCGATAAGCTTTAGTGAAGTTTCCACCAGCAGCTCGGTCTCCGGCCGCGGCGTCAGCACCGCCGGAGTGACAACGAGGTCGAGCGACCAGAACTCGCGCCGGCCCGTGATATAAGACACCGGCTCGCCGTTGGCACGCCGCGCGACGAGCTCGCTAAAGCGCGCAAGCGCCGCGTCGTCGAGCATACCGTCGCGATTCAAAAACAGCCGGCTGCGCTCGATCCGTAGTGTCTCTGCCATCAGCATCTCCGCATCGAGGCGTGCACTGTCGATTCCAACGGCAGTGAGTTGGGCGACGGCATCTTTCACCGCCGACGCGAGCGTAAACGCGGCCGCTTCTGGCCATGAAATGGTCGTCATCTACCTTCCCAACGTCATCCCGCCTGCAGCGCCTCGGCCTGGTAGTGCGTGTTGAGCGCGTCGATCAATTCCTCGAGCTCGCCCTCGATCACGCGGTCGAGCTTGTAGAGCGTGAAGTTGATGCGATGGTCGGTGATGCGCCCCTGCGGGAAATTGTACGTGCGGATGCGCTCGCTGCGGTCGCCGCTCCCGACCATGAGCTTGCGCGTCGCGGCGATCTCCGAGCGCTGCTCCTCCTGCTTTTTCTCCAGCAGTCGCGCGCGCAGAATCTTGAGCGCCTTAGCACGGTTTTTATGCTGCGATTTCTCGTCCTGGCACGAGACGACGAGGCCGGTCGGAATGTGCGTCATGCGCACGGCGGAGTCGGTCGTGTTGACGCTCTGCCCGCCGGGACCGGAGGCGCGCATGACGTCCACTTTCAAATCCTTTGGATCGATATCGACCTCGACTTCGTCGGCCTCGGGCAGCACGGCAACGGTAACGGTGGAGGTGTGAATGCGCCCGGAGCCCTCGGTCACCGGCACGCGCTGCACGCGGTGTACGCCGCCCTCGAACTTGAGCCGGCTGTAGGCGCCCTTGCCTTCAACGCTTAAAATAATTTCCTTCATGCCGCCGAGCCCGGTGGGGTTCGAGCTCATCACCTCGACGCGCCAGCCGCGGTTCTCGGCGTAGCGCGTGTACATGCGCGCGAGCTCGGCCGCGAACAGCGCCGCCTCGTCGCCGCCGGTGCCGCCGCGGATCTCTACGAGAACGTTCCTGCTGTCGTTCGGGTCTTTGGGGAGAAGAAGATATTTGAGCCGCTCTTCGAGCTGCTCCTTGCGCTGGCGGAGTTGCGCGAGCTCCTCTTTCGCCATCTCGCGCAGCGCCTCGTCGCTGTCGCCGAGCAGCTCCTTGTTCGATTCGATCTCCTGCTCCGTCTTCTTCCAATCGCGATAGCAGAGCACGATCTCCTCGAGGTCGGAGCGCTCTTTCGCGATCTTCGAATACTCCCGTGTCTTTCCCGGGAGCGACGGATCACTCATCAGGCTTTCGAGCTGCGTATAGCGTTTTTCGACTTCCGCGAGTTTGTCCAGCATGGCTTGTTCGTTATTTAACTTTCTTTGGAGCGATCAAAAAGGTCCAGAGGCAAGGCGCGCGAGAAACCGACGAGCGCAGGCGTACTCTTTTCGTACGCCGAGCGATGGAGGTCTCGCGCAACGCAGCATATGGGCCTTTAGGGTCGCTCGAAATAAAAAAGGGCAAAGGGACTATTCATGCCCTTTGCCCTTTCCGTTTCTGAGCTCGCTAGTAATTCACATTCAGTCTGCGAACCTCCGCCGGGTTTAGGCGTTCTTGTCCTTGTCCTTGATGCCGTACCTGCGTCTGAACTTCTCTACCCGTCCGGCCGCATCGACGAATTTTTGCTTACCGGTAAAGAACGGGTGGCATTCGGAGCAGATTTCGACGTGAATCGTCGGCACTGTGGAGCGGGTCTCGACCACGTGGCCGCACGCACAGATGATCTTCGCCGGTTTGTAATCTGGATGGATGCCTTCTTTCATAAAAACCTCAGACGAAATTTATAGCATGAAAGATAGGCGGCTTCAAACCGCCGGTCGGGGTCCTAACGGGCCGAATTACTTCAATATCTCCTTCAGCTTCGGCACCAGCGTCGGGTCGACGTTGAAGACTTCATGGACAGCCTTCTCGAGCGATGCGCCGTCGAGCGGGTTGATATCCAGTTTGGCCTTCTCCGCATCGGCCAGGAATTCCGGGTCTTTCATCGTATCCATGAACGCCTTGCGCAGGATCTCGACGCGGTCTTTCGGCGTGCCCGGCGGCACCACGTACGGCCGCGCGGTCGGTCCGACGGTATGGACGATCGCGCGAATCAGCTTCTTGCCTTCGTCAGTCTTGGCGAACGTGATATCGATCGGCACCTTCGGCAGATCGGGATGCGCCTTCGGCACATGCTGCATGACGATAATGAGGTTCCCCGAGTCGAGTTCGTTCTTCCATGTCGCCTTGAAGGATTCCCACGAGTTGCAGACGCCCTGCACCTCGCCGCCGTTGAAGGCGAGCTTGACCGTCGCCGTCCCCGAATAGCCGCTCACGAGCTGCATCGGCAGCCCGAGCGCCTCTTTCAGGAGCTTCGGAATATCGTCGGTCGCCGACCCTGCGCCGACGCCGCCGAGCTTGATGACGGTCTTCGAGCTGAGCCACTGCTCGGCGCTGGTAATGCCGAGCGACTTGGAAATGCCCATCACGTAGTTGTCCTGGCCGGGCGCCCCGACAAAGCCGAACTTAACCGACTCGAACTCGACGCCCGGCTTGCCGAGGAACTGCTGCAGAAAAAGCCCGCCGATGAAATGGCCGATGGTAAGTCCGTCGGGCTTCGCGACCTTATAGATGTGGTTCGCCGAGATCAGGAATCCGGCGCCCGGCATGTTGTCGACGACGAAGGTTGGGTTTCCGGGGACGTGCTTTCCCATGTGGCGCGCGATCGTGCGCGAATAGGTATCGTAGCCGCCGCCTGCGGCAGCGCCGACGATGATGCGCACGTTCTTGCCCTTGTAGAATGAATCCTGGGCGAAGCTGGAAGTCGCGAAACCTGCCAGCAGGAAAACGGAGAGTATGGAGAGGAACTTCAGCTGCCGATCCGCCATAGCCTTTCCTCCTTCACGGATTAGACGAGCCATGCCCGGGGGTGCTTCGACGTAACGCCCATAACAAGACCCGACGGCGAAGTCAAAGAGGGGAACTTCCCCTCACCCTTCCCTCTCCCGTAAACGGGCGAGGGTAAAGATAAAGAGAACCGTTCTGCTTTTGATGCCCTCTCCCTTTGGGAGAGGGCAAGGGTGAGGGCCTACGGCCGCTCGATCGGCAGCGGCGCATCGACACTGTCGCCGCGGATCGCCAGCACCGGAATGAGCGCCTGAGTCGCGCGCATCGTGCCGTTTTGAGAATCCCGCGCCTGCCATTCGCGCTCTTCGCGCCGCAGAATCGAAATGTCGGCCGGCGCTCCGACGCGGATCGATCCCAATTCTCCGTCGCGGCCGAGCAGCCGCGCGGCATTCGCCGTCGCCATTTGGACGACTTCCGGCAGTGAAAATCCCAGGGCCAGGAGCTTCGCCATCGTCGTCGGCAGGTCGTAGACCGGCCCGGCGCGGTTGCCGCGATGGCCGTCGGTCGAAACGCCGTCGGGCGTGAGGCCTTGATCGAGCACGCGCCGCGCAACGTCGAAGTTGAGATTGTGGAGCCCGTGGCCGACATCGAAAAGCACGCCCGCGTCGCGCGCATCGTCGACCTCAGGCCACAACTTGCCGTTCGCATCGAGCAGGCCGCCGCGGTGAACGGTGAACATGTGCGTGACGATGTCGCCGGGCTTGAGGTACGATAGAACATTGACGACCGGCGGCGGCTCGGCGGTGTTGCTCCAGCTCTCACCGATGTGCACGAGCAGCGGCAAATGCAAGTTATCACCCAGCCGCCGCGCGCGCCGGAGCGGCTCCAGCCCGGCTTTGCCGAGGGCGGCGCCGGTCGCCATCACTTTGATGCCGACGATCATGTCGCGGTTCTTTTCGACCGCCGCTTCGATCTTCGCCTCGTCGATGAGGCGCGGATCTTCAAGCGTGCTGTAACCGGGGCCGGCGACGGAGCCGAGCGTCGAGAGATTCACGTAGGCTAGCACGCGCGTCCGCGCGGGCTCGGCGATGTGGCGCCGGAAAATCGGAAACAGACTATGGCCGGTGCTGCCGGCGTCGACGACCGTCGTCACGCCAGAGCCGACGCCGAATACGTCCGGGTCGGCGCCGAAGGCGCCGAGGCCGGTCATAAGATGGAGATGGACGTCGATCAGTCCCGGTACGACGAGAAGGTTTTTCGCGTCGATGATCTTCGCGTCGGCGGACGTCAAGTCCGGCCCGATCGCGTCGACGACGCCGTCGCGGATCAGGACATCGAACGCGCCGTCGCGCTGCGCGCCCGGATCGAGCACGCGGCCGTTCTTGATCAGCAGGTCCGCCATTCAATCACTTGCGCCATTCCATGACCTCCAGCCGCACGCCCTCGGGGCCTTCGAAAAAGCAGACGTGGCGGCCGTCCGGGAGATTGCGCTCCTCCAGGATGCGCACGCCGGCCGCTTTGAGATTTTCGATCTCGCCGAAGATATCGTCGGTATCGATTGCGAGATGCTCCATCCCGTAATGCTGCGCGAGCTTCTGCTCGTCGAGAAAGTCGGTGACGTTCATGCCGAGGCCGTGAAGATCGAGCCGGATTGCGATCTTGTCGCCGTTGCGATTTTCGGCAGCGATTTTCGCTCCGAGGTTCTTCACGAACCATTCGGCGGTCTTTTTCGGATCGCGCGTTTTGATATGAATATGATTGATCCTGAACGCCATAAGGCACCTCCGAATTTGGTAAGCCAACCTTAGACTCTGGAGAGCGGAAAAAAAAGGGTCTATATAGTAATCTTCCTGTAACTCCGAATGCCTAGACGACAACGATGAAACGCGCGAGCGGCATTCTGCTGCACATCACGTCGCTGCCCTCGCCATTCGGCATCGGCGACATCGGTCCGGCCGCCTACCGCTTCGCGGATTTTTTGGCAGACGCGCGGCAGACTTACTGGCAGATCCTCCCGCTAACCGCGACGAGCGAGATCAACGGCAACTCGCCGTACGCGAGCCCGTCCGCGTTCGCCGGAAATCCGCTGCTGATCAGCCCGGAGGCACTGCTGGCCGAGGAGTCGATCCGGCGCGAAGATATCGGGGAGCATCCGCGTTTTCCCAACGATCGCGTTGATTACAAGGCGGTCATCACTTATAAGATGGCTCTTCTCGACAAAGCCTTCGAGCGCTTTCAAGCGCGCGGCTCGAACGACGCAGGCTTTGAAAAATTTTGCCACGATCAGGCCGATTGGCTGGACGATTACAGTCTGTTCGCCGCGCTCAAGGCGCATTTCGACACCGGCGCGTGGTGGGACTGGCCGGCGGCGATCCGCGATCGCGAGAAAAGCGCATTGGCCCAGTGGCGGAAGCGTTGCCGTGACGAGATCAAGAAACAACAATACTTCCAGTATCTCTTTTACAAGCAATGGGCGGCGCTCAAAGAGTATTGCAATAAAAAGACCGTCTACTTTATCGGCGACATGCCGATCTATGTCAGCGCCGACAGCGCGGACGTGTGGGCGAGCCCGCAGCTGTTCAAGCTCGACAAGGAAAAGCGTCCGAGCGCCGTCGCCGGCGTGCCGCCGGATTATTTCAGCGAGACCGGGCAGCTCTGGGGCAATCCGGTCTATCGATGGGACGTATTAAAGGAGACGCGCTATGCCTGGTGGCTGAAGCGGCTCCGCCACAATCTCGCCTTCTTCGACGGCATCCGGCTCGATCATTTCCGCGGCTTCGTCGCCTACTGGGAGGTGCCCGCCAGCGAGCGCACGGCGAAGAACGGAAAGTGGATCAAGGCCGCGTCCGACGATTTTTTTGCGGCGCTGGTGCTCGAGTTTCCCGACGTTCCGATATTCGCC
Source organism: Binatia bacterium (assembly GCA_036407055.1). Lineage (GTDB taxonomy): Bacteria > Desulfobacterota > Binatia > UBA9968 > UBA9968 > JAJPJQ01. Next base: position 14,565 of record DASWZY010000473.1, read on the forward strand.
GAGGATCTGGGGATGATCACGGCCGACGTCCGGGCGGTCATGAAGCGCTTCGGCTTCGCCGGCATGAAGCTTCTGATCTTCGGCTTCGGCGAGGACATGGCGAATAATCCCTACGCGCTGCACAACCACGAGAAGAATTCGCTCGTTTATACCGGCACGCACGACAACAACACCACACGGGGCTGGTTCCTCGAGGAAGCGAGCTCCGCCGACCGCGAGCGTCTCGCGCGCTATATCGGTCATGCCGTCACGCAAGACAATGTTCACGCGGAATTCATGCGCCTGGCATTTATGTCGGCGGCCGAGACCGCGATCATTCCCATGCAGGACCTGCTGGGCCTCGGCCCGGACGCGCGTATGAATCGTCCCGCAACCACCAACGGCAACTGGGGCTGGCGCGTTTTAACGGAGCAACTCGGCGGCGCGCTCGCGGCGAAGCTTGCGGAAACGACGGCCTTGTACGGCCGCATTCCCGAAGCCGGCAAGCGCAAGCTAAATTGACTCACTCTTGTCGCGACGTTATATTCGCGCGTAAGGAGGAACCGTGGAAGTTCTCGGCATGGTGATGGCGGGCGGCAGGGGCAACCGGCTCTTCCCTCTCACTCGCGATCGGGCCAAGCCGGCGGTCCCCTTCGGCGGTAAATTCCGCATTATCGACTTCGTCCTCTCGAATTTCGTCAACTCCGGCATCTACGCCATTTACGTCCTCACGCAGTTCAAGGCGCAGTCGCTCGTCGAGCACCTCCAGGAAGGCTGGCAGATGAGCGGGCTAGTGAGAGACTATTTCGTCATTCCGGTGCCGGCGCAGATGCGCTCCGGCGTCGACTGGTACCGCGGCACCGCGGACGCCGTGTATCAAAATCTGCACCTCGTCAAGCGGCGGCATCCGAGAGCGGTCGCGGTTTTCGGCGCCGACCATATCTATAAGATGAATATTCGCCAGATGGCCGAAACCCATTGGCGGCAAGGCGCCGAAGTCTGTATCGCTGCGTTGCCGGTGAAAATCGAAGACGCGACGCAATTCGGCGTTATGGAAGTAGACAACCACTGGCGCGTCGTCGGCTTCGAAGAGAAGCCCAGGAATCCCAAGCCGATTCCCGGCGAGCCGGACATGGCCTTGGTGTCGATGGGCAACTACATCTTCGACACCAAGCTGCTGGTCGATGCGTTGGAAAAAGACGCGCCGAACACCACCAGCAACCACGACTTCGGCATCGATGTCATTCCCGAGCTTTTGCGGGCGGGCCGGAAGGTCTACGCTTACGATTTCCGGGCTAACCGCATACCCAACCTCGCGAAAGGCGAGGAAGTCAGCTATTGGCGCGACATCGGAACCGTCGAGGCATACTTCGACGCGACCATGGAACTCCGGGACGTCAACCCGTCGCTGAATCTCTACAACCGCAGCTGGCCGATCCGCACCGTCAGCTACAGCGACCCGCCAGCGAAGTTCGTCTTCGACGAGGACGGCCGGCGCGGCATGGCGCTAAACTCGATCGTCTCCGAAGGAACGATCATCACGGGCACGGAGGTCAAGAGCTCCGTCCTTGGGCGCAACGTGCGCATCCACAGCTACTCGCAGATCGAAAACGTCATCTTGATGAACCAGGTCGAGATCGGCCGCGGCTGCCGGCTGCGTCGGGTCATCATCGACAAGAACGTTTACATTCCGCCCGGCAGCGAAATCGGCTACAACACAGAAAAAGACCGCGAGAAGTATTTCGTCACAAAGACCGGCATCATCGTCATTCCTCGGGACGAGCCGAGGCCGGTCAATCCGTCGGACCAGACGATCATTCCGTAAGGACGCGCTAGCCTAGAGCGTTCGCAAAAACGCCAGCAGATCGGCTTTTTCCTGGTCGGTGAAGCCGATAGCGAAGCGCTCGTCGTAGAAATCGATGACCGCCTTCAAATCGGCGGCCGAGCCGTTGTGGAAATACGGCGCGCGCGCCGCGAGGCCGCGGAGAATCGGCCCTTTGAAGCGGCCGATGTCCTTCCATAGGCCCGTGATCAGCGCGCGGCCTGGGTCGGTGGTCGTCTTGATTTCTCCCGTCGTTATGTTGCGCAGCGTGTAGAGCGGCATGTCCGGCGTGCGCCTGCTGGCGTCGGCGATGCCGATATCGAGCGGCGCCGAGACCGAGTGATTGCCCGAGTTCGGCGTGTCGTGGCATGTCGTGCAGCTTCCGTTGACCACGACCGGATTGCCGAAAGCGGCCTCGTCGTTGATGCCGCTGACGCCGCTGATGTGGATCACTTTGCTGTTGAACAGCTCCTCGCCGCGCGCCACAGCCGCGCGCGCCTGATTTTTGCCTCCGCCGGTCAAGTTTTTCCACGCGTCGTAAACCGTAAAGACGACCGGATCGAACGGCGCGCTTGTCTCGCTGTCGCCGAACAGGTCGTTGATGCCGATGTAAAAATCCTGCTCGGCGAGATTCCGCGCGCCGCCTAGGGCGTGGCGAGCCGTGAGATCCCCTGCCTGGTCATCCTTGACCTGCGCGGTGAAGAGCCCGGTTTCAAAGGCGACGATGCTCTCGCGTTGCGCGTCGGTTAACGGGTTGCCCTGCGCGTGTCCCTGCGTCGCGCTGTTAGACTGGTCGCTCAAATCAAAATGAATCGTCTGTCCTGGAAAAGTTTCGCGTCCGTCCCACATGACCGTACTTAAAAATTTTAAATTGGTCGAAGGCAGCGGCCGGCGGAAAAGCGAGAGTTCCACGGCGCTGGCGAAGCCGTACGGGTCGTCGACGGCGAGGAGCTCGAATTCGCCGGCCATCGGAATGCCGATCCCGACGCGGATCAACCCCTTGCTGAGCAGCATGCTGTAGGCGGCGCGGCGAGCGTCGACCGTCGAGACGTCCGCATCGGGGGAATTCGAGCCGTCGTTGGTGCGAAAGATCGGATCGGTGCCGTTCGTCTTCGCGAAGCGCTTCTGCACATCCGGCGGTGCGATAGTCCAGCCGTCCTCCGGGACGTGGCACGTCGAGCACCGCCGGCCGTTCGTGCCCAGGTTCTGAAAAAACTCGTTTTTAAAATCGATCTCGCCGTTGGTGGTGAAGGTCGCGTGCGCGCCCGACGGGTTTTTGAATGAGACATTATTGGGAATGTGCGACGATTCAGCCGCCGCACGATGGGGCAAAACAAGAAACAATAGGGTCGCGATCCAAATGGCCGCGCGCTGCGAGATCCGATCGCCGGCATTCATGGCGTCCTTCCACTTGCTGCCACGCCCGTCGACTCCGCTTCCTCTACCGCGCCCCGCGATGTATCACGATCGCCGATTCAACATCAATCCGGTATTCACCTGAGAAGAGCATTAATTTCTGACGAGAAGGATTTTATTGCGCGACAAAGAACGACGACGTTCGGGAAATACCGTGCGAGTGAGTGACGTTTTTTCTTCGCCGTTGAAGAGTCTGGGCCGATCACCCCACGGAAAAATATTTCGCCCCATGGAGCGCATCTCGGGCCAGGTTTCCTTGCGCTTTTTTCTTCAACGGCTCCTTTATACAAGGTCGTCTATCTACGTCCGGTAACAACCCTAAGTGTTTCCCTGACTTAATATGTAATAAAAAAGATATGAGAGGTGACTTAAAACAGAATAATCCGGAAACTGGAGCCCATCGTGTTCATTCAAATTGCACTCGGCGTTATCGAATTCCAAGCGCTGAACGCGGCAATCGACGAGAAAGATCCTTTGCGACGTTCTTTCGACGAGGCGTGCACACCTCGCGAACGGCAGAGTTTTTTGGGCTGTTGGGTTGACGTGGATATCGGCGCTCTCGATCACCTTTTGAAACTTGCTCGTGAATTTGCGCCTAGCGCAGTACCGGCGATCGAGAATGCGATCGAACGCCGTAATTAACCGCAGGCGGTATCGCCGGGCCGTCGAGGAAGGCTCCGCGCAAATAGACACTGCGTGCCTGGGCACATCGCCTTTCACGCGCATTTTTCATGTTTCGCAACACCGAGCCTGTCGAAATATTCTTCGGGGTTTCTTGCCCGTCCCATTTTCTTGGTCGTAATTGAACGGTGTGGGTCCATCACCCCACGGAAATAATTTCGCCCCTATTTCGTTCCTACCCGGTAGTCATGAACAGGCAGCGCGAAACGTCGACGTCAGCGCATAAATACTCCCGCGTACTGGGAATCTTTTTCGCGCTGTTTGGCACGCGCGTTGCGACATAAAAAGCATAGGCGCGGACAGCGTCGAATTTTGAACAGGAGGTGCGCTCTATGAAAAAATACGGTTACAAAACATTTGCGGTGGGAGGCATTTTGGCTGGATCGTTGATCGCGGCGCCGGCGGCGTTTGCCCACGGCGGCAGGTACTCGAGCAGCGGCGATACGTCGCAGTCATACGCCTGGAGCGGCGACACGTATTCATCGCCGAACACGTTCTCGTCGGATAACGGCGGTTCGTTCAGCAACGAGAACCCGCAGTTCTCGAACGATTCGAATCCGGCGCCGATCCCGGAATCGGGTCAGAGCGCGATGAACGAGCGGCTGCAACGGGATCAGGATAAGCTGGCGGAGGATATGAGAAACGGCGCCAGCGGCGATCAGATCGCCGAGGACCAGCGGGCGATCGAACAGGACCGACAGGACTTGGGTCTCGTCGCCTTTAACGGCGACGGCACCGTCATCGTAACCCCTGGCTCCTAACACGTCATTCAGGAGGGAACGATTGGAATAAAATCCGGCCGCCGGCAAAAAGCCGGCGGCCGGATTTTTTTATACGCGTAACTGCGCCGCGCCCGCTGGGCGCGCGCCGGTCGCCTGACGATAAAGCTGGAGATAGTCCGCCGCGGAGCGCTCCCAGGAAAAATCCGCCGCCATGCCGTTGGCGACGACCTGCTTCCAGGCTTTTTCATTGACGTAGACGGCAAGCGCGCGCTTGATCGCCGAGAGAAACGCCTCGCCGGAATATTCCACGAACTTAAAGCCGTTGCCCTTCCCCGAAAGCGGATCGAAATCCTCGATCGTATCGTCGAGACCGCCGGTCGCGCGCACGACCGGAACCGTGCCGTATTTGAGGCTGTAGATCTGATTCAGACCGCACGGCTCATAGCGCGATGGCATCAAAAAAATATCCGCGCCGGCCTCGATCTTGTGCGCGAGGGCGTTGTCGAAGCCGATCTCGACGCCGATTCTCTTCGGGTGCGCAGCGGGAAGTGCCGCAATCAGCTCCTGATATTTTTGATCACCGGCCCCGAGAATGACCAGCTGTAAATCCATCGCCAGAACTCGGTCGACAATGTCGAGCAGGAGATCGATCCCCTTCTGATCTGCCAGCCGCGAGACGATGCCGACCAAAGGCGTCGAGGACCTTTGTGGGAGATGATAGAACTGCTGCAGGTCCTGCTTGCACTCGGCCTTGCCGGCCATATTACCGGGACCGTACTTTTTCCTGATGAACTTATCGTTTTCGGGATTCCATTCGCGATAGTCGACCCCGTTCAAGATGCCGCGGAGGTCGCGCCGGCGCTCGGCGAGCACACCTTCGAGGCCGCAGCCGTATTCCGGCGTGAG
>DASWZY010000474.1:0-4098 GCA_036407055.1 Binatia bacterium
CGACCGGAGCCTGCTCTCGCACAAGGTCTCATTGTTCGACCTCCATCACAAATACGCCGACGTCATGCACCTCGACGATGTGCTCGAGCGGATGAAGGAACTGCCGGCCCGCCGCGGCCTGTGAGCGGCCCGCGGCGCCGCGCGTCGCTCTATTCGCCTTTGACGGTCCTTCGCGGGTGAGCGGAGCTCGCGGCTACGATTCCAGGCCCGCCGTCTCGGCGCGTGTCTTCGAACGCAAGAAGCTCTCCGCGCTTTGAGCGCCGGCCGTACCCTCCTGCCGCAAAGACGATTTTCCCCAAGACGCGCTCGGCAGCTCCACATATTTCCGGAACAGAGCCGCGAGGCCGAGAATCGGCGGATACAGCGCGAGCATGAGCGCGAGCAGCGCGAGCGGCGAAATCGCGTCGAATCCGAGCGCGTCGAGGGCGAGCGGAACCGCCATGACGAGCGGCAGGTGGATGAGATAGAAGCTGTAGCTCCGGGCGGCGATAAATTTCAGGTGGCGCGATAGAAATTCCGGCAGCGCGGGAATCTCCGCGCGGCCGGCGGCGAGCAGCCGCGCAATCGCCGCGGCGGTGAAGACGGAGTAGAACAAAAACGCGAGCGGCGCGAGCGGCCGTATGACCGAGGTCGCGACGGCGGCGACCAGCCACACGGTCGCGGGGAAATTCGCCAGCGGCATCCTGCGCATAGTTAAATAAGCGTCGGCAGCCGCGGCGCCGAGCGCCCAGCTGAACCAGTGGTAAAACGGCAGGCCGTCGAGCAGCGACGCGCGATAGTGGCCCATGGCGACTTCGAAACCGCCGAAGGCGCGCAGCGCGAGCGCTACCGCGGCGAGCAGCCATAGAACGTTGCGCCAGCCCAGGCGCGCGGCGAGCGCCAGAAGCAGCGGATAGAGGAGATAAAATTGCGCCTCGACGGCGATGCTCCACAGCGCCGCGTTGATCGTAAAAAAACTTCCCGGGTGGAGGTTGTGGATCAGCAGCAGGTGGCTCGCGAGCTGTTTCCCGGCGCCCCACCCGAAATGGAGGCGCGTCGTCGGAAAAACGAACGCGAAGAAAAAGAGCGCCGCGACGTACGCCGGATAGAGGCGAAAGAACCGGCCGCGGTAAAACTCGCGCCAGCTTTTTCCTTTGCCGCCGCGGCAGGCCAGGTGAATGCAGAAGCCGCTCAAGACGAAAAACATCGCCACGCCGCCGAAGGTCGCCGGCGTCAGGTTGTGCCCGAGCGCGCGCTTGACGCAGTGAAACAGGAACACGGCGATGATCGCGACACCGCGCATGTCGTCGAGAAACGGGATGCGCTTCGACGCGGGTTTTACGCTTGCTTCCATGCGGAAGATTCAACGAGCGGCAGCGCAATAATCGTATAAACACGCCGCGGCGTCAACGACTTCACCCGCTTGACAACGCGTGCTAGGGCGCACTATAGAGCGCCGTTATGGACGGCCTTGTCGACCGCGCCGTGCGCGCGGCCAAATTGGATGTGACGCTGTATGAGGAGGTGGAGGCCGACAAGGCTGTGCTCGGCCAGGCGATGACGGTCGTCGTCGTCTCGAGCGTTTGCGCCGGCATCGGCAGCGCAACGCACGGCGGCGTCGTCGGATTACTTCTCGGCGCGGTTGCGGCGCTGATCTCCTGGTATATCTGGGCCTATCTCACGTACTTCATCGGCGCCAAACTTCTTCCCGAGGCACAGACGCGCGCCACCGTCGGCGAGCTGCTGCGCACGACCGGCTTTTCCAGCTCGCCGGGCGTGCTGCGCATTCTGGGGATCGTTCCCGGGCTGATGGTAATTGTCTTTACCGTCGCGTCGATCTGGATGCTGGTCGCGATGGTCGTCGCCGTGCGCCAGGCGCTCGATTACAGGAGCACGGGACGCGCGGTCGGCGTCTGCCTCATCGGCTGGGTGGTGATGATGGTGATCTTCGGGCTCTTCGCATTTCTCGCCGCGCCTTCCTTTACGGTTAACGATTAGCCTGCGTCGCTGTCCGGCCGGTCCGATTCGCGCACCGGCGGCGGGGGTTCTACCGCCGGAACCGCGGGTGTTTTCGCCGGCGCCGGCTTGGGCACAGGCTTCGGCGGCGGCGCTTTCTGGCGCGTGTTGGATGCAGGCGGCGACGTTTTTCCGAGCGGTTCGGCCGCCGCCTTCGCAGGGGGCGGTTTGACCGCCTCGGCTGTTGTTTTCGCGGGCGGCGCAGGCGGCGGCTCGGGGATCGATTCGCGAACGGGCTCGGGCGGCGAAGCCGGCGGCGGCGCCGGTAATGGCTCAGCGACGGGCGCAGGGGGCCGCGGCGCATCGGGCGTGCGCGGCGAATGAAAATACCACATCAGCGCGATAAGGAGCGCCAGGCACACTGCGGCGATTTTGAGACCGCGGAAGCTGTGCCGCGGACTTAGCAGGTCGTCGAGATCCGATCGCCTTCTCAAGAGACTCATGCCGGCCTTCTAGTCGAGCCTGAAGCTCGACAGGTCTTCCTCGCGCACACCCTCTGGATTGTAAACGCGCGACTTAACGAACCATTTGACCGCCGGCGCGTACCAGTATTCGTTCAACAGCGTCAAGGTGCGCGTGTTGTAGATCTCCGTCTTGAACGCGTCGAAGCTGCCGGCCGGGACGCTGACGCGCTCGATTTTGCTCACGACGACGCGGCTCACCTGCGTCTCGGAGGATCCATCCGCCCGCTGCACGACGTAGGAATTGGTCCATTCTTTTCCGACTTCCATCGGCCACGCCAGCGCCTGAAACGACGCGCTGCGCTTGACGATGACGCGCCCGCCGGACGCCGTCCCGAGCAGCCCGAGGACGTCCTTCGTATAGAAGTCTTCGCTCGCCCCGCGCTTCACGACGTAGCCCGGAACGCCTTCGAAAGACTCCTCGCGCACGACTTCTTTCACAATCGTTCCTTTGCCCGAGGGATCGGTCCAGGCATATTGCCACTGGTAGCCGACTCTCCATTGCGGGCGCTCGGCTCTCGTCAGCGGCTTTTCCGCAGCCGGCTTCTCGGCCGGCTTCACCGTCTGAATGGGCGGCGCGACGGTCTCCTGCGCGCAGCCGCCCAGCGCAACCGCGATAAGAAGGGAAAACGAAAACCAAGACCTCAGACGCATAGGCCGTCCGGCCGCCATGACAACACCTCCACTGGCTTTGGCCGATTCGTTATCACGGGACGTTGACTTTTCAAAGCCGTCCGCTATACGCAATTTTTTGCGGATTTAAGAATAGCCGATGGACGACTATAGAGAAGGCATAGCGCATATCGCCAAATCCGACCGCAAACTCGCGGATGTGATCGCGCGGATCGGTCCGTGCAAACTGTCGCTTCGCACCGGCAGCGTTTTCGAATCGCTCGTGCGCGCGATCGCGCATCAGCAGCTGACCGGCAAGGCCGCCAACACGATTCTCCGGCGCCTCGAGGAGACTCTCGGCACAGCGGGGTCGCTCGCTCCCGAGGCGGTCTTGAAGGCGGATATCGACGTTTTGCGCCGCGCCGGATTTTCTCTCGCGAAAGCGAGCTACATCCGGGAAGTCGCGCGCGCGACGGCGAGCGGCGCGATACCCACCAAGGCGGCGATGCAGCAAATGCCGGACGAGGAGATCATCGAGAGGCTCACGGCGGTGAAAGGGATCGGCAGGTGGAGCGCGGAAATGTTTCTCATCTTCGATCTGGGCAGATTGAACGTGCTGCCGCTCGGCGACTACGGCGTGCGCAAGGGATTCGCGATCGCATACGGAATGAAAGCGCTGCCGCGGCCGCGGACGATTGTCCGCATGGCCAAGCATTGGCATCCGTATCGAACGCTCGCGTGCTGGTATCTCTGGCGCGTCGTCGACATGAAGCCTGTCGGCTAGCTCCCAGGCGCAAAAGCGCCGGGATTTCCGTCGCTGCCGGCTCTAGTTTCATATTGCGCACCCCTGAACCGCCGGTTAAGGCCCGATTGACATTCCCCCGCCGTAGACTAGAAGCGGGCCAGAGAAGGAGGGAAGCCCCATGCGTAAGACGACCCCCCTAGTCGTGGGCGTTCTATTGGCTGCCTCTGGATTCTGGCAGGGTGCCCATGCCTGGGAGCCCACCAAGCCGATCGAGTTCGTAATCCC
>DASWZY010000475.1:0-3061 GCA_036407055.1 Binatia bacterium
TCCAGCGCCGCCTTGTGCCGGACCTTCGTAAGAACGATCTCCGGCTCCGCCGGCGCGGCGAGCAGGAGATCGCGCAAGGCCGCTTTCAGCCCGTCGAGCCCGGCGCCGCTCTTCGCCGAGATCGAGACGATCGCCTTGTCCGGCGCGGCTTCCGCGAGCCACGCGCGGTCGAGCCGCTCGGGCAGGTCGTTTTTATTCAGCACGAGCAGACCCTTTTTGCCGCGCACGGCGCGCATCAGCGCTTCGTCTTCCGGCGCGTGCGGCTCGGAGGCGTCGAGGACGACGAGCGCGGCGTCGGCGGCGTCGAGGTGCCTGCGCGTGAAATCGATGCCGGCGCGCTCGATCGGATTATCGGTATCGCGGATCCCCGCGGTATCCCAGAGCGCGGCCGGGAGCCCGCCGAGGTTGACGCTCTCCTCGATCACGTCGCGCGTCGTCCCGGGCACGGGCGTGACGATCACGCGCTCGGCGCCGAGCAGCGCGTTCAACAGGCTCGACTTGCCGACGTTCGGCCGCCCGGCGATGCAGACGCGCGCGCCCTCGCGGTGGAGCCGCCCCCACTCGTAGCTCGCGAGAATGGCGGCGATGCGATTTTTCAGCGCCTCGATATTCGCAATCAAATTATGCTGCGGCAGGTGATCGATCTCCTCCTCGGAGAAATCGATCGCGGCCTCGACCTCGGCGAGAATATCGAGCAATTCCTCGCGCAGCGCCGCGACCCACTGCGACAATCCGCCGTGCATCTGCTCGAGCGCGAGCTTCATGCCGGTCTCGGTCCGCGCCTGCGTCAGATCGAGCACGGCCTCCGCCTGCGCGAGGTCGATGCGGCCGTTCAGGAACGCCCGCTTGGTGAATTCGCCGGGCTCCGCCTGGCGCGCGCCGCGCGCCAGCGCCAATTCCAGCACGCGGCGCGTGACGAGCTGCCCGCCGTGGCAGTGGAGCTCGACGACGTCCTCGCCGGTGTAGCTCTTCGGCTTGCGCATGAGCACGGCGAGACATTCGTCGACGAGCGCGCCGCTCTTTGGATCGCGGATCGATCCGCGATGCAGCGTGTGCGGGCGCAGCGCGGCGTCTTTGCCGCCGGCGCGAAAAAAAATCCCGCGGGCGATGCGCTCGGCGTCGGGGCCGGAGAGCCGCACGATCGCGACCCCGCCTTCGCCCGGCGGCGTGGCGACCGCGGCGATGGTGTCTTCGCGGTACATGGAGGCCGGACTATCTTATCAAGTCGGGAATCTAAGACAACGGCGGGAAAGACCGGGCACGGCGCGCCGTGCCCCTTTGAGGCTCGGAGAGATCCTTCACTTCTTTCAGGACGACAAAAGACTTCGCATGACGGACATTGTTTTTTTGTCATTCTGGGAATAATAGTCAAAAAGTGTTGGTGAATTGATCATAAACGCTTTTGGCAACGATGACTTAGCTGTACTATTGTTGACGGCGTTCAACAATGGTGATGGTTCCATGACAAAAAAAGCGTTGTCCCCGCTGTCAGTCGCGACAGGTCGAGCGACATGGAAAAACCCGAGAAGGAAAACAACGCTGGCGTTGTCGGCTCTGCGGACGTTGCTTTGTGTGGAAGAATCTCGTCAACAAACACCTTCGCCGGCGTATCTGGTTCGAGCGTTGGATCGTGGAAGGCTATACGCTGAGGCAACTCGCCATGCACAGCGGTTACAGCGTCTCTACTGTCCGACGCATCATCACCTATTGGCTTCAGCGTCCCCCCGCACAACCAACAGAACTAGCCCGTTATCGTTATCTTCTCTTCGACGGCACGTTTATCGATCAACGCAAGGGAGTCTTTGCCGTCATGGACGCTGAGCGTTGCTCGGTCATCTACGGAGCTGCGGGAATGGCCGAGGGACCCGCGCACCTCTACCCCTTCTGTTGCGCCTTAGCTCAAAGCGGTCTCGTGCCCACAAGCGCCACCGTCGACGGCAATCCTCACCTGATGAGGATCCTGCGGCTGGTATGGCCCACTATTGTCATTCAACGCTGCCTGGTGCACATCCAGCGGCAAGGACTCAGTTGGTGCCGCCAGCATCCTAAACGCACGGACGCTAAACGCCTGCGAGACCTGTTTGTTCGCGTGATGTCGATCCATACGCCGGCCGATCGCGATCTCTTCCTCTGCGAGGTGCGAAACTGGGAGCGCCGCTACGGACCCTCGATTGCCCGATCACCCGAGAAGGGCTGGGTGTTCAGTGACCTCAGACGCGCCCGCAGTATGCTGTTGGCCGCTCTACCCGACATGTTTCGCTATCTCGACGATCCTTCGATTACGAAATCAACCAATGCGCTAGAAGGGTACTTCGCTCGATTGAAACAAAGGTACCGCCAACACCGAGGTCTTGCACGGCATCACCGTCAGGCTTATTTCCGGTGGTTCTTGCACCTATGCCCAAGATGAAAATACCCACACTTTTTGAGCATTATTCCCATTCTGAGCGCAGCGAAGAATCTCTCCGGAAAAGAGCCTTTCGACATCCTCAGCGCGAACGGAAGAGGAAATTCGTTATCGTATCGTAAATTCCGTTCGCCCAGTCGGGAATAGGAGACAAAGGCGGGAATACCGGGCGCGGCGGGCCGCGCCCCTACATCGGATGAGGATGCGCGAAGTGAAACCTCCGTCACCCCCGCGAAAGTATGTCCTGAGCAGAGTCGAAGGGCGGGGGTCCAGGATTTAAAAGCCTGGATTCCCGCTTTCGCGGGAATGACACCGAAGAGAGCGGCGGTTTTTTTTATACAGACACGGCGTGCCGTGCCCTCTTTGATATTCAGCTAGAAGAAGAGTGCTTCGACAGAGCCCGTCCTGAGCCAGTCGAAGGACTCAGTACGAAAATAAATTCGTTATCGTATCGAAAATTCCGTTCGCCCTGAGCATGTCGAAGGGCTCCCTCTGTCTCGTGAGCGTTTCGGAGCAGAGAAAAGCTACCTCCCCTTACCCCTCCTTGGAAAGGAGGGGAATAAGAACGCTTCGCCATCGTGTGCCATGCTGTGGTGCCCGCTGTGATTTCCATGTGTATGTGGATTTTCTCACCGCCTCATTATCCTCACGGCT
>DASWZY010000476.1:0-1756 GCA_036407055.1 Binatia bacterium
CTGCGCGTAAATCTTGCCGCCGATCATGGCGGCGAGCCCCTCGGGCTGGCCGCCGGTCTGGACGATCGAGACGTCCTTATTCGGGTCGAGGCCGTTTTTTTCCAGCACCGTGCGCAGCACGAAGTCCGACGTCGAGCCGAAAGTCGTGATGCCGAGCGGCTTGCCCTTCAAGTCGCGCACGTTCTTGATCTCCGGCCGCGCCATCACATAATGGCGGTTGGTCCGGCTGATCGCGCCGATGATCACCGCGTCGGCGCCCTGCGCCACGGCCGGGACCATCGCCGGCTCGCCCGCGTGGATCAACTGGCCGCTGCCGCCGATCAGCGCCGCGACGATGCGCGTGCTGCCACCCACGCGCACTAACTCGATCGAGATGCCCTCCTCGTCGAAATACTTCGCCTCCTTCGCGATCACCGGCGTCGCCCAGCTGCCCGCCGGGCTCGGATAAAGAAACGTGATCCGCTCCTGGGCGAAGGCGGAGACGGCGAGTAGAATGGATAGCAAACACGCGCATGCAAAAGTTCTAATCATCGCGAAAACGTCTATCCGCTCGCCGTCGGTGTTGTCAAGCAACGGCGTCTTGACAAGAGAGCGTCGGGACGGGATATCTTGTGCGGAAGCTGTACGCCGAAGGAGATCCATAGAAATGAAAGAATTTCGACCGTTGATGCTTGCGGCGGCGCTCGTCATCGCCATGGCTTGGGCGCAATCCGCGCTTGCCCAGCCCAAGGAAGTCATCGAGGGCGCGAAAAAAGAAGGCCACGTCGTCTTCTATACGTCCCTCACGCTCCAGGAGATCGATCAGGTCGCGGCGCCGTTCATGAAAAAATATCCGTTCCTGAAGGTCGATCCGTTCCGCGGCAACTCCGAGCAGCTGTTGCAGAAGATCACGATCGAGGCGCGCGCCGGACGGCCGCAGCACGATGTCGCGCAGTTCGACGCCTTCGAGGAATGGCAGCTCCAGAAGCTTGGCCTGCTCGAAAACTATAAATCGCCCGAGGCAAAAAATTATCCGGCGGCATACAAAGACGCGGACGGCGCCTGGACGGCGATGTACTTGAACTACATCGTGCTCGGCTACAACTCGAAAACGGTGAAGGACGCCGATCTGCCGAAAAAATGGGACGACCTCCTCCAGCCGCGCTGGAAAGGCAGCAAGTTCGCCATGGACCGCGACGAAGGCGTCTGGTGGGGCGGCTTGAGCCAGTATTGGGGCGCGGAGCGCGCGGATAAGTTCATGAAAGCTCTGGCGGCGCAGGATCCGACGATGCGTAAAGGGCATACGCTCATCGCGACGCTCATGTCGACCGGCGAGTTTCCGCTCGGCCTGGTTTACGCGCATCGCATCGAGGAGATGAAATCCAAAGGCGAGCCGATCGATTGGACGCCGCTCGATCCGATCGTCGTCACGCCGAATCTGCTCGCGATGGGAAAAAACACCGCGCATCCGAACGCGTCGAAGCTCTTCATCGACTTCCTGCTTTCCGTCGAAGGCCAGACGATCCTGCAGAAGCAGCAGCACCGCACGCCCGCGAACCCCGACCTGCCGCCGGTGTCGCCCAAGATGGATCCGAAAAAGCTCAAGCTAGTGGTCGCGGACAAGCGTGTCGCGGATCAGCACGAGAAGTTCTCAAAAGCGTTTTACGACCTTTTCGTGCGGGGAAAGGCCGAGTAATGAGCGGCTCGGCGGAAGCGGCGAGAAAATTCATCGCGGCGCTCAATCGCGGCGAAGGGCTGCGCGACGACTTCATCTATT
>DASWZY010000477.1:0-18164 GCA_036407055.1 Binatia bacterium
ATGGAAGACGTTGCGAGCTTCGGCGAGCTGTGCCGCGACCGCGTGCGGCGCGCCGGCATCGATCTCAAGCGCGGCGACCTCGACCGCGAGATCGACGGCTACATGGGTAAAACCGACGGCCACGAGCTTTTCCATCTCGTATTGAGTCACACGGCGCATCACCTGCGCCAGCTCTACGACATGCTCGGAAGAATCGGTGTTAAGCCCGCCGACCCGCTCGGCATCGAAGATTTCCGCGGCATTCCCATGCCGGAAAATATCTGGTGAATTCTCTCGCCTAAGAGTTAGGCAGCTGCTTTAAATTTAAGCATCAATCCCCACGTCCTCGATCCATCATAAGGCGGTTACGGGTCATGTACTGCTGTGATTATAAAGAAGAAATAAAAATCCTCGCGATCCGGCGGCGCGCGGCATAGGCGTTGCTAATACCTACTTGGTAGCGCTTAACATTAGCGATAAATTTACTTGCGTTACCCGCAAAGTTCATGTTAGGCGTGCTCAGCTTCAGCGCTGAAGCACACCGGTCAAGGAGGACTGTCTGTGGCAAAGTATCTGAAACTCGCCGCGCTTTTGCTCTTTCTCTGCTCGACCTTCATCGTAACCGTCGACAATCCAGTTTACCCGGCCGACGAAGCGCCGTCGGCGGCCGCTCCCGCGGCTCCGGCCGCCGCCGCCGCGGCCGCGCCGAAGATCGACAAGGGCGATAACGCGTGGATGCTCACGTCGTCGGCGCTCGTCTTGATGATGACCATTCCCGGCCTGTTTCTTTTCTATGGCGGTCTCGTGCGCGGAAAGAACGCGCTCGGGACGATCATGCAGAGCTTCATCATCGTCGCGCTTATCAGTATCCAATGGGTCTTGTGGGGTTACACCCTCGCATTCGGTCCCGACCATGGCGGCATCATCGGCGGCCTCGACTGGCTCGGCTTGAGCGGCGTCGGTGCCGACCCCAATCCGGATTATGCCGCGACGATTCCGCACCAGACTTTCATGATCTACCAGGCGATGTTCGCGATCATCACGCCGGCGCTCATCACCGGCGCGATCGCCGAGCGGGCGAAGTTCGGCACGTTCGTGCTCTTCATGCTCTTGTGGGCGACATTTATCTACGATCCGCTCGCGCACTGGGTCTGGGGCGTAAAGGGCTGGATGCGCGAGATGGGCGCGCTCGATTTTGCCGGCGGCACGGTCGTCCATATCAGCTCCGGCATCTCGGCGCTCGTCGCCTGCTGCATGTTCGGCAAGCGCATCGGTTTTCCGCAGGAGCCGATGATGCCGCACAACCTCCCGTTCAGTGTGATCGGCGCCTCGCTCCTGTGGGTGGGCTGGTTCGGCTTCAACGCGGGCAGCGCGCTCGCGGCCGACGGGCTCGCCACGAGCGCCTTCGTCGTGACGAACACGGCGACCGCGGCGGCGGCGCTCTCGTGGGTGATGATGGATTGGATCACGCGCGGCAAGCCGACCGTGCTCGGCGCGGCGAGCGGCGCCGTCGCCGGACTCGTCGCGATCACGCCGGCCTCCGGCTTCGTCGGGCCGATGCCCGCAATCATCATCGGCCTCATCGCCGGCGTGCTGTGCTCCAGCGCGTGCAACTTGAAAACGAAGCTGGGCTACGACGACTCACTCGATGTCGTCGGCGTCCACGGCGTCGGCGGCACGTGGGGCGCGATCGCAACCGGACTGTTCGCGTCGAAACTGATCAATCCCGCCGGCAACGACGGGCTTTTCTTCGGCAATCCGCATCAGCTGCTTGTGCAGGCGATCGCGGTGCTTGCGACGTGGATTTTCGCGGCGCTCGGCACGGTAGTGATCCTGTCGATTCTCAAGGCGATCATGGGTCTCAGAGTCTCCGAGGAGGAAGAGCTCATGGGTCTCGACTTGAGCCAACACAACGAAAGGGGCTATTCGATGTGAAGCTAGCCCTTCGCGGTTGAATATGATAACGGATCGGTTTTAGATTAATTTTCGAATCCCAACCACTAAGAGAGGAAGGTAAAAAGAAAAATGGCAGTCAAGGACGTATTGGACCTAGCGAAGAAGAACAAAGTCGAGATCGTCGACTTGAAGTTCGTCGACATGCCGGGATTGTGGCAGCACTTTTCCATCCCGGCCGCCGAGCTCACGGAGGATCTTTTCGAGAACGGCATCGGGTTTGACGGCTCGTCGATCAGAGGCTTTCAGGCCATCAACGAATCCGACATGCTCTTGTTCCCCGACCCCGACACCGCGCTCATCGACCCGTTCACCGAGCACGTAACTTTGAGCATGCTCTGCAACATTAGAGACCCGCTAACGAGAGAGCCCTACAGCCGAGACCCCCGATATCTCGCCCAGAAAGCCGAGAACTATCTAAAGACCACCGGCCTCGCGGATATTAGTTACTGGGGCCCCGAGATCGAATTCTTCATCTTCGACTCGATTCGCTTCGGCCAGGGACCGAACGAAGGCTATTACCACATCGACTCCGAAGAGGGGTTCTGGAACGCGGGCAAGGCCGGCCCCAACGGCAACGGCAACCTGGGCTACAAGATCCGCTACAAAGAAGGCTACTTCCCGGTTCCGCCCATGGATCAATACCAGGATCTGCGCTCCGAGATGGTCAGGAACCTGGAGAAATGCGGCATCAAGATCGAAGTCCACCACCACGAAGTCGGCACCGCCGGACAGACCGAGATCGACATGCGCTACACCACTCTCACCAAGATGGCCGACCAGGTGTTGCTCTATAAATACATCATCAAGAACACCGCCCGGCAGCGAGGCAAGACCGTCACCGTCATGCCCAAGCCCTTGTTCCAGGACAACGGCTCCGGCATGCACACCCACCAGAGTCTGTGGAAGAACGGCAAGAACATCTTCTACGACAAGAAGGGCTACGGCTTGATCAGCGAGACCGCCCGGCACTACATCGGCGGACTCATCAAGCACGCCCACGCGCTTTGCGCCTTCATCGCCCCCACGACCAACTCCTACAGGAGACTGGTTCCCGGCTACGAAGCGCCGATCAACTTAGTCTATTCGGCCAGAAACCGAAGCGCCTGCGTCCGGATACCCATGTACTCCTCCAGCGAGAAGGCCAAGCGCCTTGAGTTCAGAACCCCGGACCCCAGCTGCAACCCCTACTATGCTTTCCCGGCCATGCTGATGGCGGGCCTGGATGGCGTGAAGAACAAGCTCGAGCCGCCGAAGCCGATCGACAAGGACCTCTACGAGCTCGAGCCGGCGGAAGCCGCCAAGGTGAAATCGATGCCCGGCTCGCTCGATCAGGCGCTCGACGCGCTGGAGAAGGACCACGACTTCCTGCTCAAGGGCGACGTCTTCACTAAGGACGTGATCGAGACGTGGCTCGAGTACAAGCGGAAGAAGGAAGTCGACGCGATCCGGCTGCGTCCGCATCCGTACGAGTTCGCGCTCTATTTCGACATCTAAACCTTCGCCGGCCGCCCTCTCCCCGCGCGGGGAGAGGGCGAGGCGAGCGGCCAGGAGGCTTTATGAAAAAGATCGAGGCGATCATCAAGCCGTTCAAGCTCGACGAAGTGAAGCAGAAGCTCACCTCCATCGGCATCTCGGGCATGACGATCACCGAAGTGAAGGGTTTCGGCCGTCAAAAGGGCCACACGGAGCTCTACCGCGGCGCAGAGTACAGCGTGGATTTTCTACCGAAGGTGAAGATCGAGATTCTCGCGCCGGCTGAATTGGCGGCGAAGATCGTCGAGACGATCCGCGACTCGGCTCAGACCGGCAAGATCGGCGACGGGAAAATATTCGTCACCGACGTCGAAGAAGTCATCCGCATCCGCACCAACGAGCGCGGCGAAGACGCGATCCGGTAAGGAGGCGCGTCCCGTCGCGTTTCGTTCCCAGGCTTATTTTTCTGCCGCCGTTTCCGGCATGAATCTGCCGCCCAGATGGCGCGCGAGAAATTCTTCCACCTTGGCATAAAAATCCAGCTTGTTCTCGACGCGCACCATACGGTGTCCCTCGTCGTCATAAATTAAATATTCCACGGGTTTGTTGGCTTTGCGCATCGCTTCGACCATCTGTTCGCTCTCGTTCTTGACCACGCGCACGTCGTTGCGGCTGTGCGCGATCAGCAGCGGCGCCTTGATGTTGTCGACGAAGAAAAGCGGCGAGCGGGCGTGCATCAGCTCTTCGTCTTTTTTCGGGTCGCCGACCCGGCGGTTGAACAGAGCGGGCGTCCAGTAAGCGGGCATGGTCTCACGGTGCGAAATCAGGCTGCTGATTCCGACGCGGCTCACGCCGGCGACGAAAACCTCGGGGCTGAATGTCAGGGCGGCGAGCGTCGCGTAGCCGCCGTAGGAGGCCCCCATGATCGCGATTCGTTTCGGATCGGCGATGCCCTGATCGACGAGCCAGCGGGCGCCGTCGACCAGGTCGTCGTTCATTTTACCGCCCCATTCTTTGAATCCTGCCTCGACGAATTTTCTGCCGTATCCCGTCGACGACCGGAAATTAATTTGCAGCACGGCGTAGCCGCGGTTGGCCAACCACTGGACCGCGTCATCGTAGCCCCAGCGGTCGCGCGACCACGGACCGCCGTGGACAAGCAGTACAGCCGGCAGGTTCTTTTCGCCGGTGACCGGAAGCGTCAAGTAGCCGTGGATCGTTAGACCGTCGCGCGCGGAATACGCGATCGGTCGCATGTGGGCGAGCTTCAACGACTCGAATCTCGAGCTCTCGATGAAGAGAAGCGTCGCCGTCTTTGTCGCGCGGTCGTAAGCGAAATGGCGTCGCGCGCCGGTGTCGCTCTCGTAAGAGACGATCCAGATTCGGTCTGCCAAATCACGCCGGCCAAGGCTCGGTGAGGTAATGACCGGCGAACCATAGGGGGGATTCTCGAGGGTCATCTCGCCGTTGTCGACGCGCTGCAAACGCGCGAGATCGTCGGCAACGGATGGGTCGATCGCCTGCCATTCGAGCTTGTCACGATAAAATGCGACCGCCTGGATTTCTTTCGTCACCGGATCGATGACGGCGTGCTGCAAGTCGTAATCGGAGTCGTGCGCGAGCACCGTCTGTTTACCGGTCACGATGTCGATAGCAAGCAACGCTTCGGTATTTTCGTCCGGGGTACCGCGCTTGTAGAATGTTTTCTCGTCGCGAGAGAAACCATAAAACCCGCCGCTCTCACCCGGCAGCGCGCGCCGCACGACCCGCCACGGTGATTTCTCCGAGTCGCGGACCAGCAGGGCGCCGGGTTGCGCCGCGACGCGTATTTTGAAATCGCGGTCCGCCGCCCACCATACCTGGCGGCCGCTGTTGCGATGGATCATGCGTGTTTCGCCGGTCGTGATATCGACACGGTAAACGTCGTGAAAGTGGCGGTTTCTGAGATTCATCGCGATCAGTATTTCGCCCGGAAAATCCGGGCTAAGCGCAAGCAGAGCCGATAAGACGCCGGGATACGGCGTTAGGTTCCGTTGCACGCCGGTCTCAGTGTCGACTGTGTATAGCTGCCAGTTCTCGTCGCCGTTGTTGTCCTGCGCGAAGATTAAATGCGCGCCGTCGTAAAGCCAGGTGTAATGAAGAACGCCGCGCTTCTTTTCGTCGGTCAGGCGCTTATCGTCCTTCCCGTAGAGCGTCCTCACCCAGAGCTGCATGACGTTGTCTCTATCGGGCCTGAGATAGGCGAGATATTTTCCGTCGGGCGAAATCTGCGGATTGCTACGCTCGGGATTGCCGAAGAGTATTTCGCGCGCGATGAGGCGCGGTTGATTCGCAGCCGTGGTGCAGGCGGAAAGAAAAACGAAGGCGACCAGGAACGCGGAGCGCAAGTGCTTCACGACGTGCTCCTTTCTCGCAGCCGTCGGCTCAAGGCGACGTTCGAATTATGAAAATCAGCCTATGATGGCTCAGCAGTCGGTTTTCGACAAGACCAATTACGAAGCTTTTTCTGTGCCCGTCCCGATCTTTCCCCTCACCAGCGACGTAACGATTCCCATCGAGCAGATTGCGGCGAGGATTTCCAGCGCGATCTTCATGCCGGCCATGAACGCCGGGACGGGGATGCGCGAAGCGGCGGCCGTCGAGACGGCGACGCCGCCGACGTACGCCGAGAGTACGGACGTGGAGACGGCGATGCTGATCGCCTGGCCGGTGAAGCGGAAGGTCGAGAGCAGCGCCGCGGCGACGCCGTAGCGGCGCTTCTCGACCGAGCTTACGGTCGCGTTCACGTTCGGCGAGCTGAAAAAGGCGTGGCCGACGCCGAGCAGCATGAGCCGCGCGGCGATCGTCAGCGCGCCTGCGTCGGCGGCGAGGCGCGAGAGCGAGAAGATCGACGTCGCGACCAGCGCCATGCCGATCGACGAGAGAATTCTCGGCTGAATTTTGTCCGACAGGCGCCCGCTAAGCGGCGACAGCGCCGCCATCGTCACCGGCTGCGCGAGCATGATCAAGCCCGCCTGCTCCGGCCGGAAGCCCGAGACGATCTGCAGGTAGAGCGACATGATGAAAGAGACGCCGAAGACTGCGCTGTAGTTGAGCAGCGCTGTCAGGGTCGAGCAGGCGAACGCGAGATTTTTGAAAAGCCCTACGTCCAGCAGCGGGGAGTCGACGCGCGTCTCGTAGAAAATGAACAGCGCGAGCAGCGCGAGGCCCGACGCGACGAGCGTGCGTGCGAACGGCGCGCCTTGCTGCTCGGCGAGCGTCAGGCCGAGCAGCACGAGCGTAAGCACGAGCGCCCAGACGACCATGCCGAAGACATCGAGCTTCTCCCCGCGGTCGTGCGGCGCGTCGCGCGGCACTTTCGTGAGCGCGAGCGCGATGACGCCGATGCCGATCGGCACGTTGACATAAAATATCGAGCGCCAGCCGAGGCTCTCGACGAGAAATCCGCCTACGGACGGCCCGAGCGACAGGCCGACGTAGACCGCGGCGGTCTGGATGCCGAGCGCCTTGCCGCGCTCCTCCTGCGGGAAAATCGACGTCAGCAGCGCGATCGAATTGCCGGCCATCATCGCCGCCGCGACACCCTGGATGAAGCGCGCCGCGATCAGGCTCGCGAGCGAGAATGCCAGACCGCAGAATGCCGACGCCGCGGTGAACAACGCGACGCCGATAACATAAATGCGGCGACGCCCGCGAATATCCGCGAGGCGGCCGAACGGAATGACGCAGATCGTGAGGCCGAGAACATAAGCTGTGATGATCCAGCCGAGAGCGACGACGTCGCTGCGGAAATCGTGGCCGATCGTCGGCAGCGCAAGGTTGACGACGCTGCCGTCGAACGGCGTCATGAAGGCGCCGAAGGTAGCGACGGCCAGCGCGGCGCGCTTCGACGCGCGGGTGAAAGATTCCCCTTCTCCGTGCATGCGGGCGATGACTACAGGAATACGATTAAGGCGGCAGGAGAGACCGACAGTTTGGTTTTAGCTCCCGAAGAATGTTTTATGAGTATTTTCGGAGAGGTTCTTTACTTCGTTCAGGATGACACGATGCTGTTTGCGATCGGTCGGAATGTCATTCTGAGCGCAGCGAAGAATCTCTCCGATGAATGCTATTTCAGCCGGCTCAACTGCCACATCCACAAGCTCAAGGCGGCAAAAATAAAAAAGGCGATCGCGCTCGCCCAAAGCGGCAGCCAGTGGCTCGCCACCATCACGCTCGCCTGGAGAAGAACGCGCGTGAGCTGCGCGAGCGCCATCAAGCCGAAGATAACGCTGGCCGTGCGGAGGCCGAAGATTTGTGAGCGCATCGCGCTTTCTCCCGGAGACGCTCTTACTTCTTTCCCTTGTCTTCGCCCGGCTGCTTGCCGGGCTCGAAACCGCCGACCTCGTGATAGACGACTTTGCTCTCCTGCTCGAACGCGCGCACTTTCGGCGTCTCGCCGGGAAGGCCCAGCTTCTTCCACATGCCGGCGACCTGATCGTACACTTCTTTTCTCAGCGCCGTGCGCTTGGAGAAGACCGGCAGATAGCGGTGCTCCTTACAAGCGTTGATCAACGCCTTCGAGCCGTACGGCCGCTCCTCCGGCGGGTTCTGCGTCGGATCGAGCCACGTGCTCCAGGTGTTGCGCAGCACGTCGATATCCTCGATCGGATTGCAGCGGCTGCTCATCGCCCAGATGACCTGGTCCATATCGGTCGGGTCGACGTCTTCGTCGACGGCGATGATCCACTTCGTATAGTACGCGCCGCCGGGAACCTGCGCCGCGAGCGCGAGCGCCTGCGCCGCGTGTCCGGCGTAGCGCTGCTCCAAGCTCAAGATCGTCATGCCGAAGCCGCCGGCGCCCGCCGGATGGCAGTAGACGCCCTGGATGCCGGGGATGCCGAGCTTGTCGAAGTCGTCCCAGATGCGCGCCGATCGGATGATCGAGAAAAAGCCGCTCTGCTCGTTCGACGGATAATCCGCCATCAGCGCGTTGGTGAGAATCGGCTGGTTGCGATAGTGCATCCCGGTCACTTCGACAAGCGGGCAGCCCGCCTCCGGCCGGCCGTAGTAGCCGGGGAACTCGCCGAACGGTCCTTCGGTCTTGACGGAGTTGGGTCTAATGATGCCTTCGATCACAATCTCGGCGTTGGCGGGAATCAGCAAGTCGGTCGTCGCGCCGCGCACGACGGGGATCGGCTGGCCTTTGACGCCGCCGGCGAATTCATATTCCGAGACGTTTTTCGCGAAGGTCTGCGAGCCGATCACCATGAAGAGCGGATCGATGCCCCAGCACGCCGCGACGGGAATCGCCTCGCCCTTCTGCCACGCGCGCGTGATGTGAAGGCGCGCGTCCTTGCCGGGCGAGAGATAGAGTCCCGCCTCCTTCTTTCCCTGGAGCATCATGCGGTAGGTGCCGATATTGAGATAGCCGGTATCCGGATCGCGGGTGATGACCGCGTCCGCGGTGCCGGCGTAGCGCCCGCCGTCGAGCGGCCAGTGTTTCGCGATCGGCAGCGCTTCGAGGTCGACCTGGTCGCCGGTCTTGCTGTTCTCGAAGAAAGCGGCCTCGCTTTTCTGTACCTCGCGCGGCGGGATGCGGCGCTTGAGCTTGTCCTTGACGCGGCGGATGAGCTCCAGCGTCGGCGTATCCGGCGGCTCTTCAAGTGTGAGCGCGATGCGCCTGAAGCTGGGCCCGAGGATATTCCACAGATGGCGCGCGCCGATCGGGCTATTCTCATAGCCCTTGGTCTTCTCCATCAAGATTGCCGGCGAGGGATTCTGCTTTGCGACCAGATAGCCGATCGCGCTCATCTGCTCGGTCGCGTCGAGCGGCTCTTTGATGCGGATCAGCTCGCCGATCTCGTCGACCCGCTCGAGCCAGTCGCGCAGGTCCTGGATCGGTTCGTGCGGCGGCTCCTTGATCGACGCCGCGTGCGAGGAGCTTTTCTCGGCTTTGGCCATGCGGATTCCTCCGGAATAAGAGCGTGAATCTCAGCTAAATAGACTCTTCACCTTGCTTGAAAACGCCCCCGGATTCAAGCAGGTCACCGCCCCGGCAACAGCGAGGTGAAGTAATTGAACGCGTCGAACGCGCGGTAAATCATATTCTCGCGCATGACGTCGATCTCCTTCTGCGGCATCGTGACCGGCTTGCCGACGGAGCTCGCCACCCATTGCATATACGCGGTGCGCTCGAGATAGATCGCGTGCACGGTAGCGTACTCCAGGCTGTCGCCGACCATGATAATGCCGTGGCCCTGGAGCAGCATCGCCATACGGTCGCCGAGCGTCTGCGCCACCTCGGTGCCGTCCTGGATCGTGGTAATGAGCCGGGGGCTCGGGAAAATCGGCGTCTCCGGCGCGAACGGCGCCGCCTGATTGTAGATCGGCAAGAGCGGGACCCCGGCGACGGAAAAGGCCGTCGCCAGCGGCTGGTGCGTGTGCACGACCGAATTGACGTCCGGCCGGGCCTCGTAGATCGACGCGTGGAGCATCGTTTCGCGCGGCGGCGCCTTGACCTTGGTCACCTGGCGCTTGCCGGCGACCTTCGCCGCGTTCTGCTCGCAGACCGCTTTGTACTCGTCGATGTCGACGGTGATGATGTCGCGCGCCGCGATGCGCCCGAGCGGCGCGAGCACCGGCTTGATCAGGAACTTCCGCGTGCCGGGAATGCGCGCGCTCTGATGGCCGTGATAGTCGGCCAGCCCCTGGTGGAATAGGATGCGATTTCCGAGCGCGACCTTTTTCTTTAAATCGTTGATGTCTTTCGCTTTCACCTCGTCTCCTCCTCTTGTCGATTGATTGGAGTCTTCTCTTCGGTTTCGAGCCAACGCAGCGGCATCCAGTTCCATTGATCGGGATGCGCGCGCACGGTTTTTTCCAGCCATTGAGTGATCTTCAAGGTAGCGTCGACGACATCGGATTTTACCTTTCCGGTGCGCGCGAAATCGATCTCCGGCTCGACGGCGAGCTCGAGGCCGCCGTCGAGCCGGCGCACCAGGCTCGCGGGGACGACCGCGGCGCCCGTTCTGAGCGCGAGCGTCGCGGGACCGCGGCGCGCCACGACGGGGCGGCCGAAGAACGGAACCTCGATGCCGCTCCGCGAACGAAATTCGTCGGCGATGACGATCACGCTCTCGTTTTGCCGCAGCACGTGCACGACCTCACGAAAAGCTTCGTCACGCGGGTAAGCGTGTATGGTTTTCTGTCCGATGCTGGCGCGGTAGCGCTTTCTTAGCTCTCCGACCTTGCCGCCGCGCGGCTGGTTGATGAGCGTATAGACCGGGTAGCCGGCCGCCGCCAGGCGACTTCCGAGCAGCAAAAAATTTCCTAGATGGGCGCTGAGGACGATGACGCCCTTGTTTTTTGCCAGAGCCGATTCGAGGTGCTCCAGCCCGCGCGCTGGAATTTCCCGCCGGACCCATTCGACGCCGCCGACGAGCGCCAGCGCCAGCTCGGCGAAGGCGCGAAAGAAGTTCCTCAGCGAGCCCCGGACGATGGCGGCGCTGCCCCCGGGCGGATCCTCTCCGAGGGCGGTCACGACGTTGCGCTCCGAGCGCTCGCGATAACGGCCAAAGAGACGGTACGTCAGGTACGCGCACGCTTCGAACAGCCCCAAAAGGAGCTTTCGCGGCATCAGCCACACCAGCAGCCTGCCGCTCCATATGCCGATCGACAGGGCGATATAGGCGAGCGTCTCGCGGACCCGGGACATTTCCGTAAGCCGGTTCGGCTTTCTATACCGGCGCGGAAAGCCCCGGTTCTCTTGGCTCTACCATACTCGCAAGGGCTTTGACAAACGCGGCCATCGCCCGTCAGATTATGTGTAAAATCAAATACTTAGGCGTCATTTTCCGTCTACTCGACCGCCCTCTCCATTTCGTTTCAAAAGCCTTTATGCTAAATTCAGTGCCGTCGATGAGCCCGGAGAAACGATATGCGAATGATCCTGCCACCCATCCGACAACGCCGCCTGGTCGACAGGCATTTGCGGCATTTCTTCGAGGAATATCGTCCCTCGGACTTTAAAAAGGCGATCGCGTCGCTCTGCCGCTATTACCACCTTAAGCTGCCCCGGGTCGAGTGGTACGAATATATCGACTGGGGCAAGACGGCGGGCAAGACCTACGAAGACGGGCAGATCTACCTCGTCCACCCGGAAAACTGGAAGCGCGGCCGAAAATACAAGTCCGAGCGCAAGTGGATCAACACCGTCTATCACGAGCTCGGCCATTACATTTTCTGGGCCGACGCCGAGAACAAGGCCGATAATTTCGCCTTTCGCATGGTCCGCGGCGTGAACGGCAACCACCGCAACGGCAATCACAGGAACGGTCACCGCCGCTAAGGGTCGATTCTCCCCGCGCCGTGTGCTAAATCTTTTGTTTCCACTCTCCGTCTCCGACGATGGATTATAAAGACACGCTTAATTTGCCGAAGACCAATTTTCCCATGCGCGCCAACCTGCCGCAGAACGAGCCGGCGCAGGTGCAGAAGTGGGACCGCGAAGGAACCTACTTTAAAATCCTCGAAGCCAACCGCGGCAAAAAGAAATACATCCTGCACGACGGTCCGCCGTACGCCAACGGCAACATCCACATCGGCCACGCGCTCAACAAGATTCTCAAGGACGTCATCGTCAAATCGAAGAGCATGCGGGGGTTCAGCTCGCCGTATGTTCCCGGCTGGGACTGTCACGGGCTCCCGATCGAGCTCCAGGTCGAGAAGAATATCGGCCGGCAGAAGAAGCTCGCGCTCGGCAAGGCGGAGATCCGCCGCCTGTGCAAGGAGTACGCGGAGAAATACATCTCGATTCAGCGCGAGGAGTTCAAGCGACTCGGCGTGTTCGGCGATTGGCAGAACCCGTATCTCACGCTGAATCACGCGTACGAGGCGGTCGAGGTGCGCGAGCTGGGGAAATTTTTCGCGGCGGGCTCCGTTTACCGGCAGAAAAAACCGGTTTACTGGTGCGCCTCCTGCGTCACCGCGCTCGCGGAGGCGGAGGTCGAGTACGAAGACCACACCTCCGCGTCGATCTACGTGAAATTCGCCGTCAAAGACGGCAAGGGCAAGCTCGCGGGCGATAATCTTTACTTCGTGATCTGGACGACGACTCCCTGGACGCTTCCCGCCAACCAGGCGATTGCGCTCAATCCGATGTTCGTCTACCGGCGCGTCAAAACGCCGGCGGGCGACCTGATCCTCAATCAAGAATTGATCGAAAGAGTCACGACCGCCGCAGGCTTCGGCGCGAAGGACTATACCGTCCTCGACGGCGCCTGGACCGGCGCGGAGCTGGAGGGCATCATCGCCCGCCACCCCTGGATCGATCGCGACGTGAAAGTCATCCTCGGCGACTTCGTCACGCAGGACCAGGGCACCGGCGCTGTCCATATCGCGCCCGGACACGGCATGGAGGACTATGTCGCCGGCCAGCGCTACAACCTGGAAGTACTTGCGCCGGTCGACGACGAGGGCAGATTCACCGCCGAAGCCGGCGATCTCGCGGGCGAGAGCGTCTTCAAGGCCGATGCCTCGATCTTCAAGAAACTCAACGACCGTCATGCGCTCCTAAAAGAAGACAAGCTCGCGCACAGCTATCCGCACTGCTGGCGCTGCAAGCGGCCGGTGATCTTCCGGGCGACCGAGCAGTGGTTCGTGTCGATGGAGAAAAACGAGCTGCGCCGCCGCTCGCTCGAGGCGATCGACCAGGTGCAGTGGATCCCGCCGTGGGGACGCGAGCGCATCCGCGGCATGCTCGAGAGCCGGCCCGACTGGTGCATCTCGCGCCAGCGCGCCTGGGGCGTGCCGATTCCGGTCTTCTATTGCAACAACTGCAAGCGCGCGACGGTGAGCCGGGAGATCTGCGAGCACGTCGCCGCGATCTTCGAGCGCGAAGGATCCGACGCATGGTTCATCCGCCCGGCCGCCGAGCTCGCTCCGCCCGGGCTCAAATGCGCCGGCTGCGGCAGCGCCGAGTTCTCCAAGGAAGAAGACATCCTGGACGTATGGTTCGACTCCGGCGTGAGCCATGCGGCGGTGGTCGAGACCGATCCGCGCCTCGGCGGCCGCGCCGATATGTATCTCGAAGGCAGCGATCAGCACCGCGGCTGGTTTCACACCTCGCTTCTGACCTCGGTCGAGACGCGCGGGCGCGCGCCGTATGGGAGCGCGCTGACGCACGGCTTCACGCTCGACGGCAAAGGGCGCAAGATGTCCAAGTCGCTCGGCAACGTGATCGCGCCGCAGGAGATCATCAAAAAGCACGGCGCGGAGATCATCCGCCTCTGGGCCGCGGCGGAAGACTACCGCGAGGACGTGCGCATCTCGGACGAGATCTTGAACCGGCTCGTCGAAGCGTACCGCAAGCTCCGCAATACGGCGCGTTTTCTGATCAGCAATCTCTACGACTTCGATCCCGATAAAGACGCCGTCGCGCGCGACCGGCTCGACGAGCTCGACCGCTGGATCCTCGGGCGCACCAACGCGCTGCTTGCGCGCTGCCTCGACGCGTACGAAAAATACGAATTCCACGCCGTTTATCACGCGCTCAACAACTTTTGCAGCGTGGACTTGAGCGCTCTCTACCTCGACATCGTCAAGGATCGCCTCTACTGCGAGGCGCCGCGCTCGCACGAGCGGCGCTCCGCGCAAACGGCGCTGCAGCGCATTCTCGACGTGCTCGTGCACCTCATGGCGCCGATTCTCTCCTTCACCGCGGAGGAGATCTGGCAGCATATGCCGAAGAAGCGCGGCGCCGCCGAGAGCGTCTTCATGTCGCACATGCCCGACGAAGCGCCCATCGACGAGAAGCTGAGCGCCCACTGGGAGCAGATATTCAAGGAGCGGAGCGAAGTCTTGAAGGCGCTCGAGGAGGCGCGGAGCCGGAACATCATCGGCCACTCGCTCGACGCCAAGGTGCTGCTGCACACGATGAACGGAACCATGCCACGCTTGGGCGACATGCTCCAGCAGGACGAGCAGCGAGCCGAAGATATCCTCATCGTCTCGCAGGGGGCCGTCGTGAAGAACAGCTCCGACGCCGCCGTCACGACCGCGATGCAGCGCGCGAGCGAATCGCAGGACGTCGACGGCCGCTTTCTCTATCAGAGCCAGATGCTCAACTGCATGATCGAGGTCGGCAAGGCGACCGGGAAGAAGTGCGAGCGCTGCTGGAAGTATTCGGAAGAAGTCGGGCGCGACCCCGCGCATCCGACCGTTTGCGCGCGCTGCGCGCGCGTGCTGACGGAGCTGGGCGTTGCCTCCTAAGCTCAGGCTCGTGCTGATTGTCGTCGCCGCGATCGTCGTGTCCGATCAGGCGACCAAGGCGATCATCGACCGCACGATGCCGCTCTATCACTCGATCCCGATCATCGAAAACTTCTTCAGCCTGACCTACATTCGAAATACCGGCGCGGCGTTCGGCATTCTCGCCAGGAGCGGGGAGGCGTTTCGCCGGACGTTCCTGATCGGCTTCTCGGTCGTCGCGATCGGCTTCATCATCGCGATGCTGAGGCGTTTGCCCTCGGACGAGAAGCTTCTCACCGTCGCGCTCGCGTTTATTCTCGGCGGCGCGTTCGGCAATCTCATCGACCGGCTCATTTACGGCGAGGTGATCGACTTTCTCGATTTTTACTGGTCGGGGCATCACTGGCCGGCGTTCAACGTCGCCGACAGCTTCATCACGATCGGTGTCGTGACGATACTGCTGCGGCTGCTCGCGGCCAAGGGCGAGGACCCGTTTGCGCGGCGCGAGGGAATTTCATAAAGACATAACAGGCGGGTTTAAACCCGCCCTTACGGGTATCACAGGAGGGTATCGTTATGTTGAGAGCTCAGGATATGCAGGGCGTGATGGGAATGATGCCGGCGTTCACGACGCCGGACGGCGACAAGCTCGGCGCCAAGGACACGATCAACACGGCCGAGCTCGCGCGCGCGGTCGATCAAATCATTCGCGACGGCATCGACGTGATCGCGACCATGGGGAGCTTCGGCGAGTGCCACACGCTGCTGCGTAAAGAGCAGGAGACGCTCGCGCAGGCGACGATCGCCGCGGCGAAAAAGCGTGTCCCGGTGATTATCGGCTGCACCAGCCTCAACACGCGTGAGACGCTGGAAAAGATGCAATTCGCCGCCGACGCCGGCGCCGACGGCGTGCTCTGCGGCGTGCCGTTCTATTTCCCCGCGACCGCGGACAACGCGGCGCAGTTCTACCTCGACATCGCGGACGCCTTCCCGCAGCTCGGCATTGTCATCTACCACAATCCGGCGCTGCATCACGTAAAGCTCCCCGTGTCGATCTTCGAGAAGCTCGTCACGCGCCCCAATATCGTCGCGATGAAGGACAGCCACCGCACGCCGCTCGAGTTCATGCAGCTCATGAACGTCATCAAGGGGAAGATCAGCGTGCTGTGCAACCAGAGCCAGGCCTACCCGTTCGTCCAGATGGGCGCCGCCGGCTGCTGGTCGATCAACGCGTGGCTCGGCCCGTGGCCGGTGCTGCGCCTGCGGGATGCGTGGCGTGCGGGCGATTGGGAAACCGTCAAGCAGCTTTGCCTCGACCTCGAAGCGCACGGCAGAACCAAGACCGGAGGCGGCCTCAACTGGCGCGAGAACCACGCCAAGATCGCGATGAACTACGCCGGCTACTGCGCGCCCGGGCCGCTCCGTCCGCCGTTCCGCAACATCCCGCCCGAGGTCATGGAAGACGCCAAGAAGCTCGCCGAGGGCTGGAAAAAGCTCTGCGAGAAATATCCGCCGAAGAAGGCGGCGGCGTAGCGCATCTTCGTCGGTCAGCCGGGCAACTAGCGAGAGGCAAAGTTGCTGGTCATAAGAATAGCGGCGCTCGCCGCTGCCGTTCTACTAATCGTGCCGGGTGGCTTACGTTCTCAG
Source organism: Binatia bacterium (assembly GCA_036407055.1). Lineage (GTDB taxonomy): Bacteria > Desulfobacterota > Binatia > UBA9968 > UBA9968 > JAJPJQ01. The sequence continues at coordinate 16,285 of DASWZY010000477.1, forward strand.
TCGATTCAGCAAAATAAGCCGACCGCTGATAAAACTCTCATTGTAAAAATTCTTCGCGAAGCAGCTGATGCCGCGTCCGGCGTCGAGCGCAATTCCGTTCTTTCCGAAATTACAATCGCGCTTGTACAGGCCGGTGATTTCGCCGAGGCGCTGAGAGTTGCGTCGCTAATAAGCGAGCCGATCCCACGATCGTGGGCCTATGGCAGGATTGGCGAGATGATGGCCGAGGCCGGAGACTTACCTCGCGCCCGGCAAGCGCTCGCGCAAACCGCGGATCACAAGGCGATGATTCACGGAGCAATAGCGGTCGAGCTGGCGAGGCGAGGGGAAGCAGCCGCAGCCGTCCAATACGCTGAATCAAATTTGCGAGACGTGGCCGGAACGCTGGCGAAGATCGTAAACGCTCAACTCGACCGGGGAGACGTTGCTGGCGCTTTGAAAACCGCCGAGCGAATCGGCACGCGCGGATACAGCAATTCACGCAGAGCGCGTGCTCTCGGCGCAATCGCTGTCGTCCAGATGAAAGCCGGCGATACGGCAGCCGCCAAGAAGACGTTTGACAGCGCCCGGCGAGCGGCGCAAGCATTGCCAGCATCGGATGAAGGCGGTTCGCCGCAGGGTGTCGTACTCAAAGAGCTTGCAGTTGTCGAAACCAACTCTGGCAATATTGAAGGCGCATTGCAGAGCATCGCGGCAATTAGCCGCGGCTATTTTAAAGTCGAGGCGATGATCGCCATCGCGGCGGCTCAAAGAGAAGCCGGCGAGCGTGCCGCGGCGTTACAGACTCTCAACCGCGCCGCCGAGACTGCGCGAGGTCTCGGAGAGAGGAACTGGCAATTCACGGCGCTTGAGAAGGTCTCCATGGCTCAAGCGGAGAGCGCTGAGCCCGAGAAGGCCCAGGCGACGGCGGAGGCGATTCCGCTTACGCAACATGGCATCTACGCGAGAATACTAGCTCTGAACAAGGTCGCCGTAGCGTATTATACCGCCGGTACGTTGGCTCAAGCTAAGGCCGTTGTACAAGAATTGCAGCGTGTGACAGGCACGATGAGTGACAGCGATGAGCGCAAACGGGGAGCTCGTGAGATTATAGCCTATACGCAGGCGCGCATGCGGCAATGGAAGGATGCGCTTGAGACGGCCGGTTGCGTGGAGGCGGCGGAAAAAAATATCGGTGTTTGCGCGCGCATCCTGTTCTATGAAGCCTCGCAACCGGATCCCGGACTGACGCTCGCGGCAGCGCTCGCCAGGCTCGGCGACCGCCGCGCGGTCGGCGGAATCCTGGCCGGTCGCGCGTTTCGCAGTGCGATACGCGGAGACGTCTCCCAGGCGCGCGCGCAGGTCGAACCCGTGAAAGCATGGTCGAACGACAGTTGGGTATCGTACTATGAGGGTTGGGTCAAAGGAAAGCTAGGCGATGTTACTACAGCCGCTGAGGCCGCTCGCTCTCGTCCCGCAAGAATCAAAGCGCATGCACTGCTTGGAATCTCCGAAGGCGCACTCGGAATTATGCCGAGCTCCAGCTTTTGGTCCATGCCGGATTTTGCGCTCGAATCCGATATCTAAGCTCTGCGAGAAGTATCCGCTCAAGAAAGCGGCGGCGTAGCTCAAGACTTTTTCAGCACCGCCACCGTCGCTCCCCAGCCGCCGGCCTCCGCGGGCGCGTCTTTGAAGGACGCTACCTGCGGATGTTTTGCTAAGAGCGACTGCACGATCTTCCGCTGCACGCCTGTGCCGCGGCCGTGGATGATGCGCACTTCGTAAATCCCCGCCTTCACACACTCGGCGATATATTCCTCAAGCACGCTCGGAATATCTTTGGGCGCGAACGGATGGAGGTCGATCGAATCCTCGATCGGCAGGACGACGGGATCCTGAAA
>DASWZY010000478.1:0-5726 GCA_036407055.1 Binatia bacterium
GCGCGTCTCCATTGTCGCCTGCTCGAGCCGGTCTTCGGAGCGGAACTTCTTCTCCGTCCCGACGCCGGTCTTGATGTTCTTCATCTTCGTCTGCATGAAGCCGCGCTTGTTGCCGGGCGTCAGGTGATGGATCGCCGTCACGCGATAAAGATCGCCCTCGTAGATGATGATCATACCCGGTCTCAGCTGGGTCGCCTGGATCATGTATTCCCCTCTCAGAAATATTACTGGAACATTAATACATGTCCTAAATCGCTACCGGAATCAAGGAATCGCGGTGATACCTTCCGTGGGCCGCAAGGGAAGACGAACAGAGCAGACAGAGATCGATTGTAGGCCGATCAAAAAGGTCCCAGATGCAAGGCGCGCGAAAATTCGTGAGCGGAGGCGTACTATTTTCAGTACGTCGAGCGAGCGAATCGAGCGCAACGCCGCAGATGGGCCTTTTTCATCGGCCGCTATGCGTAGAGACCCCGCCAGAGCATTGCGCGCGATACCCGCTCGACGCCGATCATCAGCGCCGCCAGGCGCATATCGACGTTTTCCCTGCGGCTCATGTCGAGGACTTCGTAGAACGATTTGGTCAGGATCGCGCGCAATTTTTTATTGATCTCGTCCTCCGTCCAGAAGAAATTCTGCAGGTCCTGCACCCATTCGAAGTACGAGACGATGACGCCGCCGGCGTTGGCGAGCACGTCGGGAATGACGAAGATGCCTTTCTGCCTGAGGACGGCGTCGGCATCGAGCGTCGTCGGCCCGTTCGCGCCCTCGGCCAGGAGACGGCATTTGAGCCTGGGCGCGTTCTGTGCGGTGATCTGCATGCCGAGCGCCGCGGGCACGAGGATATCGCACTGGACCTCCAGCAGCTCCGCGTTAGTGATTCGCTCGCCGTGCGGGCAGCCCTCGAGCGTGAAATTTTTGGACGTCTTGGTGACGTAGTCCATCACGCTCTGGATCGGCAGGCCCTTGGGATCGTAGCGGCCGCCGGTCTTGTCGGAGACGGCGACGATCTTCACGCCTACATCCACCAGCTCCTTCGCGGCGACCGAGCCGACGTTGCCGAAGCCCTGAACCGCTGCCGTCGCGCCGACCAGGTCCATATTCAGGTGCTTCGCCGCTTCGCCGATCGTGTAGACGACGCCGCGGCCGGTCGCTTCACGGCGTCCGATCGTGCCGCCGATCGCGACCGGCTTGCCTGTGACGACGCCGGGCACCGCATGGCCCTTGTGCTGGCTGTAGGTGTCCATGACCCACGCCATCACCTGCTCGTCGGTCCCCATGTCGGGCGCGGGCACGTCGACCTCCGGACCGATGATGTTGAGAATCTCCGCCGTGTATCTTCGAGTGAGGCCCTGGACCTCGGCGCGCGACAGCTCGGTCGGATCGCACGACACGCCGCCTTTGGCACCGCCGAGCGGCAGGCCCGCAAGCGCGCATTTCCATGTCATCCACATCGCCAGCGCGGACACCTCGCCCAGATTCACGTCGGGATGGTAGCGGATGCCGCCCTTGAACGGCCCGAGGGTATCGTTGTGCTGTACGCGGTAGCCGGTGAAGACCTGCACCGTGTGATCATCGCGCATGACCGGGACGCTCACGATGAGCGCGCGGTCGGGCCGCCGGAGCCGCTCGGCGACGTTTTGATCCAGACCCAACTTCGCTGCGGCGATCTCGAACTGCTTGACCGCCATCTCGCTGGCCGGACTGCGCCACTCAACGGTTGCCATAATCAACCCCCTTGAGATTCCGGTTTCAAGTTTCTAGTTTCGAGTTGCGAGAACGAAGGCCGGAAAAAATATAAACTCCCTGCTCGAAACTTTAAACCGAAACTCGAAACTGTTTTTATCATCCCGGCGGCCACGAGAAATGGCGCCCGCCGAGCAGATGGAAATGGATATGAAAGACCGTCTGGCCGGCCTTGGCGCCGCAGTTGACCACGACACGGTATCCGTCCTTCGCGACGCCTTCCTTTTCGGCTAGACGGTTCGCGACGCCGTGGATCGCGCCGATCAGCTCATTATCGTCTGATTGGAGGTCCGACAATGTCGCGATGTGCTTGATCGGCACAATTAGAATGTGCACGGGCGCTTGCGGCCGGACATCGCGGAAAGCGACGATCCGGTCGTCGCGGTAGACGACGTCGCCCTTGATCTTTCCTTCGATAATCCCACAGAAAAGGCAGTCGGCCATCGCAGGCTCCTTTCGCTCAGTCGTCGAGCGCGTCGGGACAGACGGCGTAAATTTTATCGCCCGCAACCTCGAGCCCGACCGGCTGGAGAAACGCGCCGAGACACGGACCCCAGATGCATTCGCCGGTCTTCGGCTCGTAGGTCGCGCCGTGATTGGCGCAGATGATATAGCGTCCGTCTTCGGTGAAAAAGCGGTTATCAACCCAATCGAGCGTCAGCGCAATATGCCGGCAGCGGTTCACGTAGGCATAATGCGCTCCGTCTAAGTTGACGATGAACGCCTCCACGGCACTTCCGCCGGGCTTCAAGACAAATTTCTTGGTCATCCCGGGGCCGAGCTCATCCACGCGGGCGACGAGCTTCCGCCCGTTGGCATTTTTCGTCTTCGACGCCAATCTATAAGTCCGCCACTTCGAGTAGATCGCCCTCCGGGCAGCCGACGAGCACCTCATCGCCTTCCACCCGCACGGGAAGCGCGTACAGCGACTGCCCCTTGCACGGCCCATCGACACAGAGGCCGCTGTCCGGGTCATAGAGCGCCCCGTGCGTCATGCAGATGAGATGGCGCGCGTCTTCAGTGAAAAACTGGTAGCGCACGAAATCGAGCGGCGTCGTCATATGCCGGCAGCGATTCACGTAAGCGCGAAAAGCGCCTTGATAATTGATCAGGAACGCGTCGATCCGATACTTCTGGCAGATGAGATCGAATTTCTTTACCGATCCCGGCGTCATCTCCGCCACGCGGGCGACGACGCGCGCTCCCGCCCGGCTCTCCTGTGCCATCCGTTTTTTCTCTTGAGCGAAAAGATAGCGGCGAACGACGAGAGCGACGAGGTAGACGCAGAGGAAAATCAGCGAGAGATAAATCGTCGCGACCATGATAACAACAGAATTTAGAAGATAGAAAATAGAAGCTGAAAGAAAAACGGCGGAAGAATTCTGGATTTCTTCTGAATTCTAGCTCTAGATTCTATATTCTGCTTCACTACTTCTTCTCTTTTTCGATCGACTCGCGAATGCCTTTCACATTTTCCGCGCTCTGTTTGCCCTTGAGGCCCATCACCTGCATCAGCTCGCTCGTCATCTCCGCCGTCACCTGATCCTGAACGCTGCCCTTGCCTTCGGGATCGGCCTTCAGGAAGACGATGATTCTTTCCTTCGGAACGCCCGTCTCGGCGAGGCCGTCGAGAAATTCTCCATAACCCACTTTTCCCCGCAGCTCGCCGACCTTGGTGAGGAGCTTGTTGCAGTCACCGCAAACCTTCGCGAACAAGCCGCTGCGCTCGCCGCAATAAATGCACTGCGCCATCGTCGCTAGAAATTCTCCGCCAGTGCCTTCGCCAGCATGACGTGCAGCGACTTCGCGAGCCGGGGGTTCGCGGCGACAAGACCGCGGCAGAGGCTGTCTTTGCGGTTAAACCGCACCGGCAGTCCCTCTCCGTCGATCACGACGCCGCCGGCGCCCTCGATAACCGCGACGCCGCCGCAGATGTCCCACTCGTGCAATGCACGGAACGTGAGCATGGCGTCGCCTTCGGCGCCTCCGATAAGCGCCAGCCGGTACGCGATGCTGCCGACCGCCCGCACTTTGCACATTTGCTCGAACTGCTGAAATCTTTTCCGCGGCTCCGAGCGGCTCACGATCAGCGATGCGCCCTCGACCTGCTCCCGCTGCGTCACTTGAATCGGCTGCCCGTTCAGCGTCGCCCCGGCGCCCTGTCCGCCTTTGTAAAGCTTGTTCACCGCCGGGTTAAAGACGACGCCGGCGGCGGGCCGCCCTTCGACGGCGAAGCCGATCGAGACGGTGAACTGCGGAATGCCTTCGATGAACTCGCGCGTGCCATCGATCGGGTCGATGACCCAGACGCGCTTGGCGTTGAGGCGCGCGAGATCGTCCTTGCTCTCTTCCGAGAGCCAGCCGTCATTGGGATATTTACCGAGCAGTACTTCCTGGATTTTCGCGTTCGCCTCGAGGTCGGCGACCGTTACCGGATTATTCTTCCCTTTCTGTTCGATGCGGTACTGCTTGCCGTAATATCCCATCACGATCTTGCCGGCTTCACGAGCGGCGCGCTCGGCGGTCTCCAGCTCTTCGGTGAAATCGAAACTCATCATCCCCCCATCAGGCGGTTCGCTCGGCCGCGCGCGCGTGCGGCACGACCCGGATCATCCGCGGTACGAGCGGCAGCGCCGCGCGCGCCGAGCCCGCGACCAGGCGCAGCACTCGTTCGCGCCGGCTGCCCCATCGAAGCCCATATGCGCGCCGGAGCTTTGCCGGCAGCAGCCCCGCGGTGATCAAAACGTTGACCGGCGCGACGCTTTTCAAAAACCACGGCCGCGGATAGAGAATCGCCCGCGCGAGCGCGCGCGCCGGCGCGCCAACGGCGATGCTTTCGGATTCGACGGTCGCGGCCAAGTATCGGTCGAAATCTTCGAGCGTGGCCGGCAGCGCCGCTTCCGGCACGCCCATCAAGACACCGAGCCTCTTCGAATCCTCGTAGTAGCCGCGGCGCAGTTCGAGCGACAGCGGCCGCACGAAGCGATCATACGTAACGAGCGCGGAATCGACCAGAGTCGCGTGCACCCATAGCAGCAGCTCCGGATCGCGCGCACTGTACCCGGCCCCGTTCGCCAGATGCCCTTGCACGCGCTCGTGCACGCGGCCGAGGCGATCCAGCGATGCCTGCGCCCTCGGTAGATCGTCGAACACGATCGACCACATCGTTTCCATCGTCTGCTTGAGCCGGCCGAGCGGATCGCTCGCGAAGCGGCTGTGGTCGGCGACGCCGGCGGCGATCTTCGGATGCGCGATCTGCATGAGCAGTGCACGCCCGCCGCCGAGGAGCAGCGCCATCTCGCGGTCGACGCGCCAGATCGCGCTTCCCGGCGCGAAAAATCGCTCAGCCATTTTACTCATGAAGGAGGGTTTCCGGTCCGCCGGCTTTCTTTGCGCCCCGTGCCAGCATCTCGCGCGCCGCGCGCGCCGAGTCGCCGGGCGCGACATCGACGCCGCGCGAAGCGTCTTCCAGCCAGACGACTTTAAAGCCGTGCTTCAGACCGTCGATCACCGTATGCTTGACGCAATAATCCGTAGCGAGGCCGCCGACGAATATCCGCTCGACGCCCGAGCGCCTGAGCAGCTCGGCAAGCGCGATGCCGCGCTCGTCGCGTCCGTCGAAGCCGGAATATCCATCTTCGTCGGGCGCCGCGCCGGTGGTGATGATGGAAGCGGTTCGCGGCAGGCGCAAGTCGGAGCGAAGTTCCGCGCCTTTCGTTCCCTGAATGCAGTGCGGCGGCCACTGTCCGCCGTAGGCCCTGAAATGAACCGTTTTCTTGGGATGCCAGTCGCGCGTCGCGAAAATCGGCATGCGCGCTTTTTCGAATTTGTCGACGTACGCGTTCAACCGCGGCACCACTTCGTCGCCGCCGGCGACCGCGAGCGCTCCGCCGGGGCAGAAATCGTTCTGCACGTCGACGATAACGAGCGCATCCTTGCCTTTCATCATTTCAGATTATATGGAAGATGGCGGACTTGCA
>DASWZY010000479.1:0-8335 GCA_036407055.1 Binatia bacterium
CATCATCAAAGGCGCGCCGCATCCGAACGCAACCAAAGTGTTCATCAACTGGTTCCTCGGCAAGGAAGGGCAGGAGACCTATTCGCGCGCGATGGGGCAGGCGACCCGCCGCCTCGACATCGACACGCAGTGGCTCAAAGATTTCGGCGTCCTGCCGGCGAAGGATACGCTGAAGCCGGACGAATACCCTAAGCTCGAGAACCAGTCGGAAGAAAAAATCTCGAAGTATCGCGACGCGGCGGCCGAGCTCGCGCGCAAGCTGTTCGATTGAGCGAGGATGCCCGTGAAGAGAATGCCGCATCCAGAAGCTCGCGCGGCGACCGGCAAGCGTTATAACGCGGGCATCCAGCGCGCGCGCGGGCTCTTGGAGATCGCTTCCGGAATGTTCGACAGCTCGCTCGCGACGGAATCCTGGAAGGCAGCCGAGGGCGTGCTGCAGACCGATTCGCCGATCGGCAACGCGCTCAAGCTCACGCTCACGCCCAAGCCGAACGATCCGAAAGGCATCCGGCTCGGCTTCACGACCGGCGGTTTCGCCGCCATCAGCGGCGTCGCAGACGGAGAGTTCTCGCTCGCGTGGGTGAACCCTTCAGTCTTATTGACTATGGCCCATCGCGGCAGGGGCATGTTTTCGAAAAAGCTGCCGCTGCGCGCGCTCGCGGTTTTTCCCTCCTACGACGTGATGGGCTTCGCCGTGCGCGAATCGAGCGGCATCACTTCGCTCGAACAGATAAAAAAAGACCGCTACCCGCTCAAAGTGTCGATCCGCCGCGCCGACAAGGCCGCGCGCAGGGAAGACTCGACCATGTTCACGGTCGCGGAAGTCCTGCGCGCCGCGGGATTTGCGCTGGAAGACATCCGCCGCTGGGGCGGGGAGATTCATCCATCGATGCGGCCGACCGATCCGATCCGCCGCCAGGGCATCGAAAATGGGACGGTCGACGCCGTCTTCGACGAGGGCATCAAGAGCTGGTCCGGCACGGCGCTGGAGAACGGGTTTCGCTTCCTGCCGATAGAAGGCCAGGTGTTGAAGCACATGAAAGCGCTCGGCTACCGCGCCGCGCGCATGACGAAGGCCGAATTCCCGGGCATCCGCGAAGAATTGCCGACGCTGGACTTCAGCGGCTGGCCGATGATCGTCCGCGCCGACCTGCGCGACGACGTCGCGTACGCGCTCTGCGAGACGATGGAGCGCAGAAGAGATTTGATCCCGACCGATAACTACAAGCCGCTCGACATCGCACAGCTCTGCGCCGACGACGAAGAGGCGCCCTACGACGTGCCGCTCCATCGCGGCGCGGAGAGATTTTACCGCGAGCGAGGATATTTGAAAAAATAGTTTCGGGTGCGGAGCGGTAGGGGCGGGTTTAAAACCCGCCCCTACAAAATTTATTTGTACAGCTTGTCGATATACCCGCTGTCGTCCAGCTCGCGGACGAAGTGCAGGTCCCACATCGCCATCGGATTATAGTCGCCGCGGATTTCCGGGTTGCGCCGGCACGCGAGTTGAAAAACGTTCGCGACCGCTTCCAGGGAAGGATAGGGCTTGCGCTCGAGCGAGCCCGCCCATTCGCCGTAGAGCGCCTCGAGCTCCTGGTCGTTTTTGATCGGCAGCGCTTCGGGCAGATGATTTTTTAGAATCTTGATCGTCTCCTGCTTGCGGGTCAGGAAGAAGTGGATCGTGTCGACCATGCCGCGCACGAGCCGCCGGACTTCCTCTTCGTGACTGCGCACGAAGCTCATCGTCGTTGTCAGCGTCACGCCGCGCACCATCGGCATGACGCGCACCGGGATCACGCGCCCGCCCGCCTGCACGACGCGCTTGTCGTGCGGAATGCAGACGAACGTGGCGTCGTATTTACCGTCGAGGACGCTCTTCCAGCGCTCTTCGTAGGAGGCGTCCATGCCTTCGATCTGGACGTCGCCGCGGTCGACATCGAGCCCCTCCTGGCGCAGAAACAGCCAGACGTTGAGGCCCGAATGAGAAGTGACTTTGTCGACGACGACTTTTTTCCCGCGGAGATCTTTGACGCTCTTGATGCCGTCCGAGACGACCATGAAGTTGTCGGTCCAGGTGTTCGCCGCCTGCGCGAGGTGGAGAAAGTCCTCGCCGCTGGCATTCCGCGAGTAGAGATTATGGTGATTGCCGGAGATCACGTCGACCGCGCCCTTCTTGAGCGATTCGACCGCCTTCTCGCGCACGAGCTGCGGGCTCGTGTCGACTTCCAGGCCGTTCTCGCCCCACAGGCCCGACTTGTCCGCGACGACCCAAAACGGCGAATGGGCGTTCGAGCGGTAAATAACGCGCAGTTTTTTCTTGTCGCTCATGATGAATGATCCTCCGGCGATTAAATGATTCTCTTTTCTCGCCCAGTCGCGGGAGGATGTCAAACGAAGTTAGCGGTGAGCCTGGGATTTCTCTAATTGTTTTAGTTGCGGGATCAGCAAGAGATTGTAGTCGCTCGCATATTTCGAGGCAGTGGCAATGAGCTTCCCGTGCTCGCCGGGCTCGATCATATCGCTGGTTCCCAGAAGTGTCCGAGAGCCGAAACGCCGGCAGTAATCTATAGCGTCTGGAGAGACACCGGGATGGTAACAAATTATGCCGCAGACCGCGATACAGCGGTAATCTTTATAGCTGAGATTCCGGTCTAGATCCTTTTGTGGAACATCGAGATTCAACGCCGCTAATTCGGTTTTGAGAATAGCGGTGTTTGTGGTGGTTGGCTGGACGTACTTTTCGCTAGCGAAACAGCCGCTCACAACGATGATCAATGATAGAGCTTTCACCAGTGTCAAGTGTCGCATGCCGGCCGCGATCGTATCCTGCTCTGCAATAGAGTCAACCGTGATCTTGACTCTCTTTTACGGTCGGAACTATAACTTCTATCATCTCGACGGAGTCGATTTCTCATGAACGAAAAGTACGGCAATCTCATTCCGACCGGCAGGCTCCTCGACGGCAAGCCGCGGACGATTCTCTTCGACGCGACGAAATGCATCGGCTGCCGCCAGTGCGTGCACGCGTGCAAGGACTGGCACGACCATCCGCGCACGTCGGTCTACGAATTCTCCGGCAGCAACTGGATCCAGATGGACCCGCCCGTGCTCGAAGGATTATCGCCGCTCTGGGCGCGCAATAGCTGCATGCACTGCGAGTACCCGATGTGCGCGGCGGTCTGCCCGGTCGAGGCGATCACGAAGTACGACGAGGGACCGGTCGTCATCGACCCGGTGAAGTGCATCGGCTGCGAATACTGCGTTTACGCCTGCCCGTGGGGCGTCATCTCGAAAGACGCGGTGACGCACAAGGCGTCGAAGTGCACGATGTGCGCGCCGCGCGTGAGCGAGGACAAGAGCCCGTTCTGCGTCGTCGCGTGTCCGGTCGGCGCGCTCGACTTCGGCCTCGAGGAAGACATGACGGCGAAGGCCCACGCGCGCGCGAGCGAGATCGGCGGCGAGACCTACGGCGAGAACGAGGCGGGCGGCACACAGGTCGTCATGGTATTGAAGGAGAGCAAGGCGGCCTACGGCCTCAAATTTATCCTGCCGGATAAATATCCGGCGCACAAAATTCCGCTCGGCCTCATGCTGAAGGATCTCTTTACGCCGCGCTGCGGCGTTTCCGGCAAGCTCCGCGCATTGTATCTCGCCGTCACTCACCCGAAGCGATTGCTCTATCGTTACTGGCCGCGGCGAACGGCTTAAATGCAGGAATGCTTCGACAAGCTCAGCATGAACGGAAAATCGCAACCGCCGGCGATTTTACCGTTCGCCCTGAGCGTGTCGAAGGGCTCATGAGAGAATTCTTGTAATGCTCAACAGCGAGCTTTTTCCCGCGCGGCGCGCGACCCGCCTCCCCGGCGGCTACATGGGGCGCATCCTGCGCGTCGATCTCACGACCGGGAAATTCACCGACGAGAATTTGCCCGAGGAGCCGCTCTTAAGAAAATTCGTCGGCGGCCAGGCACTGGCGCTTTACATCCTGCTGAAAGAACTATCGCGCGATGCGGCGCCTTATGGCCCGGAAAACAAGGTCGTCATGATGACCGGGCCGATCACGGGCACGGGCTTGACGCCCGGCGGCACCAAAGTTACGGCCGTGTACTTGAGCCCGATCACCGAATACACGCTCGGCCGCGGCGCGGCGAGCGGCTTCTGGCCGGTCTATCTCAAGGCGGCGGGCTACGACGGATTGATCATTCAGGGCGCGTCGCCGCGGCCGGTGTATCTCTTCATCAACGAGGGCAAGCCGGAATTGCGCGACGCGTCGCGCGTGTGGGGCAGGGGCGCGCGCGAAACCGAAGATTTGCTTCGGGCGGAAGTCGGTATCGCCGACGCGCGCGTGATGACGATCGGCCCGGCGGGCGAGAATCTCGTGCGCGCCGCGATGCTGTGCAACGACTACAACCACAACGCGGCGCACAGCGCCGGCGCGGTCTTCGGCTCGAAGAAGCTGAAGGCCATCGTCGTCTACGGCACCAAGCGCCCGCCGCTCCACGACAAGGAAAAGCTCATCGAGGCCGGGCTTCGCTGGCGCAAGACGCTGGTCGTGCGCAATGTCGACGAGAAAAAGACCGCCGGTCACGCCGAGGACCTGCACGCGCTGCCGAATTTGAATTACCGCAGCTCGCTGATCCAGGATCACGCGCGCGGCTTCGATCAGAACCGCATCACGCTCCGCCCGTGCTTTCAGTGCCAGCGGCTCTGCCCGTGGGACGTCGAAGTGATGGAAGGGCCGAAGAAGGGCGCGGTCGGCCACTTCAACGCCGGCAGTGAATGGCTCGATACTTTTTTCAATCTCGGCGTGAAAGGGAACGAAGTCCTCTATCTCGCCGAGAAGATCAACGACCTCGGCATCGAGTGCAGCCACTTCTCGTGCGGCGCGGCGGTTGCGTTCGAGGCGTGGGAGAAAGGGCTCATCGGTCCCGGGGATACCGACGGCCTTGCGTTCGAATGGGGCAACGTCGCGACGATCGACCGCCTGCTCGACATGGCGGCGCGGCGCGAAGGGAAATGGGGCGAGCTGCTGGCCGAGGGGCCGACGCAGGTCGCGGCGGCGATCGGCGGCGACGCGCCGAAATGGCTCGTGCACACGAAGAAAGGCACGCCCGCGCTGCACGACTGGCGGCCGCACTTCGGACAGATGCTGCGCGAGATCGTCGCCTCCGGCGGCATGAAGCCGCAGGGCGGCGGCAGCGCCAAGCCGCCGCCGGATCTGGCCTACCGGGAAAAGTGGGGGCCGCTCGACCGCGACGACCCGACCGGCTGGCCATGGTCGCAGGTGCTCTCCGAGCAATATCGCCAGTTTTGCGGGGTCACCGGCGGCTGCTGGTTCGCGCAGATGCACATGAAGCCGGACGGCTTGAAGAGCGTTGCCGATTCGCTCAGCGCGACGACCGGCTGGAATTTCGATCTCGACGAGGGCATGATCGCCGGCCATCGCAGCATGATCCTGCAGACGATCTTCGGCACGCAGCGCGGCTGGGTCGCCGATCACGATTGGCAGCAGGTGGGACAAAGATTTTTGGAGCCGATCCCCGACGGCAAGTTCAAAGGATTCACGATCGGCAAATGGATTCCACAGATGGTATTCGATTACTATCGGCTGTCGGGGCGGCACGAGCGCACCGGCCGGCCGTTTATGGATACCTTGCAGAAGCTCGGGCTCGAAGAATTCGCCGAGTGGGCGCAGATCGATTGAGGAGGCGCGATGTTCAACGAGGACGAAGCCAGGGAAAAACTCGCGCAGCTCGCGCGCATTTTCGCGATGCAGGGGATGCTCGGCCTCTTCGGCCATCTGAGCGTCTATGATCCTGAGAAAAAGCGCGTCTTCATCACGCCCGGGATGGGCTCGGACAAGGGACAGCTTCGTCCCGAGGACATGGTGCCGTGCGATCTCTACGGCAAGCCCGAGGGCAGCGGCCGGCCGCCGGTCGAGTGGCCGATTCACACCGCGCTTCATGCGGCGCGCGCCGATGCGCTCGCCGTCGCGCATCTCCATCCGCCGCACGCGACGCTGTTCACAATCGCCAAGCGCGAGTTCCGCCCGGTGACGCTGCAGGGCACGCTCTTCAGCGCCGGCGTGCCTCTGTACCAGGAGGCGCAGCTCGTCACGACGCCGGAGCGCGGCCGCGCGCTGGTGCAAGTCATCGGCGACAAGCGCGCCGCGCTGCTGCGCGCGCACGGCAGCGTCGTCGTCGGAAGGAATTTAACCGAGGTGCTTTACGCGTCGCTCGTCCTAGAGGACGATGCCAAGAAGACGCTCCAGGCGGCGACCCTGGGAGAGGTCGAGCCGCTTTCCCTCGATCAGGCGCGCGCGTTCAACGCCGAGATCGATTTCGAGCGGCGCGCGGAACGCGCGTGGAATTATTTTTCCTCGGTCGAGGCGCGCTGGGACAGGCAGCCGGGGACGGGAAGGGTGGAGCTTTTTCCATAGGAGCAGTTATGTCGGACGGAGTAAGGTTATACGCCGGGACGCAGCACGGTCTCATCGTCTGGCGCGCGCAGAACGGCGGCTGGGAGGAGACGAGCCGCGCGTTTCGCGACGGCATCATCGATTCGATCCACGGCTGCCACGAGCGTCCCGAGCGCGTCTACGTGGGTGTCACGCACGACGGCCTTTATCGGACGATCGACGCGGGAAAAACCTGGAAGCGCGTGCTCGAAGGCGATATTCGCGCGGTCGCCGTCGATCCGACGAGTGACGATGTGGTCTATGCCGGCGTCGAGCCGGTGGGGCTTTTTCGCAGCGAGGACGGCGGCGAAAGCTGGCAGGAATTGGCCGCGCTCGAGGCGCTTCCCGACGGCGTGAAGAAGAATTGGCGTTTTCCCCAGCCGCCGCACCAGGGCCACGTGCGCAATATTTTCATCCATGTCGACGACCCGCGCACGATCTACCTATGCATCGAGCACGGCGGCATCGTGCGCAGCTTCGACCGCGGCGCGACGTGGCAGGACGTGAGCAAAGGGATCGATTATCTCGACATCCACGTGATCGCGAATTTCCCAGGGCGCTTCGACCGCTGGTTCGTCGCCAGCGCGCGCGGCTTCTTCACCAGCGACAAGCCGGAGGACGGCTGGGTGCGTGCGGAGAACGGCCTCTCGCGAAATTATTTCCACGATTTTGTTTTCCTGCCGCCCGCGCGGACCGGCGAGGCGCCGGAGATGCTCGTCGCCACCGCGGACGGCTCGCCGGGCTTCTGGCGGCGCGAGCAGCGGGGCGCGCGCGCCGCGCTCTTCAAGAGCGGCGACGGCGCGAAATCATGGCGCCGCGTCACTGCGGGGCTCGCTGACGACTGCGACCCGATGTTCTGGGCGCTCGTGCACCATCCGCACGACCGCAACGCGCTCTTCGCCGGCACCGGACTCGTCGCGCGCGGCCACGCCTCGGGCAGCGGCGGCAAGGGCCAGATTCTCCTAAGCGAGGACCGCGGCGAGAGCTGGCGCGAGCTCGAGATCGAATTGCCCGCCGACCGCGTTATGTGGGCGGCGGCGGATTAAAAATAAAAATGTTACGAGTTCCGAGTTTCGAGTTTCGAGGGGGAAAGACGATGCAAACGCACGTTGCCAACGTGTCTTGGTTTTTAACGCGAAACCCGAAACCCGAAACCCGAAACTGCGCCATGTTGGCGCTGCTGCTGTCGCTCGCAACTATCGTATACTTTACGCCCGATGCGCACGCTCAATCGCTCAAAAAGGTGCGCATGGGCAGCTCCTCGACGAACGTCTCGTTCCTCGCGATCTATGCGGCGCAGCACCGCGGCTTTTTCCGCGACGAAGGGCTCGATCTCGAAATCGTCTTCATGCCCGCGAACCTCGCCAGCACCGCGGTGCTGAACGGCGATCTCGACTACAACGGCGCGGTCACCGGCACGATCGGCGCGGCGGTTCACGGCCAGCCGATGAAAGTCCTCATTTTCACCGTGTCCAAGCCGCTGCTGTTTTTGATCAGCAAGAAAGAAATCAAGGATCCGCAGCAGCTCCGGGGCAAGAAGGTCGCCGGCAGCTCGCCGGGAGGCTCCGCGACGCTGCTCGCGATGCAGGCGCTCAAACACATCGGCCTTGAGCCCGGCCGCGATGTCTCCGTCCTGCCGATGGCCGGCAGCGCTGCGAGCCGCTACGCCGTTCTCGAATCCGGCGTCGTCGACGCCTCGCTGCTCTCCGTGCCCGAGAACATCATCGCCCAGGAAAAAGGCTACAACGAGCTGCTTTTTCTCGGCGACGTGGTGGAGTTCCCGCAGAACGGCTTCGGCACGTCGGAGAAGCGCATCCGCGAGAATCCCGACGAGGTCTACCGAATGGTGCGCGCAACGCTCCGCGGGCTCATGTTCGT
>DASWZY010000480.1:0-3414 GCA_036407055.1 Binatia bacterium
GTCCGTCCGCCGTTGTCGGCGAGCGGAGCGAGGATGTCGCCGATCATCACACCGCCAGGGGGGATAATGTCGGAGCCGTCGGGAGTGAATCCCACGGTTCCAGGAACGTTGTTGACGCCGAAGAGATTGCGGTTGTCGACAACAACTGTGGTGTAGTTCCGCTGATAGTTATAGATCTCCGGTCCGTTCGCCGCCTGATTCCCTGAGACGATTGTGCGATTGAGATCGAGCTGCGTATAGGATACGCCGCCGTCTCCTCCGGTCTCCACGCTCCAGATGCCGCCTCCTTGGGTCGCGGCTGTATTGCCGGTAATCGTGCTGCTGTCAAACGTCAGATAATGATAGTTCATGAACGCGCCGGCATAGCTATTGGCGCCGGTGCTCCCCACGGCGCTGTTGCCGGAGATTGTGCTGTTTTTAATCGCGACCACCCCGGACGTCCAGACCGCACCCGCTACCGCAACGCCGCCCTTCGCGCCGCCAAAAGCCGCGTTGCCGGAGATCGTGCTGTTTTCGATCGTCAGGTTGCACGCGCACCAGATCGCACCGCCGATCGCCGGGCGACCCGGCGCGCCGATCGCCTTGTTATCGGCGATCGTGCTGTTGCGGATGACGATGGTTCCAGTCGCGTCGATGGCACCGCCGAAAGCCCAGCCCACCTGAGAAGAGCTCTTATTGAGACCAGGGCCGCCACCAATGACGGTATTTCCAGTGATCGAGCTGTCGAAAATTCCGAGATAGCCGCCGATGTTGAATATCGCGCCGCCATTAGTGCTGTATCTCGGGCTTTTGACAATGTTGCCCGATATCGTGCTGTTCGTGATCGTAAGGTGGCCATCGTCATTAACAATCGCGCCGCCATCGGCATCGGACTGATTTGCGGAGATCGTGCTGTTAATGATCGTAGCTGTACCACGATAATTATGGAGCCCGCCGCCGTTACTGCTCGTGTTGCCGGAAATTGTGCTCTCGGCAATTGTTAGAAGACCGCTGCTCTGAATTGCGCCTCCAAAATTACCTGAACCTCCAGACACCGTTGTTTCAGTAAGCGTAAGCTTCCCGCCGGCGCTCACGAGGAGTGTGGCGAATCCCTGAATTTTGATGTTTGAAAGGGTTACATCTCCGCCTATCCAGACTTGAGGCCACGTAATTTCCCCTTTGCTTTTTTTGCGGCTGAGAATACTTCCATTCCCCTGAATTATGACGGTGCTCGTAAAGAGGAGTGGTGTCGGGTCTGTCGATTTGGAAGGCGGGAATATAATCTTCGTATTTGCGGGCAAGGTGATCGTGTCAGCGCCCGTCCCCGCAGCGCAATCAAGATTAGTCGAGGCGTGGTTGTTGGCGTTTATGATTGCTTCAATAATCGAACACTTTCCGTCCGTTTTGATCTCCGCTTTATTTGTCGTGACGTTGATGGTTGCGGCTTCTGTAGCGTGACTAAACGCTAGCAGTAACGCCGCACCGGCGAGCGACCGAGCCAACCTTCGACGCAGTCTTCGCCGGAGTGAAGGATGGGCGAGTTTTACCGAGAGCTTTCTTTGCAGGGCGCGGCGCATGCCCCGGGGAAGCGCCTGTGGCATTCGGTGAGGAGTCGGCTCATAAAAATGCGGATCAGAAATCAAGTGACCGATGCCCAGCCGTTCGCGGTCTAAATTCGCGACAACCGAACGGCTGGGCATCGGATCGGCCATAGGGCTCGATGATATTGGGACGTTACTTTATCTCAATCGGGTTTTTACCTGCTTCTTAAGAGATTTTTCATGCAAAAACGAATAACAAAACCGGCCTTTTAAAACAAAAAGGGCGGCCTTGGCCGCCCTTTTTTATCTCATTGCTACGAAGTTCTGTTTACCAGCTGAACGGATTTAAGATCTTCCCGATGCGCCCGATGTCCTCTTTGATCTGATCGAAGGCGCTCTTATTCTCGACGTCTTCCTCTTCCTCTGGAGACTTTGCCTTTGCGGCGGTTTTGGTATCGGCGGGCTTGTCTTTCGCCGGCTGCGGCGGCCCCTTGACGGCGAGCTCCGGGAGCGACGGCGCGACCGGCGCTGCACTTTCGGCAGGGGTCGAGGCGACCTCGGCCGGCTTGTCCTGCACCCGAACGTCTTGCGGTGCGAGGAAGAGCGGACTCTTTTCTTCGGGGAGCCGCGGCTGCAGCGCCGTCTGCGGCGCGGCCTTCGGCCTCGCCGTAACGATCGGTTTCTCCGCGACGGGAGCGGCCATCTTAACTTCTTCGACGGCCGGGTCGATTCCCTGTCGTTTCAATTTGCTGTCGATGTTCGAGATCAGCACGCCGGTGTCGACCGGCCGCGACTTGCTCGAAGAGCTCGCGAGCGCTTTTTCATCGATCGGCTGCTTAAGGATCGGCGCGGCTTCCGGCGTCGGCGGTAGCGCCGCAGTCACGGTGCCTTTTTTCTCGAGCTTGCCGTCGATGGCGCTCAACGTTGCAGATTCCTGCGGCGCCGGCGGCAGCGCCGCTTCCGCGATATGCGGCAAATCGGGCTTAGGCGGAGCCGGATCGGTTTTCGCCTGGGCGCCCGCCTCGACGGCGCGGCGCTTGAGCGATTCGTCGATGCTTCCGATCAGCTGAGAACTTTGCGGCGAAACCGTTTTGGCCGTGTTTGCCGCGGGAGCTTTTTTCTCGGTCTCTTTGGCCGGGGCTGGCGACGAGGAAGAGAACGGATTCATCTTGTCCACCATGCGGCTCAAGAGGCCTTTTTCGTCCCCGGGATTCTCCGTGACGACTTCGGTCTTCGCTACACGCGGCGCGTCTTTGGCGGGCTCGGCGTCTTTCTTTTCAATGGCCGCGGTCGCGGTGGCTCTCTTCTCTTGCTTGAGCAGCGCGTCGAGCGGGTCCTGTTTTTCCTGCGCCAGCTGCGTGAGCTGCGTGCGCGCGCTCTTCGCCAGCGGGTCGTTCGGATAGTATTGCGTCAGCGCCTCGAAGGCGAGCGCGGCCTTGACGTTGTTTTTCTCGAGTCGATACGCCTCGCCGAGGTTGAAGAGGGCCTTGGGCGCGACCGACGACGTCCGGTAGCGCCGGACGATGCCTTCGAAGCGGTCGCGGGCGGCGGCGTACTTCTTCTCGCGCATGTAATACGTGGCTATGTCGTACTCGTGCTCCGCGAGGTAATCGAGGCACTTGGCGAGCTTCTCCTTCGCTTTCGGCGCGTATTCGGATTTCGGGTAGTTGTTCACCACGCGCTCGAAGAAGCCCTTGGCGATCTCGGTATTTTTCTGATCGCGATCGGCCGAAGAGAACTGGTCGAAGTGCGACATGCCGGCGAGGTACAGCGCGTACGGAATATTCTCGTTGTTCGGGTGCATCGCCTCGAACTCTTTCAACGCCTCGACCGCCTCGGTGTATTGCTTGTTGAGGTAATACGCTTCGCCGAGCTTCATCTCGGCGCCGACGAC
>DASWZY010000481.1:0-3069 GCA_036407055.1 Binatia bacterium
CTCACGCCGCAGATGAAATCGGTCGGCGAGGTCATGGCGATCGGCCGCACGTTCAAGGAGTCGCTCCAGAAGGGCATCCGCTCGCTGGAGATCGGCTCCTACGGCTTCGAGGAGAAGATCCAGGGCGCGGGCGATCGCGAGGAGAATTTAAAGCTCGTGCGCGACAAGCTGCGCGTGCCGAACGCGGAGCGGTTATGGTATCTCGGCGACGCGTTCCGGCTCGGCTTGTCCGTGGACGATATTCACGACCTCAGCAGGATCGACCCATGGTTTTTGGATCACGTACGGCAGATTCTCGAAACGGAGACCGAGATCAAGAACACGAACGAGCTCACGCCGGAATTTTTGCAGCGCATGAAGCAGATGGGCTTCTCGGACCGCCGCCTCGCCGTTTTGACGGGCCGAAGCGAAGACGATATTCGCGCCGCGCGCGGCGCCGCCGGCGTGCGCGCGGTATTCCGCGCGGTCGACACCTGCGGCGCCGAGTTCGCCGCTTACACGCCGTATCTGTACTCGACGTACGAGGGCGAGGACGAATCCAACGTGACGGCGCGGAAGAAGATCATGATTCTCGGCGGCGGCCCGAACCGCATCGGGCAGGGCATCGAGTTCGACTACTGCTGCGTCCACGCCGCCTTCGCGCTCAAGGAAGACGGCTACGAGACGATCATGGTCAACTGCAACCCGGAGACGGTAAGCACGGACTACGACACGTCCGACAAGCTCTACTTCGAGCCGCTGACGCTCGAAAACGTGCTGGAGATCTGCGCGCGCGAAAATCCCGACGGCGTGATCGTGCAGTTCGGCGGGCAGACGCCGCTCAAGCTCGCGCTGGCGCTCGAGCGCGCGGGCGTGAAGATCATCGGCACTTCGCCCGACAGCATCGATCTGGCGGAGGACCGCGAGCGCTTCCGCCGGCTGCTCGACGAGCTCAAGCTCAAGCAGCCGCTCTCCGGCACGGCGCGCTCGTATCAGGAGGCGCTGGAGATCGCCGAGCGCCTCGGCTATCCGATTCTCGTGCGTCCTTCCTACGTCCTGGGCGGGCGCGCGATGCAGATCGTCTACGACTCCGACGCGCTCAAAAATTATATGACCTACGCCGTCGCCGCGTCGCCGGAGCACCCGGTGTTGATCGATAAATTCCTCGACGATGCGATCGAGCTCGACGTCGACGCCTTATGCGACGGCGAGCGCGTCGTCATCGGCGGCATCATGGAGCACATCGAGCGCGCCGGAGTGCATTCAGGCGACAGCGCGTGCAGCCTGCCGCCGAAGTCCATCTCGCTCGAGCTGCAGACCGAGATCCGTAGACAGGCGACGGAGCTTGCTCTCGCGCTCAAAGTCTCCGGGTTAATGAACGTGCAGTTCGCTGTGAAAGGCGAGGATATTTACGTCCTCGAAGTCAACCCGCGCGCGTCGCGTACCGTCCCGTTCGTCAGCAAGGCGACCGGCGTTCCGCTCGCGAAGATTGCCGCGCGCATCATGGTGGGCAAGAAACTGAGCGAGCTTGGGCTTGCTAGGGAAGTTTTGCCGACGCATATCTCCGTCAAAGAATCGGTTTTTCCGTTCAATAAATTTCCCGGCGTCGACACATTGCTCGGACCGGAGATGAAATCGACCGGCGAAGTCATGGGCATCGATGCGACGTTCGGCATCGCATACGCGAAGTCGCAGATCGGCGCGGGCACGCGCCTGCCGCGCAGCGGCAAAGTCTTCATCAGCGTGCGCGACGAAGATAAGGAGTCGGTGACGCCGATTGCGCGGCGTCTCGCGGGCCTCGGCTTCCAGATTGTCGCGACGCGCGGCACCGCTCTCCATTTTCAACGGCACGACATTCCGGCGGAGACGATCAAAAAAGTTCAGGAAGGCAGCCCGAACGCCGCCGAGGCGATCAAGAAAGGCGAGATCGCGATGGTCATCAATACGCCGCAGGACGCGCATTCGCATGCCGACTCCTTCCTGCTCAGGCGGAATGCGGTCGACTATCAGGTGCCTTACTTCACGACGATCGCCGGAGCGGACGCCGCGGCGGAAGGCATCGATCTGTTAAAGCAGCGCGAGCTCGACGTCAAGCCGCTCCAGGACTATCTCGCGCCGTTCGGCGACCGGGCGTGACCTGAAATGAAGGCCGAAAGGCCGAGAACGGACCACGCTTCCACCGCTCCCGCGGCTTCAAACTTCCGCGAATCGCTCAACGCGCTTCGAACTTCCGTTCGCTTTCTGAAAGGCGTCGGTCCGGCGCGCGCCGCGCAGCTCGAAACCTTCGGATTGCGGACGATCGAAGATATCCTTTATCATCTGCCGTTTCGCTACGAGGACCGTCGCGCTGTCGGTAATATCCGCGACGCCAGCGTCGGCGACGAGACGACCTTCATCGGGAAGCTGATCGCCTTCAGCAAGCATTTCAATCCGCGCCGGCGGCAGCGGATGCTCACCGCCATGCTCGACGACGACACCGGCCGCTTGGGCCTGGTGTGGTACCGGGCGCCTTCTTATCTCGTCGACGGACTCGCGAAAGGGCAGACGCTGGTCATTCACGGCAAGGTGGAGGCCGGGCCCGGCGGACACAAACAGATCGCCCATCCCGAATTCGAAGTGATCGATCCCGGCGATCCGCCGGATCATGAAAAGATTTTGCCGGTATACGAGCGTCCCGAAGGCATAGCGCTGAAGACGATGCGCAAGTGGATTGCCGAGGCGGTGGAGACGTACGCGGCGCACGTTCCGGCGTTTTTGCCTCCGGCAGTAATGAAAAAATCCGGGCTGCTCGACGCGCGCGCCGCCCTGAAGCGGCTCCATCTGCCGGGGAAGAGCGACGACGTCGATGCACTCAACCAATGCGCGTCCGCGGCCCATCGTAGCGTCGTCTTCGATGAATTCTTTTATCTCCAATTGGGGCTCGCGCTCCGCCGGCAGAATCGCACGGGCCGGAGCGGCATCGCCTTCGCGCGCGAGAAGAAATCGCTCACGCAAAAAATGTGGGAGATGCTGCCGTTCCGCTTGACGCGCGCTCAAGAGAAAGTCTTGCAGGAGATCGCGCTCGACATGGCGGCGCCGCGGCCGATGCAG
>DASWZY010000482.1:0-8651 GCA_036407055.1 Binatia bacterium
TTGCTCTGTCCACCTGAGCTACTGGCGCCGAATTGGTCGGGGCGAGACGATTTGAACGTCCGACCCCCTGCGCCCAAGGCAGGTGCGCTACCAGGCTGCGCTACGCCCCGTCAAGCAAAACAATTCATTCTACACAGGCAAGGGGTGAAATCAACCCCGAAATCGGGCGCATTGTCCCCTCATGAGCGCCTCGCGAAAGCCGGCAGCGTCGGCAGAGCCGCTTTGAGCTTTTGCAGCGCAAGACCGCGGTGGCTGACGCGGCTTTTCGTCTCGCGATCGAGCTCGCCGAAGGTGCGCCCGAGCGGCGGGTAGAAAAACAGCGGGTCGTAGCCGAAGCCGTTGGCGCCGCGCGGCTCGAACCCGATCCGCCCCGGACATTCGGCGCGGAAGAGCCATTCGCCCGCGGGCGCCGAGAGCGCGAGCACGCACACGAAGCGCGCGCCGCGACGCTCTTCGGGAAGACCGGCGAGCTGATCGAGCAGTTTGCGGTTATTGCGCGCGTCGTCGGCGTCTTCGCCGCTGTAGCGCGCCGAATAAATGCCCGGCGCGGCGCTGAGCGCGTCGACCTCCAGGCCCGAATCGTCGGCCAGCGCCGGCAGGCCGGAGAACGCCGCGAGCGTCCGCGCTTTTTTCAGGGCGTTCTCCTCGTAAGTCGCGCCGTCCTCGACGACTGCCGGCGCGTCGGCAAAATCCTTTAATGAAAGAATTCGAACCTGAAGCTCTTTCAGCGCGGCCTCGATCTCCGCGAGCTTGCCCGCGTTCGTCGTCGCGATGAGCAGATTCATCGGACTAAGCGGAGAAAAGCGCTCAAGCGTTCTGCTTCAGGATCGCTTTCTGCGCCTTGAGCAGTTCCTTGATTCCCTGCGTCGCGAGATTCGTGAGGCTCTGAAGCTTTTTGTCGGTGAACGGGGCGTGCTCGGCGGTGCCCTGGACCTCGATGAATTTCCCGCTCGCCGTCATGACGATGTTCATGTCGACTTCGGCGCGGCTGTCCTCTTCGTAATTGAGATCGAGCAGCACCTTGCCGTCGATGACGCCGACGCTCACCGCCGCGACGGCATCGCGCAGGAGCGGCTTGGCGATGGTGCCGGATTTGAGCCAGCGTCCGGCCGCGAGCGCGAGCGCGACGTACGCGCCGGTGATCGATGCCGTCCGCGTGCCGCCGTCGGCCTGGATCACATCGCAGTCGATCCACACGGTGTTTTCGCCCAGCACCGCCGTGTCCGCGACGGCGCGGAGGCTCCGGCCGATGAGCCGCTGGATTTCGTGCGTCCGGCCGCCGACTTTTCCGCGCGACGACTCGCGCGCGATGCGCGTGCCCGAAGACGCCGGCAGCATGCCGTATTCGGCGGTGATCCAGCCCTTCCCGGTGCCGCGGAGAAACGGCGGCGTGCGCTCTTCGAGCTTCGCCGTGCATATGACGCGTGTGTCGCCGACCTCGATCAGCACCGCGCCATCGGCGTGCTTGGTATAGTTGGGGATGATGACGAGCGGCCTAAGCTGCTTGTCTTTGCGCCCGTCGCTTCTCATATAGTTTCTGCTTTCAAGTTTCCGAACGGGAAAAAGTCAGAAAACTTGACACTCAGGTGCTACGACTCGAGACTAAGAATTGAGATGGAAAACGACCATTTTTAATTCGGTCATCTCTTCCACCGCGTAGCGCGGCCCTTCCTTGCCGAAGCCGGAATCTTTGAGACCGCCGTACGGCATGAGGTCGACGCGCCACTGCGAGCCCCAATTGACGTGCAGGTTTCCCGCCTCCGCCTCGCGCGCGAACTTCATCGCCCATTCGACGTTCTCCGTGAAAATACCGGCGGCGAGGCCGTAGACGCTGTCGTTCGCGAGCGCGATGGCCTCGTCTATCGTCTCGAACGGCGTCACCGCGACGGCCGGGCCGAAGAGCTCGTCGCGCGAGATGCGCATGTCAGGCTTCACGTCGGCGACGACCGCCGGCAGATAGATCGCGCCGCGCCGGCCGCCGCCGGCCGCGAGGCGCGCGCCGCCGGCGACCGCTTCGTTGATCCAGGAATCGACGCGCTCCGCTTCGCTCTCCTTCACCATCGGGCCGACTTTGACCTTCTCGTCGAGCTGGTTGCCGGTCGCGAGCGCCTCCACCCGCGGCTTGAGAGCGCCGAGAAAATCGCCGTAGACTTTTTTCGCCGTGAGCACGCGCTGCGTCGAGATGCAGGTCTGCCCCGCGTTGCCGTAGCCGGTCATCGCGAGCACGGTCGCAACTTTGTCGAGGTCGGCGTCGGGCATGACGATCACCGGGCTGTTGGAGCCGAGCTCCATCGTGACTTTCTTGATGCCGGCCGTGCGGCAGATACGGTCGCCGATCTCGCGGCTGCCGGTGAACGTCACCTTGCGCACGCGCCGGTCGGCGACCAGCGCGTCGCCGAGCTCGCCGCCGGGACCGGTGATGCACTGAATGCCTTCGGGCGGCAGGCCGGACTCGAGGAGAATTTCCGTGAGTTTGAGCGCCGAGAGCGGCGTGTCCGACGCCGGCTTGATGACGACGGTGTTGCCACCGGCGAGCGCCGGGCCGACTTTGTGGCAGACGAGGTTCAGCGGGAAATTGAACGGCGCGATCGCCGCGACGACGCCGCAGGGAACGCGGAGCGTGAAGCCCAATTTCTTCGCGCCGGTCGGGTCGGCGTCGAGCGGCACGGTCTCGCCGTGGATGCGCTTCGCCTCTTCCGCCGAGCCCATCATCGTCTCGACCGCGCGGCTCGCCTCGCCGCGCCCTTCGGCGATGATCTTTCCCTCCTCGCTCGAGATCGTCCGGCCGAGGTCCTCGTTGCGCGCCGCCATGAGATCGGCGGCCTTGCGCAAAATTTTCCAGCGCTCGTAGCCGGTGAGCTTCGCCATCACTTTAGCGCCGCGCTCGGCGTAGGCGAGCGCGCGTTCGATGTCGCCCGCGTCGCCGCGCGGCACCGTGTCGATAACGGCGTTGTCGAAAGGGTTGCGCACCTCGATCTTCTTGGGCTTGTCGACCCACTGCCCGGCCAAAAACATCTTCATGGATAGAGCTCCCGCGGAAATTAAAAATCAGCCGCCGTTTTCCTTCGGCCCGTCGCCGCGGAAAAAGCTGCGGCCGTAGGTGCGGTGAAAGGAAGTCCAGCGCGACTGCTCTTTCGCCATCAGCGCCTGGATGCTCTGGATTTTGCCGTCGAGGTCGTCGAGGTAATGCAGGATGAGCGCCTCGACGGTCTGGGGCAGCTTGGGCGAGCCGAACTCGTACTGTCCGTGATGGCTCACGAGCATGTGCTTGACGAGCACCGCGAGATCGTCGGGAAAATCCGGTATCGAGCGGATCTTCTCGCTCACCTTCTCGACCTCCATCACGAGATGGCCGAGCAGCTGTCCCTTGTCGGTGTATTCCACCGAGCGGTCGAACGAGAACTCGTAAACCTTTCCCATGTCGTGCAGAAAACCGCCGATCAGCAAAAGATCGACGTCGACGTCGCGGTAATTTTCGACGACTTTGAGAATCAGTTTAACGAGCGAGAGCGTGTGCTCCAAGAGGCCGCCCAGAAAAGAATGATGGACGCTCTTTCCCGCCGGCGCGCGCTTGAAGAGATCCATGAACTCTTCGTCGGCGATGAACGCCTCGGCGAGCGCGAGCAAATGCGGATTTTTGATGCCGCGGAGGATCGCCGTCAGCTCGGCGGCCATGATTTCGGGATCGTACTGGCTCTTCGGCAGGAAATCGCCGGGCGCGACCTCGGCCTGCTCAACTTTCATCACGTCGATCACGCGGATCTGAAGTCTGCCTTGATAGACCGTCGCCTGGCCGCGCACGCGCACGTAGTCGCTCCTCTCGAAGCGCTTCGCCAACTCTTCGGCGCGGTCCCAGACGCGTCCTTCGATCTCGCCGCTGCGGTCGAGCAGCTTCAAGATGAGATAGCCGGCGCCGCTTTTCGTAACGCCCTGATTCTTCGAGGCGCACATGAAGACGGTATCGACCGGCTGGTGCTCCTGAATTTCGCTGACGAATAGCTGCTTCATCATTATTCACCCTGCCAATTGAATCGTCTGAGCGAGATCGTAAAGCGAGCGCACGAGGAACTGCTGCAGAAATAAAATAATGACTAACACGATGATCGGCGAGAAGTCGATGCCGCCGGCAAAAAGCGGCAGCGCGCGGCGGATCCGCCAAAGCACCGGCTCGGTCGCGTTGTAAAGAAACCGCACGATCGGATTGTAGGGATCGGGATTAACCCACGAAAGAATCGCGCGCGCGATGATGATCCACATATACGCCCATAAAAGATAGTCGAGCACCAAGGCGATCGCACGAATCAGATTGGCTACGACGAACATGGGGTATCCTACTTCTCCCGCGGGCCGAAGAGCGCCGTGCCGATGCGCACGAGCGTCGCGCCCTCCTCGACCGCGACCGCATAGTCCTGACTCATGCCCATCGAAAGCTCTTTGAGCGCGATGTTCGGCGCGGCGAGGTTTTCGTATTTCCGCCGCAAGCCGGCGAGCTCCCGGAAGAACGGCCGCATTTTTTCCGCGTCCTCGGTGAGCGGCGGCACGGTCATCAATCCTTCCACTTTCAACCAACGGAGCCCGCCGGCTTCCTCGAGCAGCGCGCCGAGGCGTTGTTTGGCGACCCCGCTCTTGCTCGCTTCTCCGGCCAGGTTCACCTCGAACAGAGCGCGGACGGCGCGGCCGCGCGCCTCGCCTTGTCGATCCAGCGCCCGCGCGAGCTCCGCGGTGTCGACGGACTGAATGACGTCGAAAAGCTCCAGCGCGGGCTTCACCTTATTCCGCTGGAGATGGCCGATCATATGCCACTCGACTTCCGGGACGGCGTGCTTTTTCGCAACCGCTTCCTGCACATAATTCTCGCCCAAAAGCCGGATGCCCGCCGCGACCGCCGCGCGTATCTTCCCGATGCTTTGAGACTTGGACGCGGCAAGCAGCCTGACGCCCCCGGGATCTCGGCCGGACCGCGCCGCCGCCTCGCCGATCCGCTCCACGATCGCGCGGTAATTGGCGGCGATATCCACCATGTGCGTGGTCTTTGAATAGCACATCCTCGGTGATAAATCACCACGGTTTTCCAGAATGAAGTTGACTTTGGAGGGGTCAAAGTCTTATCCTTTGCTGGCAAAACTATGCCTGAATCGCTCCCGGCCTTTGATCCTGCCGACCTGCCGCGGTTGAGAGACCTGCTGGAAGCCAAAACCGGGCTCTACATTTCCGATGAAAAGCTGTCGCGCCTTAAAGAGGCCCTCGAGCAGCTGCGGAGCATCGACGGCGCGGCGCCCGGGGCGATTATCGGCGCGATCGAAACCGGCGGTGACGACGGCGAGCGCTACCTCCAGCGCCTGGTCGCGGCGGTCGCGACCAACGAGACCTATTTTTTCCGCACCACGGCGCATTTCACCGCGCTGAAAGACTACCTCCTTCCGGAGCTGATCGAAAGAAAGAAAGCTCTCGGCGCGCAGACGCTGACGATCTGGAGCGCCGGCTGCTCCACCGGAGAGGAGGCTTACTCGATCGCGATCCTGCTGCTCGATCATTTCCCCGAGATCCTCTCGTGGCGGATCAATATTCTCGCGACCGACATCGATCTCGACGCGCTCGAAGTCGCGCGCGGGGGAATCTACCGGCCGTGGTCGTTCCGCGGCGTCGCGCCGGAGCTGATCCGGAAATATTGGCGGCCGCTCGACGGCGACAGCCGGCGGGTCGACGAGCGCGTGCGCGGGCTCATCACATTCCGCGAGCATAATCTAAACACCGATCCCTATCCTTCCGTGGACGGCGTATCGGGAATCGACGTCATCTTCTGCCGCAACGTCACTATTTACTTTCGCCCGCCGACGATTGCGCGTCTGCTTGCGCGCTTTCACGCCTGCCTCGTCGAAGGCGGATTCCTTATCACCGGCGCGGCGGAGTATTCGCGGGAAGCGTACGGCGACTTCGAGGCGCGCGTCCTGCCCGAGACCGTCGTCTACGAGAAAGCGCCGGTGCGCCGGCCCGTGGCTTCCCCGCTGCCGCTCCCGTTGATTCTCCCGCAAGCACTGCCGCGACCCGCTTCGCGTCCGAGCGCGCCGCGTATCGCCAAGAGCGCACCGGAAGTGAAGCGGGTCGAAGACGACGCCGTGGCGAAGGCGATCGACCTTATCGCGCGCGACGAGATCGACGCCGCGCTCGTGCTGCTCGCCACGGCCGCGGAAAAAAGCGCCACGGACGCGCGCATCCCTTTTCTCTTGGGCCGGCTGGCCGCCGACCGCCAGCATCTGCCGGAAGCGGCGTATTGGCTCGGCCGCGCGCTCGCGCTCGACCCGCTGAATCTCTGGGCGCATTATTTCATGGCGCTTCTCTGGATCGATGAAGGCAGGCTCGCGGACGCGCTGACAGCGCTTAAAAAGACGACCTACATCGATCCGAATTTTGTGCTCGGCCATTTTTATCTCGGACGGATCCACAAGGCGGAAGGCCGGCCGGACCAGGCGCGCAAAAGCTTCGCCGTCGTTAAAAATTTGCTCGCGGGTCCGGGCGCCTCGGAGGATCTGAGCGGAGCCGACGGAATCAGCGGCCGCCAGCTCCTCGTGCTGGTGGAGCGGGAGCTCGCCTCATGAATGATTCCCTTCTGCTGACGTTCTCGCTCGAGCCGTCGATCTACGCCGTGCCCATTCACGACGTTCAGGAGGTCGTGCCGCTGCCTGAGCTCACCCCGCTGGCGGATGCGCCGTCGTTCGTCGCGGGCATTTTCAATTTACGCGGCGGCGTCGTGACCGTCATCGATCTGCGGCAGAGAATGGGCGTCGCGCGGCGGCGCTGGGACCGCCAGACGGCGGTCCTCGTCACGCCGTTTCGCGAAAGGCTCTTCGGTCTCATCGTCGACCACGCGCTATCTTTGATAAGGGTCGCGCGCACGGATTTGGAGGCGGCGCCCGATTTTTCCTCGTTTCTCTCCGCGTCTCAGGGACAGTTTCTTCAAGGAGTCGCCAAGAGCGAAGGCCGGCTCATTCCGGTCATCAATATCGAGCGCATTTTTTCCGTGCTGGAAGCGCACGAGCTGGGCGATTGGCGAAAAAACGATGACGGATAAATTCACGCGCGGCGGAGCGGCCGACGGCGATACCGCCGGCGATGATTTGACCGAGCTCTTGCGGGAGCGCGCCCGCATGCTCAGCGAGGTGCCGCAGGAGGAAGAGCCCGGAGAGCGCATCGCGGCGCTTTCGTTCGAGCTCGGCGAAGAGCTTTACGCGATCGAGCTGAAACATCTGGTCGAAATGCGCCAGGCGACGCCGCTCAGGCGGCTTCCGGGCGTGCTGCCGCACCTTGCAGGCGTGATGAACCTCCGCGGCGAGCTGCTTCCGGTCGTGGATTTGCGTCCCGTGCTGGGACTGGCCAAAACCGAGATCGGCAGCATCGTGCCGGCGGTGCTGGTGCTCTCATTCCAGGGGGGAAAGCTGGCGGCGGCCGTCGATCGCGCGCGCGATATCCTGTCGTTTCCGGCAAAGGAGCTAAAGCCGCCGCCCGTCTCTCTCGAACCGGAGCGCGGCGCTTTCATTCGCGGCGAGTATCTGACGGCCGGACGCCTGTTGAGTCTCCTCGATGTCGAAAAGATTCTGACCGACTCGCGGTTCATCGCCGACACGCGCGAGGCGTGAACCGCGTCCAGGAGAAAAACATGAAGTGGCTATCTTCACACGCGTTGTTCCACAAAATCGGTCCGGATTCGATCGGCGGGAAGCTGACGTTCTGGTTCCTGCTGGTCGCGTTCGTGCCGATGGTCATGATCGGCGTCATCGCCTACCGCACCAGCCGCGCGAGCCTGGAGCAGCAGATCGTCAACCAGCTCGATTCGCTCGCGGAGAATAAGGTCTTCTTTCTCCGCGAACATGTCGCGCGACAGCTGAGCGACGTCAAGCGGCTTTCCAGCAACGCCGCCGTCAAGGCCCTGCTCTCTCCCGAATTCGCGGCGAAGTTTCCCCAGCTCGCCGCCAAGACGTCCGAAGAGCGCGCCGAGCGCGCCGCGGCGCTGCTCGCGCAATTGCGCGAAAGCAATCCCGATTACTCCGACATTCTCATCGCCGACAAGGACGGCAAGGTCAGGCTCGCCGCCTTCAAGGCATGGAACCAGAGCGGCAAAAATTTGAGCGAGCTCGGCTTTACGAAAATCAATGCAGAGCAAGCGGCGGTCAGTTCCGTCTTCGTCTCGCCTACGGCGCGCACGCAGGTTTTTGTCGTCACGGCTCCGGTAAGCGATCAAGACGGAGAAGCGATCGGCTTTGCCGCGCTGGAGATCGAGCTCAAGACGATCCATCAGCTGCTGACCGACCGGTCCGGACTGGGCGAGAGCGGTGAGGTGCTGATCGTCGATAAGGCACGGCGCATGCTGACGCCGTCGCGCCTCCAAGGCGGTCCCGCTCTGCTCGACGCCGTCCCCGACAACAGCTCCACGACACTCGCGCTTCAGGGGCAGAGCGGCCATGCATTCGATTCCGATTACCGCGGCATTCCCGTGATCGCATCCTACCGTCCTTTGCCGGAGATCGGCGCGGCGCTCATCGCCAAGATCGACCAGTCCGAAGGCCTCGCGCCGATCATCCAGCTGAGAAACGTCATGGCCGTCATCGGCCTGTTAACGCTGTTTGTCGCCGCCGCGGCATCCGTCGCGCTCGCCC
>DASWZY010000483.1:0-2730 GCA_036407055.1 Binatia bacterium
CGGAGCGGCATCGCCTTCGCGCGCGAGAAGAAATCGCTCACGCAAAAAATGTGGGAGATGCTGCCGTTCCGCTTGACGCGCGCTCAAGAGAAAGTCTTGCAGGAGATCGCGCTCGACATGGCGGCGCCGCGGCCGATGCAGCGCCTGCTCCAGGGCGACGTCGGTTCCGGCAAGACGATCGTCGGGTGGTTCGCCGCGCTGCGCGCGATCGAGAACGGTTTCCAGGCGGTCTGGATGGCGCCGACCGAGCTGCTGGCCGAGCAGCATTATCGAAATCTCAAAGACTTCGCGACGAAGCTCGGCGTGCCGATCGCGCTGCTGACCGGGTCGATGGCCGCGAAAACGCGAAAAGCTATCGTCGATGAGATTAAAGACGGACGAGTCTCGTTCGTGATCGGCACGCACGCCGTTATCCAGGAAAATGTTCGCGTGCCGCGCCTCGGCCTCGGCATCATCGACGAGCAGCACCGCTTCGGCGTCATGCAGCGGATGGCGCTGCAAAAGCTCTCTGCTTACCGCGGTGCGGCGGCCGATTCTCTGCCCGACCCCGATATCCTCCTGATGAGCGCGACGCCGATTCCGCGGAGCCTCGCGATGGTGCTCTACGGCGATTTGGAAATCTCATGGCTGAACGAGATGCCGCCCGGGCGAACGCCGGTGGAGACGCGCCTTATCCGTTCGTCTGCTCGCGCGCGGGCGTACGACCTCGTCTGCGACGAGGTGCGTAAGGGCCGTCAGGCGTATGTCGTCTACCCGCTCGTCGAAGCCTCGGAGAAGCTCGAAGTGCGCGACGCGACCAGCATGGCCGCGGAGCTTTCGCAGGGCGCGTTCAAAGACTGCCGCGTCGCCTTGATTCACGGCCGCATGTCCGCGGCCGAGCGCGATGGGACGATGCGCCGCTTCAAGGACGGCGACGTGCAGATTCTCATCGCCACGACCGTCATCGAAGTCGGCATCGACGTGCCGAACGCGAGCGTCATGGTCATCGAGCACGCCGAGCGCTTCGGTCTCTCGCAGCTGCACCAGCTCCGCGGCCGGGTGGGCCGCGGGTCGCACAGCTCGTGTTGCGTCATGATCTATTACGGGGGCAACAACAGCGAAGCGCTCGAGCGCCTGCGCGTCATGGAGCGCGAGCGCGACGGCTTCAAGATCGCCGAGGCGGACCTGCGGCTCCGCGGTCCCGGCGAGATGATCGGCACACGGCAATCCGGGCTCGCCGACTTCCGCATCGCCAATCTCGCGCGCGACTCGCGCCTGCTGCTGGAAGCGCGCGAGCAGGCGCTCGCCTGGCTGGAGAAGGACCCGCGGCTCGCCCGCCCGGAATCACGGGCGATGAAAGCGGTGCTGAAGCACCGCTGGGCCGGCCGCCTCGAGCTCGGCAATATCGGATAGTCAGCGGCGGTCTTTCCATCCTACGGCGCAAACCGCGCCTTTAATTTGCGAATCTTCCGCGAATGCCTTACAATCGCAGAGTCCTACTTTGTGCCGAACGAAAGGGAAGCCAGTGGAATTTCAGCGGATCAAGAGGTTGCCTCCGTACGTCTTCAACATCATCAACGATTTGAAGCTCGAGGCGCGCCATCGCGGCGAGGACATCGTCGATTTCGGCATGGGCAATCCCGACATGCCGACGCCGCCGCACGTGGTCGCGAAGCTGATGGAGGCGGCGGCGAAGCCGCAGAACCACCGCTACTCGGTCTCGCGCGGAATCTACAAGCTTCGTTGCGCCATTTCCGACTGGTACAAGCGGCGCTATCAGGTCGAGATCGATCCCGACGCCGAGGCGATCGTCACGATCGGCGCGAAAGAAGGGCTGAGCCATCTGATGTGGGCGATCGTCGACCCCGGCGACGTGGTGTTCTGCCCGAGCCCGACGTATCCGATCCATCAATACTCGGTCGTGCTCGCCGGCGGCGATCTGCACAACATCCCGATGTACTCGGGCGACGACTTTCTGGAGCGCCTGCAAGAAGCGGTCAAGCGCACTTGGCCCAAGCCGAAGCTTTTGATCGTGAGCTTTCCGCACAATCCGACAACCGAAGTCGTCGAGCTCGATTTCTTCCAGAGGGTCGTCGACTTCGCGCGCGAGAACGGCATGCTCGTCATCCACGATCTCGCCTACGCCGATCTCGCGTTCGACGGCCACAAGCCGCCGAGCCTGCTTCAGGTCCCGGGCGCGAAGGACATCGGGCTCGAATTTTTCTCGCTGTCGAAAAGCTACAACATGCCCGGCTGGCGCATCGGCTTCGCGGTCGGCAACCGCGACATGATCCACGCGCTCGCGCGTATCAAGAGCTATCTCGACTACGGTATCTTCCAGCCGGTGCAGATCGCCGCGATCCAGGCGCTGAACGGCCCGCAGGACTGCGTCGAGGAAATCTGCGAGACGTACCGTAAGCGCCGTGACGCGCTCGTCGATGGCCTCGACCGCGTCGGCTGGCGGATCAAGAAGCCGCGCGGCACGATGTTCGTCTGGGCGGAGATCCCCGAGCCGTGCAAGGCGATGGGCTCGGTCGAATTCTCGAAGTTCCTGCTGCAGGAGGCGAAGGTCGCGGTCTCACCCGGCATCGGCTTCGGCGAGTACGGCGACCACTATGTGCGCTTCGCGCTGATCGAGAACGAGCACCGCACGCGCCAGGCGGTGCGCGGCATCAAGCGTGCGCTCGCCACCGTGCCGGTCCCGCGTATCGGCCGCGCCAGCGCGGGTTGACACGGAGAAGGGCGGCGGCG
>DASWZY010000484.1:0-3944 GCA_036407055.1 Binatia bacterium
GAGATGCCTTCGAGAAACTGCGACGGCCGCGACAGCACAGTCCCCATGCCGCGGTCGAAGATCTTGACGGGATAGGTGATGTAAAGATTTTCTTTCGCGCGCGTCGCCGCGACGTAGAGGAGCCGCCGCTCTTCTTCCAGCTCTTCGGGCGTATTGATGTTGTAATAAGAGGGAAATCTTCCTTCGAGCGCCCAGATAATGAAGACTGAATGCCATTCGAGCCCCTTGGCCGAATGGATGGTCGAGAGCACGAGCGGTCCCTCGTCGGGATCGACCGCGAGCACGGAATCGACGCTGTCGTTCGGCGGCTCCAAGGCCATGTCGGTGATCAAGCGCTCGAGGCTGCGGTAGCGCTCGGTCATACCGAGAAAATGCTCGAGGTCTTTCATCCGCTTGGGATAATCCTCCGGGTGGTTCTTTTTGAGAATCGGCCCGTAATACTGCATCAAATACTGCGCGCTCTCAGCCGGGCGCTCGGGCTCCAGCGCCGCTTCGAGCACCTGCGCTAGGGTTTTCAAGCCGTGTGCAACCTTGCCCTTGGCTTCGAAGGAGCGGAGACGCCCGATCGGATGCGACGCGTCCATGATCCAGTTGGTGATTTTCTGGCTCGCCTGCGGGCCGACGCCTTCGAGCAGCGACAGCACGCGCCCCCAGGAGATCGCGTCCTGCGGGTTGGCGAGCACGCGAAGATGCGCGAGCAGGTCTTTGATATGCGCGGTCTCCATGAATTGGAAGCCGCCGCGCTTGACGAACGGGATGTTGTGGCGCGTGAGCTCGATCTCCAGATCGAACGAGTGGAAGCTCGAGCGGAACAGCACGGCGATGTCCCACAGCGGGACGCCTTCCTCGCGGAGCTCCAAAACTCTCTGGCAGACGAAGCGCGACTGCATCTGCTCGCTCTCGGCTTGAACGAGCAGCGGCGGCTCGCCTTCCTTTTTGCTCGTGAATAGATGCTTCTCGTACTTCTCAGACGCGCGGCTGATGATCTCGTTCGTAAGATCGAGGATCGGCTGCGTGCTGCGGTAGTTTTCTTCCAGCGAGATGATCTTCGCGCCGGGGAAGTCCGTGGGAAAGTCCATGATGTTGCGGAAGTTCGCGCCGCGAAACGAGTAGATGCTCTGCGCGTCGTCCCCCACGACCATGACGTTGTCGTGCGCCGCGGCGAGGAGCCGCACGATGTCGGCCTGGAGCCGGTTCGTGTCCTGATACTCGTCGACCATGATGAAGCGGTAGTTCTCGGAAAGGCGCCGGCGCGTCCCTTCGTCGCTCGACAAGAGCTCCTTCAGCTTGATCAGCAAATCGTCATAATCGAGCAGCCCCCGCGTTTTCTTGTATTCGACATAGCGCTCGTAAAGCCGCAGCAGGTCGTCGAGGAAATCGTAGAGGTGCGGGTAGTCGCGCTCGATCAACTCCGCGATGGTGACCTGCTTGTTGAGCGCCATGCTGAAGATCTCGCCGACCGTCTGCTTGCGCGGGAAGCGTTTCTCTTTGGCGTTCAAGCCGAGCTCGGTGCGGATCATCTGGATCAGGTCCTCGCTGTCGGGCCGGTCCATGATGGAAAACGATGGTTCGAGCTCGATCTTCCGGCCGTAATGGCGCAGGACCGTATTGGCGAACGAGTGAAAAGTCCCGCCGGAGACCTTGTCGCAGCGGTTGTCGATCAAAAGGCTCGCGCGCCGGAGCATCTCCTCCGCGGCGCGGCGGGTAAATGTGAGCAGCAGGATCGTGCGTGGATCGACGCCGATGTCGATCAGCCGCGCCACGCGATAAACGAGCGTTCGTGTCTTGCCGGTGCCGGCGCCCGCGATGACGAGACAAGGCCCCTCGACGGTCGTCGCGGCCGCATATTGCGCGTCGTTTAGCTCTTTACGGTAGTCGATGCCCGAGAGGGAGCGCGATGGGAGATCGCTGCGCTTGAGGACGTATTTCTGGGCCAAATGGAATTCTCTCCGGGTTTTCTTAAGCTACTAATTTTCGCTCCAACCCGCAAGCATTCTTTCTTTTGGCGGCGAACGTGATACGAAGGTATTCGACGTTGTAGGATGCAGAACCGTCCAATGCTCGTGATCGGGTTATGTCTGCTGCTGGCGCTTCCCATAGCGGCCGGAGCGGCGGATGTGTCGCATCTCAACTCCGAAGTCATCCGAACCGCGACCGAATACCGCGACCAGCTGGTGCTCCAGCAGAAACTCGAAGATTTGGAAGTCTACCGCAAGCAACGCGAGGTCGACTCGCGCGTCGGGATGCTCGAGAAGGGATATATCTCCAAATCCGAATTCGAGCAGAGCAAGACAGCGCTCGCGCGTGCGCAGGCGAAGCTCGCCGACACGCAGCAGCGGATCAGGGACGCCGAGTCGATCATCGGCGAGGCGGAGGCGCGCACAAGGCTTGCCTCGCTGCCGCCGCTTCCTTCCGGAGGCTACAGCGAGGCGGGCGGTCTCGTGCGTTTCAACGGCACCGCGGCGTGGTCGCTGTCAAACGCCGGGCAGATCGAGCAATTCTTTGCCGCGCGCTTCGGACATCCTTTGCCCGTCAGCGCGCGGGGCGAGTCTGAGGTGCACCGGCAGATGCACTTCGACCATCGCAACGCGATGGACGTCGCGCTCCATCCCGACAGCCCCGAAGGCCGGGCGCTGATGGAATACCTGCGCAAAGAGAACATCCCGTTTCTCGCTTTTCGCGGCAAGGTGGCCGGATCGTCGACCGGAGCGCACATCCACATCGGCAAGCCGTCGCTGCGTCTGACCGACGTTAAACGATAACGGCATCTTGATCGAGCCTTTCGGCCGCACTAACATTGCGCCCTGCGGAGGCCAATATGAAAGAGTTGATTGCTGTTGATATCGACGAGTCGATTCACGGTGTCCGCGACGCCGGAAAAGGTCGGCGCGTATTGTGGCAGGATTCCGAATCGATCGCGTTCCTGAGCCGCGGCCGGAAACTGCGGACAGACTTTCATATCGATCCGAGCGATGAGGTCACGCTCCAGATTGCGGGCGAGCAGCGGCTGCATTACTTGACGCCGGAAGGGGAGGAGAAGGTCGCGCTCATTCGTCCCGGCCAGATGCTTCTCTGCCCCGGTGGCGTGCCGCATTCGCCGCGAGTCACCGATGACGCCTGGTTCATCGTCATAGAGCGCAGGCGCCGTGCAGGCGAGCAGGACCGGTTCCTCTGGCGCTGCGCCGGCTGCGGCGAGCTGGTTTACGAAGTCGCGGTCGAAGTCGGCGACTACAGCCAGGATCCGGTCTCGGGCGTGCACGAGCGATTCTACGGCGACGAAAAGCTCCGCACCTGCAAAAAATGCGGCAGCATCGTACCGAAGCCATAGACATGCGATCCCGCCTCGACGCGCTTCGGCGGCTTGCCGACCGCTACCGGCGCGCCGAAAAAGAGATTGTCCGAAGTTATTTTCGAAAACCGCGCGGCCGCAGCGAGCACATCCGCTGGCTGAAAGCGCAGGCGTTCAAAGAGCACGCGGCAATCCGGCCGCTGCTGAATATACTCGCCGTTTACCATAGCCGCATCGACCGGGAGGTCGGCCGGCGCGAGTTCGAGGAGATCGCGGAGAAGCTCGCCGAGGAAACGAAGCACGCAAGGCTCGTGATGGACCTGATCGAAGAGATCGGCGGAAGAAGAATCAAGCCAAGCGATCTCGTCTGGCTTCCGGAAGATAAGAAGCTAGCGCGCGTGCGGGCGCGATATTCGAAGACTTTCGCCGCGCTGCTGCATGGATCGAGGTCCCCGAGCGAAAAAGAGATGCGCCGCAAAGACGAAGAGATCGAGCGCGCCGCCGTCACGTTGACCGAAGGCGGCGGCGGGGCGCTTTACGAAGTATGCATCAAACTCCGTAAAGGCGGCGCGGAGAAAGAAATCGCTGCGGCTTTCAAGGCGATCCATGCCGACGAGAAAGACCACAAAAACGCCGGCGCGCGCCGCCTCGCCGG
>DASWZY010000485.1:0-16821 GCA_036407055.1 Binatia bacterium
GATCGTCCTGGAAGGACATCTCGATATTCCCGCCGATGTCGGCGATGAGGGGCCGTATGGAGAATTCTGCGGCTACTCGGTCGGGACGGTGGTCCGCGAGCGGCTCTGGACGATCGACTGCATCACGATGCGGCGCGACCCGATCTATCACGGCTTCTACCTGTGCAAGGGCATCAACGAGGAGGGCGTGATCAAAAGCCTCACGACTTCGGTGCAGATATACAACGAGATGAAGCCCGGCCACCCGGCGATCAAGCGGGTCCACTGTAGCGAAGCGGGCATAGGCATCTTTCACTGCTACATCCAGATCGACGAGCGGATGAAGCGGCCGGGGATGGTGAACAACATCCTGGCCTCGTCGGTCGGCGTCAAGGGCAGCCGCGTCAAGCACGTTTTCGTCTTCGACGACGACATCGACATCACGAATCCGGAGGAGGTCGAGTGGGCGTTCGCCACGCGCGTGCAGGCGGACAAGGACATCTTCGTCATTCCCAACTCTTTCGGCCTGCGCCTCGATCCGTCGGCGACTTCCGAAGGCGTCACCGCGAAGCTTTTTGTCGACGCGACCAAGAGCAAAAACTTCCGGTCCGAAGGACTGGCTCTTCCGCCGGACGATGTCTGGCAGAAGGTGAAGCAGAACTGGGATAGCTACTTCGTCGGGTAGACGATCGCGGTGCCGAATGATGATCCGTTCTTCACGCATCGCCCGCGTGCGCATCGCCTTCGTGTTGGCTGTCGCGATTTTCCTCGCCGCACCGCTCCGTCTGTTCGCCGAGGAG
Source organism: Binatia bacterium (assembly GCA_036407055.1). Taxonomy (GTDB): domain Bacteria; phylum Desulfobacterota; class Binatia; order UBA9968; family UBA9968; genus JAJPJQ01. The sequence continues at coordinate 780 of DASWZY010000485.1, forward strand.
CCGAGAATTCGCGCCGCCTATTCGGCAATGAGCGGCTCGATGGCCTGGGTATGGGCGGCGAAAGAGGGCGGCTATTTCGAGAAGCATAAGCTGAACGTCGACCTTATCTACGTCGGCGGCACGGCGCAGCTCTTCCAGTCGATGCTCGCGGGCGAGATCGGCTTCGGCGTCGGCGGCGGTCCGTCGATTCTGTATGCCAACCAGCAGCGGCGCTCCATCGTGGCGATCGCCGGAACGATGAACCGCATGGTGATGAAGATCATGGGTGCGCCGCAAATCAAGAGCGCCGCCGATCTCCGCGGTAAGCGCATCGCCGTCACGCGCTACGGCACGAGTACCGATTTTTCGGCGCGGCTATTTCTCAAAAGCTGGGGCCTCGCGCCCGACAAAGATACGGCGATCCTTCAGATGGGCAGCGTCCCGACCGTCCTCGCGGCATTGCAGAACCGCGCGGCCGAGGCGGGCGCGCTCTCGCCTCCGGCGCATCTCCAGGCAGAGAAGGCGGGCTTCGTAGAGCTCATGGATTTGTCGAAGAGCGACATTTACTACCCGTACACCTACGTGACCGCAACGCCGGCGTTTCTCGAGCAGAACCGCGGCGCCGTCGCGCCGTTTCTCGCCGCCTGCATCGAAGGCATTCACCGCTTCAAGACGGACAAGCCCTTCGCGAAAAAGCTCACGGCGAAATATCTGCGCATCCAGGACGACAAAGTGCTGGAGGACACGCACCAGCTATTCGCCGAGCTGTTCGAGCGCACGCCTTACGTGAAGCGCGAGGGGCTCGCCAGCCTGGTGCAGATCCTGGCGGAGAAAGAACCGAAGATCGAAAGCATCAAGATCGATTCGCTCGTCGACGACCGCTTCGTCCGCGAGCTGGAAACGAGCGGCTTCATCAAGAATCTATATCGATAAAAGCGAGGAGCGGATGGAATACAAAGCGATCGAGCTCAAGCGCCAGAACGGCGTCACGTGGCTCAACTTCAACCGGCCGGAAAAAAAGAATGCGATGAATCCGACTCTGCATCGCGAGATGCATCACGCGCTGTCGGAGCTCGACGCCGACGCCGAGACGCGGATACTCATCATAACCGGAAAAGGCGACAGCTTCTGCGCCGGCGAGGACCTGAAGGAATATTTTTACGATCTGAAGGATAAGCCCGGAGAAGCGGAGCGCATCCGCAAAATCTCCTACGAATGGCGCGGCAAAATGCTCAGGCTCTTTACGCGTCCGACAATCGCGGTCGTCAACGGCTACTGCTTCGGCGGCGCTTTCGCCGTGGTCGGCAACTGCGATCTCGCGATCGCGGCGGAAGAGGCGAAGTTTGGCCTATCGGAAATCAATTTCGGCAATTTTCCCGGCGGCCTGGTGCCGCGCGCGATTATGGATCTGCTGCGCTGGCGCGAGCTTATGTATTACTCGCTCACCGGCGAGCAGTTCGACGGTAAGCGCGCGGCGGAGATCGGCCTCGTGAATTATGCCGTGCCGAAGGCGAATCTCGAAGACGCGGCCGCGAAGCTCGCCGCCAAGCTGATCGAGAAAGATCCGATCGCCTTGAAAGAGACCAAGGAAGTGTTGCGCGTCGGCCGGCACATGAATGACGAGGAGACGTGGTACTGGGCGCAGGCGAAGACGCACGAGACGACGCAGCTGCAGAAAGGCGGCTGGCTGGAAAAGGGCATCAAGCAGTTCACCGACAAGCAGTATCGCCCAGGATTCGGAGCGTTCAAAAAAGATTAGCCAAAATGGAGCAAGCGGTATGGGAAACAATAAAGCATACGACAATCTGATCGCATCGATCGACGGCGACCGGCAGGATCTCGTCGGTCTCTGCCTCGACCTGGGAAATACGCCGAGCCCCTACGGCAAGGAGATCAAGGTCGGCCAAAAAGTCTTGGCCTGGCTCGATGCCGGCGGCATCCATGGCGAGCTCCAGCACATTACCGAGACGAGCGTCAACGCCGTGGCGACGCTTAAGGGAAGCGGCGGCGGCGCGAGCCTCATCTGGAATGCGCACATGGACGTCGGCCCCGAATTGAGCGCGGAGGCATCGGAAGCGGAGAAGAAGATCGAGAGCGCCTGGACCGAGGGCGAGCTGATCTTCGGCAAGGGCGTTATCAATGACAAGGCGCAGCTCTGCGCCTTCATGGTCGCCGCCCGCGCTCTGAAGCGCGCAGGCGTCAAGCTGAAAGGCGATCTGACCATCACGGGCGTCGCCTCGGAGACCGGCGGCCCGTCGGTCGACGAGTTCCAGGGCATCGACAATCCGGGCGAGGGCTTTGGCAGCAAATGGGTCGTCGACCGCGGCGTCACCGCGGATTACGCGCTCGTCGGCGAGACCTCGGGCTTCGGCATCATCCGCGCCGAGTGCGGCGCTGTCTGGCTCAAGGTTCGCGTCAAGGGCCGCGAAGTCTACACGCCGCGCTACGAGCGCGGCGCGTCGATCCACGACAACCCGAACGCTTTCGCCAAGGGAGCGCACGCGATCCTGGCGCTCGAGGAATGGGCGACTCAGTACCAGAAGCGGGAGACGCTCCGCTTCGAAGGCGGCACCATCGAGCCAAAGGCGCAGATCATGAACGTGCGCGGCAAGGGCGGTACCAGCGGCGCGAGCCAGGCGAGCCCTTACTGCGACATTTATATGGACATCCGCATCGTCCCGGGCAAAAAGCCCGAGGCGGTCAAGAAGGAGGTCGAAGCTGTCGTGCGCGGGCTCGGCTTCGACTGCGAGGTCGCACCGTTCCAATACTCGCGCGGCTACGTCGCGCAGAACGCCGACGGCCTTATCCAGGGCATCGAGGCGGCGCACAGGTATGTCTTCGGCAGCGCGCCGCCGCTGCCGCCCTCGGCGGAGGTCAGCATGTGGCGCGATGTCAACGTCTTCAACGAGGTCGGTATTCCGTCGGTTTGCTACGGGCCGCCGCGCCAGAAAGATCCCTACAGCGGCGCCGGCAACCGGGCAATGAAGATATCCGATCTCCTCACCGCCGTGAAAGTCTATGCGCTCACAGCGATTGAAGTTTGCGGGGTCGAGTAAAACCGGGAGCCTCTATTGTCCGATTTCTTTGGCCGCCTGCTTGACGAATGAAAAATCGACCAGGTCGGCGACGCGTGGAACGCTTTTGACTTTCGTCTGCTCGGCGATGCGCTTGAGCTCGGCCTGCACTTCCTGATCGGTCAGCGACAGCGTGGGATTCAGCGTTTCCATTGCCGCGTCGTAGGCTTCGTCCGCGACTGCGGGTTCGAGCTTATACTGCCGGGAGATGAACCGGATCATGTCCGTTCTGCGGCCTACCGCGAACCGGACCGCCCGCAGCATCGCTCTGACGGCGCGCCGCACATTATCCGGATTTCTCTCAAGCTTCTCTCGCGCGGCGACAAGCCCGGTCGTCGGCCAGGCGCCGAGCAGATTCGCCGCGCGCGCAAGCTCTCTAAAACCCAGCCGCTTCGCCATGACGCTGTAAGGCGGCGTCAGCGCGACGGCGCTTAGCCCGCCCTGCTGCAGCGTAAGGAAACCGTTGGCGACGTCGCCGGTCGAGACGATCTGCACGTCCTTCTCCAGGCCATAGTGCTTAAGCATGTCGTAAGCCATGTAGAATTGCGTGCCCTGATTGCCACCGACGCCGACGATCTTTCCTTTGAGATCTTCGATGCGATGAAGATCCTTCTGGCCGATGATCCAAAGATCCGCCTTGTTGTTCGTATTGGCTACCATTTTGAGCGGCGCGCCGTTGGCGGCGGCGCGCATCGCCGACCCTCCGGCCGTCGTGTAGTCGACGCTGCCCGTCGTCAGCGCGAGGATGCCCACATTGGTGCGCATCACGATGATTTCGACGTCCAGGCCTTCGCGGGTGAAGAAGCCCTCTTTCGCCGCGAGGTGAATCGGCCAGGCCGAAAGGCCGGGAGAGGAGGGGGCGATGCGGGTTTTCTCGGCCGATGCATCGGAGCAAAACGCGGAGAGCAGGAGAAGACCGGCGAGAAGGGAGCCGCTGCTACGGCTATAGGCCATACAGCGCTTTGGAGTTGTCGTAGAGAATCTTATCGATGATGCGCGGCTCGATCTCGCCTTTGTCCTTAAGATTGCGCAGCGCGTCGATCTCGGCCGCCGAGTCGACGTGGCCGTAGTCGGAGCCGATCACGATGTTGTCTTCGCCGGAATATTTCAGAATGTAGGGCAGGTCGTCGTCGGTCTGGCAGGTGACGTAAAGGCGATTCGCGCGCATCAGATCCGGACCCACGGGGCGGTTGAGCTTCACGAAGCGCTTGCGCAAATCGATCATGAGATACGGAATCCACTGCGCACGGATCTCGATAAAAGCGAACCTCAGGCGCGGGAATTTATCCGGCACGCCCTCGAAAACCAGCGAGTGAAAGGCGGAGAGGACGGGCAGCTTGAACTTCGAGAAGCCGCCTTCATCGCTGAAGAGGTCGACCCAGTCGAAATTTCCCGTCGACGCGTGGATGCAGATCGGCAGGTCCAGCTTCTCGGCTTCTTCGTAGAGCGGGAAGAAATAGGGATCGCTGAGCCTTTTGTCTTCAACCAAGCCCCGGGTGAACAGGCCGCAGCCGCCGTTTTCTTTCGCGAAGCGCGCCTCCGCGATCGCCGCGTCGATGTTCATCATCGGGATTACGGCGACCCAGGGAAGGCGCCGCTCGCCTTTTCTCCAAATATCCGCGAGCCAGCGGTTGTAGCTCCTCGATATCGCCTGCTCGACTTCCGGCCGCGCCGTCAGTGGCCGTAGAAACAGCGACGGATAAAGCACCTGGATATCGATGCCGAGTTCGTCCATGTGCCTGAGCCGCAGCTCGATGTCGCTCAGCTCGCGCGACGCTTCGGGAATCTTGCGGTTGACGTTGCCGCCGCGCGAATAAATTTTGCCGTCGATCAGCCAGTCCTTCTTGCCGTCGACGCTCGGCGCTGCAAGCACCGGCCGGAATTCGGCGTCGGCGCCGTCCATGTAGTCCCACGTGCGCTCGGTTTCGATCACGTGCGCATCGGCATCGATGGTCGGCATCTCGAATCCTCCTATAGCCCGTAAAGCGCCGCGGGGTTGTCTCCTAAAATTTTGTCAATCGACTCTGCGGGAATTTGCCCATCCGCTTTGATCTTCCTGAGCGCGTTGATCTCCGATGCCGTGTCGTTGTGGCCGTAGTCGGTGCCGATGACCAAATTGTCGTCCCCGACATGCTCGAGGATGTAAGGGAGGTCGTCGCTCGTCTGGCAGGCGACGTAGATGTGATTGTCTTTGAGAAGCTCCTTACCTGGCCATTTTTTGCCCTGGCGGCGATAGCCGATCTCCACGTGATTCATGACATAGGGCAGCCACTCGGCGCTGACCTCCACGAACGCCCAGCGGAGATCGGGAAACTTCTGCGGCAGGCGGCTCGTGATGAGCGTGCCGAAGAGATTAATCGGGCCGAATTTGAACTGGCCCAAGCTCGCGCCGCGGCCCAGAACGTCGAACATCTCGAGGTTGCCTTGCGAGGCGTGAACGCAGATGGGCATGTTCAGGCGGCTCGCCTCCTCATAAATTGGGAAGAAATAAGGATCGGTAGGCAGCTTGTCGCCCTCGACGCCGCGGATGAAGACGCCGCAGGCGCCGTTCTGCTTCCCGAAGTTGAGTTCTTCGATTGCTTTGTCGATGTAATTCAGCGGCGGAATAACGACCCATCGCAGTCGTCCTCGGCCGGCCTTCCAAATTTCCGCGAGCCAACGATTGTAGCTGCGACAGAGCGCCGTATCCACGTGCGGCAGGGGAGTCAGCATGCGCAGAAACAGGCTAGGGTACAGCACCTGCGTATCGACGCCGAGCTCGTCCATGTGCGCAAGTCTCGCTTGGATATCTTCGGCTTCGCGTCTCTCTTTGGCGATATCGTGGCCGATGTTGGCGTCCTTGGCGAAAACCCGGCCGCCGATCATCCAGTATTCATTCGCCCGCTCCGAAGGCCGGCGCTGGGGATCTTTAAATATCATCACGTGCGGCGCGAAAGTGCGCTCCGCCTCGTCCATGTAGTCCCAAGTCTTTTCCCACTCTACGACGTGGGCGTCGGCATCGATGATAGACATCGTTCGGTCCATTAATCAGCGCTGGTCATCGCGTCGGCGAGCGCGCCGCGAAAGGCGCGATCGATCGCTAGGCAATCGCGCGTCGCCGCGAGCACCGCTTCGGCTGCGGCTTTGCCGTCGACATAGCGTGCGAAGATCGGCTCGAAAAGGTCCGAGTGCTCTTCGTCGGCGACCGCGTGAACGGTCGTCTGAAAATCCTTCGCGGCTTCTTTGAGTCCTAGCTCCGCCTGCTGTTTTCGCTTCCAACGCTCCGACAGGCCGCCGCCTTTGACTACAGCGTTATTGTTGCGCCGTTCCAGAATATGAGAATACACGAGGCCTTCCAGCCAGGGTTTTTCGCGCGCGCAGTAAAGCCACGCGTAGAAAGCCGTTTTTGCGCCGGGCACGAGCAGCGACTCGTCGCGCTCCTGCAGGTCTTCTTCCGTGACATGGGCGCGTCCCATGCGCGCGTCGTGAATCAACTCGTCCTTTTCGTGCTGCCAGATGGCGCGCTTCACATCCAGCGGCGCCTTTCCGGCGACGAATGCCCAGCAGTCGCGCCTGTTGGCTCCGTAATAGGTCATGTGATGACGGTAGACCCGGACGCGCTCGGGCGTCAGTGGCACCGCCAGGAGTTTTTCGAACTCCGGCGTATCGAACTGACGGTTGACCATCTCATCGATGAGGGAACGGATGTCCAGCCATTGTGACATTTGCTGCCTCGCTGCTACGTTAATACCGAAACGATCCTACGCGGCAATATATATAATTAAGGTAAAAGAGTTTTCCAAGGCCGAGGTGAGCCGCCGTCTACGGTTGACCGGATTCGGGGGTTGGGATAAACGCATCTATCGAGCGAAAGGAGAATTATCGCATGGCGCAGCGCAAACTAAAAATTAGCGGCGTGTACCGCTCGGCCAGCCACCTGCCGATGTGGGAAGTCCTGCAAGAGGCCGATATCTGGGAGAAGGTCGGCCTGAATCTCACGAGCTTCGAGTATTGCGCGATGCCTCCTGACGCCGAGGCGGCGCTGTTCAAGGGCGACATCGATTTCATCTCCGGCGATCATTTGACCCCGTACGGTCTCGTCGTGAAGGGAAAGCCGATCGTTAGCTTGGCTTCGCCCGTCAACGGCCAGAACGCATGCGTCGCATCCCATGAGGCGCTCAACTCGATTCAGGATCTCCGCGGGAAGAAGATCGCGGACACGGCGATGGAGGGGCGCGACGGCGGCTTTCATCACGGCCGGGGAAACCACATGATGTATTTGATTCGCAACGGAATCGGCATCGATCAGGTGAAATGGATCGAAGATGAAGACTCGGACGGGCAGCTCGAGGCGCTCAAGTCAGGCAAAGCGGACGCCCGCTTCATCTCGGCGAACGCCGCCGATAGATACAAAGACATGGGATTTCACGTGCTGCCGCTCGGCCCGCTGCCGATGATCAACGGCCCGACGCTCACGACCTCCTACACGGTGTTGCACAAGAAGAAAGACCTGGGCGAGCGGTTGGTTAAGGCCCTGGTGTTGGGGATTCATTTCGCGAAAACGAAAAAGGACAAGACGGAGAAAATTCTTCGGAACCTCAACAAGAAGAAGGGCGAATCGTATCACTATCGATTTTTCGACCGCGTGCCGAAGAAGCCTTACCCGGAGCCGCAGGGCATCATCAACGCTTACGAGCTCGGCTGTATCAAATCGCCCGAAGCGAAGCACCTGAGCCCGCTTGCCTTGTGGGACTTGCACTATCTTCGGGAGCTCGACAATTCCGGATACATCGATAAGCTGTACAAAAATTGACCGCCGAAGGACCGGTCGGTAAATCACGGTAGGGAAGAATCGATGTTCGATCGGAGGCTCGCCATGAAGCGCCTGTTCATTTTCGCGCTTATTTTCTCGCCGCTTTTCATCCATTCACACCTGAACGCGGCCTCCAATCAACCGAAGCGCGGCGGCACGCTCACCCTCGCGGTCACGAAAGAGCTGGCGCTCATGAATCCTTTGGTGAACACGAGCTCGACGGAATCGCGAATCCGCGACCTGATGTTCGAGCCGCTGCTCGGCAGGGACGCCAAAGGCGCGATTCAGCCGCGCCTGGCGGAATCGTGGGAAATCTCGAAGGACGGCAAAATCTATACCTTCCGCCTGCGCAAAGGCGTGAAGTTTCACGACGGCAGAGAGATGAGCGCGGACGACGTCAAGTTCGCCATCGATTACACGTTGAACCCCAAAAACGGCGCCTATGGATTGGCGGACCTGGACGCCATCGACAAAGTCGAGGCCCCCGACAAATATACGGTTAGAATTTCGCTCAAGAAGGTAAATCCGCTTTTCCTGACATCGCTAAGCGACATTCGCGCCTTCTCGGTCATCCCGAAAGACTCCCTGCCGGAAGGATTACGAAAGCCCACCGCGTTTCCAGCCGGAACGGGTCCATTCAGGTTCGTCGAGTGGAAACCGGGGCAGAGAGTAGTCTTCGAGCGCTTCGCCGATTACTGGGGTGAGAAAGCGCTCGTCGACCGCGTGATCATGCGCGAGATCGCCGACGCGACCGTCCGCTTTACGGCGTTGCAGGCGGGGGACGTCGATATCATCGAGCGCACGCCGTACGAGTGGGTGCAGCAGATCGTGCAGGGAAAGCTCAAGGGCATCGGCTACGCCAAGGCGAACAGCGCCGGCGCGCGCAATCTCGAGTTCAACGTGGCCGATCCGCCGTTCAATAATAAAAAACTTCGGCTCGCGATCGCCTATGCGATCGACAAGCAGGAGATCCTGCAAGCGGCCTACTTCGGGCTGGCCGAGGTCAGCGATCAGCGATTTCCGAAAGCCAGCATCTGGTACTTCGACGTGCCGGGACCGAAGTATGATTTGAACAAAGCTAAGGCTTATTTAAAAGAATCCGGCTACAAAGGAGAAACCCTCGAGCTCATGGGAAACCGCGGCGAGACTGCGGAGGTCGAAGGCGCGGCGATTCAGGCGCAGCTGAAGAAAATCGGAGTGAAAATAGAGCTCAAAATCCTTGAGCGCGCTTCCGCGTTGGAGGCGAGGCGCCAGGGGAAATATATGTTCAAGCTGGCGGGCGGCAGCGACTTTCCCGATCCTCTGCCCGCCTACGAGGAATACGCCTGCGAGGCCGACCCGAGAAACCGGCGTCTCAACGAGACCGCCTATTGCGATAAGGAATACGACGCGCTCATCAAGAAAGCGGAAGTCGAAGTCGATTTGGAGAAGCGAAAGGCTCTGTTTAAGCAGGCCGTGACCAAACTGCTCGATGATTCCCCAATCGTCGCGATGGGTTTCACGCCACGCTTTTTTACTTTCCGCGACTACGTGAAAGGATTTAAGACCAATTCATCGGGGGACTTTCAACCGTTCGTCGGGGGCTTGAGCCGGGCTTGGATCGATAAGTAGCGACTGCGTCATGCTTGCGCGTTATGTCGTTCGCCGCGTGCTGCAGCTTATTCCGGTTCTCGTTCTCGTAAGCCTGGCGGTTTTCCTCCTCGTCCGTCTCATTCCGGGAGATCCGGTGCTCGTCATGATGGGCATCGATCAGGACGAGCGCGCGCGCATCACCGCGGAGCAATACCGGGTGCTGCAACATCAGATCGGCCTCGATCAACCGGTCTACGTTCAATATATCAACTGGGCGGACAAAATCGTCCACGGCGACTTCGGTCTGTCGCTCGCCACGCGGCGGCCGATCGTCGAAATCATCTTCGAACGCTATCCGGCGACGCTTTATCTTGCGATCACCGCTCTATTGGTCGGGCTTGCCATCGCTATCCCCGCAGGCGTGATCGCCGCAGTGAAACAGAATACCAAGATAGATTACGCCGCAATGGGCTTTGCGCTTTGGGGCGTCGCCATGCCCGATTTCTGGCTCGCACTCATGCTGATCGTTCTTTTCAGTTTGAAATTAGGGTGGCTGCCTTCGATTGGGTACGCCAGTCCTTTTGATAGCCCGGGTCTTTTTTTGCAGCACGTTTGCCTGCCGGCGATTGTGATGGGAACCGAGCTTGCTGCGCCGCTGACGCGGTACGTCCGCGCGGAGATGCTCGATCAACTCAGGCAGGATTACGTGCGCACGGCATGGGCGAAAGGCCTGCCGTCGCGCATGGTGATCGTGAAACACGCGCTGAGAAACTCGCTGATCGCGGCGATCACCGTCGTGGGGTTGCAGACGGCGCGGCTGCTGGGTGGGGCGACAATCATCGAGACCATATTCTCCTGGCCGGGCGTGGGACGGCTCCTAATTGACGGCATCTACCAGCGCGACTACCCGATTGTGCAGGGCGCTGTATTACTGATTGCCGTGACATATGTTTTCATCAACCTGATCGTGGACATTTTTTACAAGTGGCTCGATCCTCGGATCAAGCTCGAATAGAGAACGGCGCGTGAAGCAAGAGACCTTAACACCGCCTGTGTGGACGGCAGCAGAAAAGGGAGCGACGGCTTCGCGATTTGTCGAGGCCTTCCGCGTAATCGCGCGGAACCGCCTCGCGCTGCTCGGGCTGTTCATTGTCTCGATAGGAATTCTGGCGGCGGTTTTCGCACCGTGGATCGCCACGCACGATCCCTATGAGATCAATATCGCCGGCCGCCTCCAGCCGCCGAGCGCGCAGCATTGGCTCGGCACGGACTTCCTCGGCCGCGATACCTTCAGCCGCATTGTCTTCGGCGCGCGAACGGCGTTCATGATAGCGGCCGGCGCGGTGTTTTTGGGCGCTCTCTTAGGCGTTCCGCTCGGTGCGATCGCGGGATTTCGCGGCCGCTGGATCGATTCGACGATCATGCGCTTCATGGACGCGATCATGGCGTTTCCCGGACGGCTTCTCGCCATCGCGCTGGTGGCTTCCGCCGGCGGGGGATTTGCATCGCTTTTTATCGCGCTTGGACTCGGTGCCATTCCGTCGAACGCGCGTATCGTCCGCAGCGCCGTGCTGACGCAGAAGGAAAGGGAATACGTCGAGGCGGCACGGATGTCGGGAGAATCCGACTGCGCTATCCTTTTTTTGCAGGTGCTTCCGAACTGCCTCTCGCCGCTGCTCGTGCGCTTAAGCCTGGAATTCGCCCATGCGATTCTCGCCGAATCGTCTCTTAGCTTTCTCGGGTTGGGCCTTCCACCGCCGACGCCGAGCTGGGGATTGATGCTCAAGGAAGTCACGCCGTTCTTACAGCTCCAGCCGCTCGCGGCCTTTTTCCCCGGGTTGACAATCTCGCTGGTCATCCTCGGCTTCAATCTTCTGGGCGACGGCTTGAGAGATATTTTCGATCCGCGGCAGTACGAGCGTTGACGATGGACGCGGCTTTGCTCGAGGTGAAGAACCTCACGATTCGCTTTCATCTCCGGCACGGCGTGTTGAGCGCGGTGCAGAATGTGTCGTTTTCGCTCCGCGCCGGAGAGACGCTGGGCATCGTCGGAGAGACCGGCTGCGGGAAGACGGTCACCTCGCTGTCGATTTTGCGCCTGATTCCCTGCCCACCCGGCGAGATCGCCGGCGGAGAAGTTCTCTTTCACGGCGAGGACCTGCTAAAGAAAAGCGAAAGCGAGATTGAGAAGATCCGCGGCCGGAAGATCTCGATGATCTTTCAGGAGCCGATGACGTCGCTCAACCCATCGCTTACAGTGGGCGAGCAGATCAGCGAGTGTTACCGCGTCCATATGCGACACTCGGCGAAAGTCGCGCGTGAATTTACCGAGCACACACTGCACCTGGTGCAGCTGCCTTCGCCGAAGACGCTCGCGCGCCGCTATCCGCATGAGCTCTCCGGCGGAATGCGTCAGCGCGTGATGATCGCGATGGCGCTCGCGTGCCAGCCCGAGCTGCTGATCGCCGATGAGCCGACGACGGCGCTCGACGTCACGATTCAGGCGCAGATTCTCGAGCTATTAAAAGAATTGCAGACGAAGCTGAAAATGGCGCTGATTTTCATTTCCCACAATCTCGGTGTGGTAGCGCGTCTCTGCGACCGCATCGGCGTCATGTACGCGGGATCGCTGGTTGAGCTGTCGGACAAGCAATCCTTGTTCACGCAGCCGCTGCACCCGTATACCCAGGCTCTTCTCAACGCGATTCCCCGGCCTAACATGCGGGCCGAAGCGCTGAAGGCCATCCCCGGCGCTGTCTGCAACCTGTTCGATCCGCCGCCCGGGTGCAAATTCCATCCGCGGTGCTCGAAGGCGCAAGAAATCTGCGCAAGCGAGACGCCGCGCCTCCAAGCGAAGAATGGCGAAAATCTCGCCGCCTGCTATTTTCCGGGTGCCTGATGCTGGAAGTTCAAAATCTCACGAAATATTACGACGTCAGCGGTGGGCTCATGAGCCGAGCGACGTCCGGTCTCAAATTGCTCAAGGCCGTCGATCATATCGCCTTTTCTGTGCCGGAGGGGAAGACTTTCGGTTTGGTCGGCGAGAGTGGCTGCGGGAAATCGACGACGGCGCGGCTGATCACACGCTTGATTCCTGCAACCGATGGTGAGGTTTTCTTCCAGGGCCGCGACATTTTATGTCTTGCGAAGCGAGATATGCGCGAGCTGCGGCGAGACATCCAGATGATTTTCCAGGACCCTTACGCTTCACTCAATCCGCGCATGAAAATCATCGACGTTGTCGGGCGCCCTTTGACTCACTTTCATGGAGTGAAAGGCCGGACGCGCCGCCAGCGCTCGGCGGAGCTGCTCGAGCTCGTCGGACTCCGTGCGGAGCACCTCGATCGGTACCCGCACGAGTTCAGCGGCGGCCAGCGGCAGCGCATCGGCATCGCCCGCGCGCTGGCCACGGGGCCAAAGTTGATCATCGCCGACGAGCCGGTCTCGTCGCTCGACGTGTCCGTTCAGGCGCAGGTGCTGAATCTTCTCAAAAAGCTACAGCGCGACCTGAAACTGACGCTGATCTTCATCTCGCATGATCTGAATGTCGTGGGATATTTGGCGGATATTGTCGGCGTTATGTACGCCGGAAAGATTGTGGAAATCGCTCCGGTCGCTGAGATTTTTAACACGCCTTTAAATCCGTATACCAAAGCGCTTTTGGCTTCGAATCCGACCGTCGACTCGTACAGGGAAAATATTCAATCATCCCTCAGGGGCGAGGTGCCGCTGCCGGTGAATCCGCCGCCTGGCTGCCGTTTGGAGCCGCGCTGTCCGATTCGAGTCGCTAGGTGTAAAACGCTAGAGCCCGTTTTGGAGAAAAAAAATGCTCTGCATCAAGTGGCGTGTCATGAGGTGTGACGCCCAGTGCACTTGATGCCTTGCCTCATCCCGGGTATGTTCGCGTCATGGAAATCAAGTTCGGGCTGATCAGTGCCGACTCGCACGCCGCGTTCCACCGCGACGATTTTACGTCGCGCATGTCCGCAAGCAAGTGGGGTGACCGCACTCCTCATGTCGCGAGCAAGGAAGAAAACGAAAACCGGGTCGATGGCTGGAGCATTTACGGCCAGCCGCCGCGCGGCGATGTCTGCAATTGTCCGGCCGTCATGGGCGATCCATTCCCAACCTGGCCGAAAGTCTGGGAAGAGGTTCCGGCGACGGCCTTCGATCCTAAGGAGCGGCTTAAAGCGCTCGACATCGACGGCGTCGACGCCGAGGTGCTGTTTCCCAATCCGCCGGGCGGCTCGTATTACGAATATGGCGATGCCGAATTCGAGCTCGCCTGCGTTCAAGCCTACAACGACGTGCTCGCCGACTGGCGCCGCGCGAGCGATCGATATTTGCCGCTCGTCATCCTGCCGCTCCTAAGTGAACCTAAAATTATCGCCGCCGAGATCGAGCGCGCCGTGATCAACGGCCATCGCGGCGTGAACGTCGCCGGCAAAATGCCGAAGGGGCTACCGCACCTCGCCGCGCCGCATTGGTATCCGGTCTGGGAAGTTTGCCAGGAGCTCAACGTTCCGATCCATTTTCATGGGTCGGCGAATCTCGACACCGCCGCGTCGGCGAAAAAGTGGAACGGCTACTCGGTGCGCCAGGCGCATTCCGCGTCCACCAGTACGTCGGCGGTTGCGCCGGCTCAGATCATCCCGCATTTCATTTTCTCCGGTATCGCCGAACGCTTTCCGCGCCTTAAGATCGTCTTCGCCGAGGCGGGCATCGGCGGGCTCAACTATGTCATCGCGGCGTGCGACCACGAGTGGGAGACGCGTCGTCTATGGACGCACGGCCTCGCCACGCGTCCGAGCGAGGCGGTTCGCCGTCAGATGTATGTCAACTTCTGGTTCGAGGCCGAAGGTATCAAATTGCGCGAAGACATCGGCATCGAAAACATCATGTGGGAATCCGATTTCCCGCACGTCGCTTCGTACTACCCTCGTTCGTGGGCGGAAGTCGAGCGCGTACTCGACGGCGTCTCGGCCGCCGACCGGCGTAAGCTTCTTTATGAGAACGCATTGAAAGTCTACGACATCGAAGCAAGCATACGGCCGTCGAACGCATTGTCTTCAACCCTTGGGCTTTAGTCGGATTCTTCCATGCAACTGCGCTACGGCATGATCAGCGTCGACGACCACGTGCAGGAGCCGCCGGATCTCTGGACCAAGCGGCTGTCCAAAAGCCGCTGGGGCGTGCGCGTGCCGCATATCGAGCGCGCGAACGGCGCGGAGCGTTGGATAGTCGACGGCGAAGTGCTGCTCGACGGCGGCCCGGCGCGAGTCGCGGGTCTGATGGAGGATCGCAACCACGAGCCGAAGCGCTGGGAAGAAATTCCCCCGGCGGCGTATCGTCCGAGCGACCGGCTCAAGGCAATGGATGCCGCCGGTGTCGACTATTCGGTGTTATACCCGACGGTTGCCGGCTCGGCCGGGCAGAATTTCGCGCGCCTCAAAGATCCGGAGCTCGAGCTCGCCTGCGTGCAGGCGTACAACGATTGGCTCATCGAAGAATGGCGAGGAGCCAGCGACCGTTTCATCCCGCAGTGCATCGTGCCCGTCTGGCCGCCGGAGGCGGCCGTGGCGGAAATTGAGCGCGCCGTTGCGACAGGGCATCGTGGGGTTATTTTCCCGGCCGTGCCTATGGATCTCCGCGATGTGCCGCATGTGGCCGAGCCCGTATACGATCCGATTTGGGCAGCCTGCGAGCGCTTGAATGTTCCGCTGTGCCTCCATGCGGGTCCATCGCCCAAGCTCCAGTATGCTCCGTATTCAGGTCTCGCGCCGGAGCTCGCGCACGCGCTCGAAGCCGTAACCAAGCCGGTCTCGAGCGTATTTATTCTCGGTCTGTATGTCTTTTCGCGCGTTCTGCTGCGCTATCCGAAGCTCCGCGTGGTGCTCGCCGAAAGCGCGCTCAGCTGGGGCATGCTCTACCTCGAATGGGCGGATCATCAGTTCGATCACGACGGACTCATCCGCGAAGGCTACGAGCTCACGCCGTCGCAGATGTTTCGACGGCAATGCTACCTGAACGCGTGGTACGACGAGATCGCTCCGTTCGAGCCGTACATCGGCGCCGAGCACATCCTCTGGTCGACGAATTTTCCCGCGGCGACGTCGACATGGCCGAATACGCGCGAGACTATTGAGCGCTGCTTCCGCGGCGTCGCGCCGGAAAACCGAGAGCTCGTGCTTTGGAAAAACGCTGCGCGCTTATATGCGTTGTGAGAGCTATCGAGTCTATTCGTTTGCCTTTAAATTCGTTGTGCCGCAGGCGCTTGATGGATGGAACGGCTTTGCCGTATAAGATAGCTGGACAAGGAGAACGGCGATGAGCCACCAAGTCGATACAACCGATCCGCGGGTGGAAGCCCTGCACCGCCGAATGGCGGAGCACTCGCTCGGCGGACATTGGCAGACGCGTACCCGCGCGCCGAAGCTCGAGGCCCATATGTGGCCCTGGTCGGCGATCTACTCCTGTCTGATGGAATCCGGCGAAGTCATCCAGCTTGGCGGCATCGACGACGCCGCCAAGCGAAGAACCGTGCAGCTCGTTAACCCCGCATTGACCGAACAAAAATCCACCAGCCGAACGCTTCAGATGTCGATCCAGCTTGTCAAGCCAGGCG